>JAHHSN010000016.1 GCA_020025195.1 Angelakisella sp.
TGAGAGGGGAAGGGGTGGTTCTCCACCTGACAGCAGGCGGCGGAGAGCGTGCCCACGGGGGTGTGGGGCAGCGGGGCGGAAGCGTGGCCGCCGGCGGAATTCATGCGGTATTCCAGATTCAGCATTCCTTTTTCCGCAATGCCGATGAGCGCGCAGGGCTCTTTGACGCCCGGGAAGACATCCTCCACCACAGCGCCGCCCTCATCCACCACGAGAGAGATGTTCACGTTATGCTCCCGGAACCAGTTCACGATATTGACGGCGCCCATGCCGTTGATCTCCTCCTGCCCGGAGAAGGCAAAGTAGATGTCCTGCTCGGGGGTAAAGCCCTTCGCGATGAGGTGATTCGCCGCGGAAAGCACGCCGTTAAAGGTTACCTTGGTATCGAGGGTGCCGCGCCCCCAAAGGATGCCGTCCTCGATGATCCCCTCAAACGGGGGTTTCTCCCAGTTTTCTTCCTCCACGGGAACGACGTCATAGTGCGCCATCAGAACGGCGGCCTCGTCGTGCTTTTTGCCCTCCCAGTGGAACAGAAGGCCGCGGTCGGGCAGCTTCAGCAGGGTGCATTTTTCATAGACATGGGGGAAAAGCTCCGGCAGGAGTCCGATGAGCCGCTCAAATTCCGCGTCGTCCTCCTTGCTGTGGTCCGCGAAGGAAACGGTGCGGCAGCGGATCAGCGCCTGCAGGGTCTTGACTGCGTAATCCCGGTCAAATTCCACCGGGGCGGAATCTTTGGCGATTTCCCCCTTGGGCTTAAAGGCCGCGGTACGGATGAGGATGACCGCCAGAAGCAGCACAAGGACGGCCAGAATGATATACAGTACGATCATGGAACTACCTCCTTACAATAGTCCTTATAACAGTCCTTTTTTATACATGATGCGGGAGACGGCGAGTGTGAAGACCACGCCGACCGGAACCATGATGCCAACGGTGCCGGCGTTGAGCGCGGGGACAAAGATGAACAGAACGAGCATCAGGATGACCGGAGCGATGGAAATCTTTACGTTCTTGGAGATAAAGACCACACCGAGACCGCCGAACAGCGCCGGAAGGATCTGCGCGAAGGCGGGGGCCAGAACCGGCGCCTTGAGGACGGGGGTCAGCGGGATGATGAGGATGACGCCCAGAATGATGATGATGGTGGTGACGATGCTGGAAACGGCGATTGCCACGGTGGAGACAATCTCACCCTCCTCGGAGTTGGCCTTGACGTCCGCCTGCTCCAGCGCGTTGAGGGCGCAGGGGAGCTTGAGGTTGCTGATGTTGCCGGTCACGAAGGAGAGATAGGAGCCGCCGGCGCCCAGCATGGGGACATAGGTGAGGGTTTCCACGGCGCCGACCGCCCAGTACATGGGCGCGGTGGCCAGAAGCCCCAGAAGAAGTCCGTGCCAATCCGGCACAGCGCCGAAAATAAGGGAGATCGCCACGGGGAAGAGCAGCAGCAGAACCATTACCGAGAGGTTCCAGATGCGCCCGCAGTGATGAACGGAATCAAGATAGCTTTTGGTAGAATTCATAACGTAAGCACCCCTTTCTTTAAGAAAGCCAGTTCGTGATCGGAATGGCGGAAGCCATACCGAGGACGAGGCTTAAGGGCAGCGCGTAGTCCTGAATCCAGCGCCAGCCGGTTTTCTTCATAATGAGCCCGCAGAGCGCCATGACGAGCGCCGAAACGAGCATGACCAGAACAGGGATGAGTCCGGAGAGATCGCCCTGAAAGACCGAACCAAAGTCGCAGAACACATAGCCGAGGAAAGCGGAGATCATACCGATGAACATGGCGGAGGAGAAGATGTCGCCCCACTTTTTGTCCCTGTTCTCCATGCTGATCATGCCAGTCTGCAGCTTTTTGCCGATGAGGGGGACCAGCCAGATGCCGAGCATGATGGAGATGGTCATGACCCAAGTGATGGTGACATACTGCGAGGCGGTGAGGGAGGTCACCTGCCCGAACACAAGCCCCATAGCGCTTTCGGCGTTGGTGGCGGCGATGGTCTCATAGGAGAGGGAGCCGACCACGCTGAGCCGGAGCCAGGGCAGCGGGATGCCGAGATCATTGGCGAGGGTGATGACACTGATGACAATGGCAACGGCGGGTGCGATGGTGAAAATGCCGGCGGTTAGCATCGTCTTTTTGAGCTTTTTCTGATCCATGCCGATCTCGCGGCTGCGACGCAGCGCCTTTACCAGAAAAAACACCGACTGCGCCAGAACGGCGAGGATGATGATTCCGGCAATGACAAACAGGATCGGGTGATTTACATGGAATTCCATGTGGTTTGTCACTCCTTTGGTGATTAAATTTACCTTATTATTTTAGCACAGGCGAGGGGAAAAGGCAAAGGATTTGTTCTTGTACGAAAGAAAAATGACTTCCCATGAGGAACAAATCGACCCAAGTCCTCCCGTTTCGCCCCAAACTGCCCGTAAAAGAAAAACCGACCCTGCCCCATTTTGTGAGGCAGAGCCGGGTCTTATTTTGGAGGGATCACGGCGCCAGATAGAAGCAGTAATCCAGGGTGCGTGCGCCGTCCTCATCGGGGGTGCGGCTGCGGGGAAACTCATAGCGCTCAAAGAACCAGAACGCGCCGTTCCCGTCGGCGGCCAGCTCCGCGCCCTCCTCGGTGAGACGCGGCAGGCAGAGCTTTGCTCCGTCATAGAGGTCCAGTCCCTTGGCCCTCACCCAGCAGACACCCAGCGTCCCGGCGGCGAGGTCCAGCGATTGGTAGCCCTCAGGTACCTTGTGATTGGCCGGGAAAAAGCGCCCGATCCAGTACTCGGCGGGCTCACCCTCCTTCAGACGGTACAGCCCGATGGGCACCTCGCTTCCGTCAAAGTCCCAGTCCTTAAAATAGCCGGTGAGCGGACGGAACCACCCTTCGGTGATCCACTCCTCCCAGAGCGGGTAAAAATAGCCGTTTTTGCGGTCGGCGTCGGTATAGCGCTTCCCGATGAAGCGCGTGGCGGGCATCTGCTCGCGGTAGAATTTCGTGATCTCGGCCAATGGAAAAGCCTCCTTCTGGTTAGTTACCAGAAAATTATAACAAATTATCCGCCCCGGGGCAAGACGAGACCAGAAGTCATAAAAAGTTCACAAATAAAATCAGGGGAAACGTACCCCGCTAATTGACAAGTGAGGAGGAGAATGGTATAGTTACCATACAACTGCACTACTTGGACTAATACAGTTTTTTTGAAGTTCCCGGTGCAGTAAAAAGTGGATTCTTTTCCACTGATATCATAAGGAATTACGTGGAGAGAGGAGGCGGAGTGTGGGGAATATGGTCGAGACCTCCGGCCTGCGAAAGGTCTATCGCGTCGGCGATGACAAAGTAGTGGCGCTGGGGAATATCAATATTACCATTGAGGCCGGCCAGGTCTGCTGCATCCTTGGCACCTCGGGAAGCGGAAAATCGACCCTGCTCAACCAGTTGGCGGGGCTGGAAAAACCGACCCGCGGCGAGGTACGCATCCGGGGAAAGTGCATTTCCAAGATGAATGAGCAGCAGCTCGCGCGGTTTCGGCAGCGGCATATCGGCTTTGTGTTTCAGTCCTACAACCTGATTCAGGGTATGACCGCCATAGAAAATGTGGCGCTCCCGCTCATGTTCCGCGGCGTGGATAAAAAAACGCGGGAAAAGAAAGCAAAGGAGATGCTGGAGGCCGTCGGTCTCGGCGGGCGCCTTACCCATCGTCCCAATGAGATGTCCGGCGGTCAGCAGCAGCGTGTCGGTATTGCGCGTGCCTTTGTTACCGACCCGGAGGTCGTCTTTGCGGATGAACCGACGGGTAACTTGGACACCAAAACGACCAAAGAGGTGATGCAGCTGTTCCTGCGTTTTGCCCGGGAAAAGAACACCACCATCATTTTGGTCACCCATGATCGTTCTCTGGCCGAATACTGCGACCGCATCATCACCATACTGGACGGCGCAGTGACCGGCGTGGAGGATCGCCCCCGGGAAGCCATCCCGGAAACGCTCCGGTTTGGAGACAGAACCAAAGAGGCCGAGGAAGCCAAGGAGGAAAAAACCAGTGAAACTACTTAAGAAAACGCTTGCGCTGTTTTTGGCGCTTATGCTGATGCTCAGCACCGTGGCTTTCGCGGTGGGAACCGAGCCGGACAAGAAAGCCCCTTCGGTGGTCGTGGCGGCGAACACCCCCGGTGACTCAGAGTCCGGGAAGAAGGAAGGGGAGACCGGCAATGAAAAAAGCGGGACGACCCATGTTTCCGTGGAGAAATGCGAAAACGGAAGCATTACGGTAACGACGACGAAAGACAAAACCGCTATTACTTCGGCAATGACCGGGGGCAAAGATGTCCCTGTCGGTGAAAAGCTTATTCTCAGTGTCGAACCGGCCGGCGGCTTTCAGCTGGAGTCCGTGATGATCAACAATGAGAAAAAGGTGTATGCGAATGGGAGCACCATCAAGGCCGAGGGGGAGACGATGACCTTCTCCGCGACCTTTGTTGAGAAGACCACCGCAGGCGATCAGGCGATGGTGGATACCTACCAGATCGACGTCATCTGCTCCGGCTATTCCAACTGGGTCAACTACACCGATAAAAAAGCGGCCAACAGCCCGGCGGAGATCCTCCGAAAATATGTAAAATACACCTCCGAGTGGGGCGGCCGCAGCGAGATCGTCTCGGGTGATTATGTCAACCTCTCCCTCTCGGTGAAGGACGCGGACTTTGCCTCTATCTTTAGTGATGTAAAAGTGGGCGATACCGTTCCCAATATCGCGGTTTCCACCCCCGGCAGCAGTTCCCTGCAGATGTCGAGCGGCAATAAACGGGCCGAGGTGACCCTCACAAAGACGGCGGAGGGGTATGATATCACCCTGACCGGGCTTTCCTATAACGGTCAGGACGGCAATCTGGAGCTTCTGGTGAGCGGTAAGAGCTACAACGCCAAGATCTCCGCGGCCATCAAGAACCTTACCCCCAAGCCGACCCCCACCGAGCCGGAGAAGCCGGAACTGCCCACCGACGCGGCCAAGCCCTATGTCATCATCAAGAGCTACAGCTACGGCGGAGGCGATCTGGTAGCCGGTGAGACCCGCAACGTCACCATGACCTTCTACAATACCAGCAAGGACATCACGGTGGAAAACATGATGGTCACCATGAACCTCCCGGCGGACACGATGGTGCTGACCTCCTCCTCCAATACCTTCTATGTGGAGCGTCTGGAGCCGGAAAAGAGCATCACCAAGACCGTCAATGTTACCGTCAAGCCGACCGCTCCCGCGCAGTCGGAGTCCATGACCATCAATTTTACTTACGATTACATTGATAACGACGTCCGCAAGAACGCCTCCACCGAGGAGAGCATTTCGATGCCCATCCTGCAGGTGGACCGCTTCACCGTGACCGGTGTGGAGATCGAGCCTCAGATCTTTGTGAATCAGGAGGGCTCGCTCTCGGTGGCCTATGTCAATAAGGGCCGCAGTGAGGTCTATAACATTTCGGCGAAGCTCAGCTGCCCCGCCCTCAAGAACGACGGTGAGGAGCAGTACATTGGCAATCTCGCCTCCGGCACCACCTCCTCTGCGGATTTCTACATCACCGCTCTGGCGGAGGGCGAGGTGACCGGCGAGGTCATCATCACCTATGAGGATACCAACATGAACGAGCAGGCCGTCAAGGTGCCTTTCAGTACGACCGCTATAAACTTTGAGGAGCCGGCCTTCAATCCCGATATGGATCCCGGCATGATGGAAGAGCCCTCGGGCGGCTTCCCCTGGTACTGGATCGTACTGGGCGTCGCGGTCGTAGCGGCGGGCGTGGTCATTTTCCTTAAGAAGCGCAGCGCGAAGAAGGAGATTGTGGAAGAAGATGAGGATTACTGATATCCTGACGGTCTGCTTTAGGAACCTGACGCGAAGAAAGGTGAGGACGGCGCTGACCATCATCGGTGTGGTGATCGGCGTCTGCGCCATCATCCTCATGGTATCGCTTGGCATCGGCGCGAAAGCCTCGATGGAGCAGATGCTTTCGGAATGGGGCGACCTGACCCTCATCGAGGTCTATAACTACGGCAACCAGGGCAGCGAGCTGAAACTGGATGACAAAGCGGTGCTTTCCATGCAGGGTATTTCCGGCGTGGAGCTGGCGACCCCCTATTATAACGCGCCTTTGGAGCTTCGTCTGGAAAGCAAGGACGGCCGTTACGTTGCGGAGTGGCTTCAGGTGATCGGCGTTTACCCCGAGGCGGTGGAAAAGATGGGCTATGAGCTGACCGACGGAGCCTATCTTTCCTCCTCCAGCAAGCCGAACAGCATGGTCCTCGGCTCCAGCCTGCCCTACCGTTTCCGGGATACCCGGCGGAAGAACGGCGGTTTTCGGGATCCCGTGGATGCGATGGGCAATCCCCAGAAGCCCTTTGTCAATGTATTAAAGGATAAGCTGTCGCTGGTGGCCATCACCTATGACGAGCAGGGGAAGGAAAAGCCCATCAAGTTTACCCCGGTGATTTCCGGCATCATGAAGGAAGACTGGAACAAGGGCTGGGAGACCAGCGAGTGCATCTTCATGAACATCAACGACATGAAAGAGATGGTGAAGCAGGTCAACAAGCAGAACGGCAACAAGAGGGCGGAGGATCCCACCTACAATCAGGTGCGGGTCAAATGTACCGACGTCCAGGCGGTGCCGGACGTTCAGAATGCAATCAAGGCGATGGGCTTTGAGACCAGCTCCATGGATGATGTCCGGGAAAACTTCAATAAGCAGCTGAATCAGGTGCAGTCGATGCTGGGCGGCCTTGCGGCGATCTCCCTTCTGGTTGCCGCCATCGGTATCGCCAACACCATGGTCATGTCCATCTATGAGCGCACCAAGGAGATCGGCGTTATGAAGGTCATCGGCGCGGAGATCCACGATATCCGAACCATGTTCCTCACCGAATCCGCGATGATCGGACTGATCGGCGGTATTGTCGGCGTAGGCCTCAGCTCCTTCCTCAGCTACCTGATGAACAATGTCGGCGCTGTGGGAGAGCTGCTCAGCAATATCGGACTCAGCTTCGGAATGGGCGGAAAGGTTTCCGTCATTCCGTGGTGGCTGGTTGGCGTCGCAATGGCATTTTCAATGCTGGTCGGCGTGGTCTTCGGGTTTATCCCCGCCAACCGTGCGGTCAAGATTTCCGCTCTGGAAGCGATTCGTCACGACTAAGGCAAGGACCCTTTCAGGAAAATAAAAGAGAACGGCGCCCGGGGAAAAACCCTTTGGACGCCGTTTTTTCTTTTCTTATGAGTTTCCCGGCGGCTGTAAGCGGCCAGACCCCGAAACAAGCGCCGCCCTGGGCGGTGCAGCCTTACGGCAATGCGCTTTCGCCCGCGTCGGAAAGCGGGAGAACCGAAACGGGAGAAGGCTCTCTGACTCCCTTATCGGTTCTGCGGCTCCGCCGGCGTTCCCGCCCCCGGGAAAAGAAAAACGGTACCCCGCCCAAAGAAGCAGGATACCGTTTTTTAGTGCTTAAGGGAAATGGCTTACGCTTTCCAGAGACCATGCAGGTTGCAGTAAGCGTAGCAGGCCACCACATCGTCGCCCTCGGTGAGCAGGAAATCTGCCTTGGGAGCTTCGCCCGCCTTGAGGAGCTTGCGCTGTACGCCGGACTTGGTCTCCAGGTCGATCCACTGAATGAAGTGCTCGGGGATCATGGGATGCTCCACAGAGCCGACCACCGCATGAACGAGGTTGCCCTCACGGGTTACGACGGGGATATGCTTCTCATGGGCTGCCTCAACTGTGCCGGGTACCAGCAGGGTCATAGGCTGACCGCAGCAGACAACGGGCACGCCCGCGTCATGGATCTTTTCGATAATGTTTCCGCAATGTTCGCAAATATAATAGCTCATATCAGTTGCTCCTTTTGGTTAGATTGATTAAGAATTTCCTATTCGGTACTTTTATTATACATGAAATAAGAATAAAGTCAAGAATGATTCTCATTTTGCTTTTGACAAAAAGATGAATTTTTTTAGAGTGGGCAATAAAAAATGAGCGTATCCGGCGAGGATGCGCTCATTTTTCCAAAAAGTGCCGCGTGATCGTTTGCAGCCAACCACGGGCGGGAATCGTTGAGTGAGGAAGAAAAAGAATCATCTATGGGGAAGAAAACCATATTGAAGAAAAGGAGGAGAAAAGAAACTCACTCAACATTCAAAAGACTACTAGGAAAGTCTTTTGTTTTCCATGCCTTAATCATAAAGCATGAATGTGATGCCTGTGTGAAGGGGAGGGGAAAACTAGGAGAAAAATTCCCGTTATTCCTCGTCCGGTTCCTCCTCCAGAAGATCCAGCTCAAACCAGAAGTCGCTGCCCGCGCCGAGAACGCTTTCCACCCCGTAGGCGGCGTGGTGCGCTTCCAGAACGCCCTTTACAATGGAAAGCCCCAGTCCGCTTCCGACGGTGGAGCGCTTGTGGGCCTTATCCTCCTTGTAGTAGCGGTCCCAGATATAGGGGAGATTCTCCGGCGCGATGCCCTCGCCGTGGTCGATGACGTCCACCCGCACGCGGGAGCCGTGTACGGTCTGGCGCACCAGCACCTTTTTGTCCTCACCGGTATAGTTGATGGCGTTGTTGATGAGATTATAGAGCACCTGCGTCATGCGGACCTCATCCGCCAGAACGACCGCTTCCTCCGAGGCCTCCAGCTCCACGGTGTAGCCCTCATGGAGGATCATCTTGGCGTAGCGGTCCAGAATACGGCGGAGCACCCGGGTGAGATTGAAGGGCTCAAAGTCCGGGGTCTGTGCGCCGCTCTGCAGACGGGAAAGGTTCAGGATATCGTTGACCAGAGTGGTGAGACGCTTGGCCTCATCAATGATGATCTGTACGTTTTCCGGGGTGTTTTCATCGGGGAGATCCCGCATGACCTCAGCGTAGCCGGTGATCATGGTGAGGGGCGTCCGGAGGTCGTGGGAGACATTGGAGATAAACTCCTGCCGAAGGTGCTCCACCTTGGAAAGCTCCCGGGAGGCATAGTTGAGCGTATCGGCAAGCTCGGTCACCTCCCGGAAGCCGCCGCCCTCAAAGTGGGTCTCATAGTCGCCGGTCGCCAGCTGCTTCGCGCTCTCATTGATGCGGATGAGGGGCTTGGCGATGACCGAGGACAGCACAAAGACCAAAAAGAGCGAAAAGCCCGCCATCACAAAGGTGATGAGCACCAGCTGTGCCCGGAGCGTCTCCACGGTGGTATTGATAGGGGAGATGGTCGCGTCCACCATGACCATGATGGTCTCCCCGGATTCCCGGGTAACGAGCACGCCGTAGAGCATCTGCTCCATGGTGGCGGTCTGGATGCTGTTCTTCCGCTGGAAGCCCGGCCCCAGCTCCCGCAGCTCATAGTTCTGCAGCACCGTCCGGTCGCCGGCCGCCGCCTTCTGGTAGAGGCCCCGCACCTGCCCCGGCGCCAGCATATGCAGGATGCAGGAGGACTGGTTGCCGGAGGAATAGATGGTGTCGCCGTCCTCATTGATGATATGCACGCAGATGACGTCCTGACGGGTGAGACGGTTGAGTTCACTGTAAAAGTTTTCGTCGTTGATGCTGTCCACGATGCTGGTAGCGGTATTTTTGATGGAATTGGTTTTGATGGACTTGTAAAAGCTTTCCAGAAAGACAATCTGAAAGAGCCAGAGCAGCACCAAAAGAAGCGCCACAAACATTGCGAAATAGAGTATGAGGCGCCAGCGGATGCTGATATGGGAAAGCAGAGCCCGGTGTTCAGCGGGCGCCTTCTTCTGAGACGGTTTCAAAGCGATAGCCAACTCCTCTCAGCGTGATGATGCAGCGGCTGTACGGGCCAAGGCTTTTTCTCAGCAGCTTGATGTGGGTATCGAGGGTGCGGTCATCGCCGTAAAAGTCATAGCCCCAGACGTCATGGATGAGGCGCTCCCGGGTGAGGGCGATGCCGTGATTCTTGACCATATAGAAGAAAAGGTCGTATTCCTTGGGGGACATTTCGGTGCGGCGCCCGTCCACATAGACGAGCCGCGCGGTAAAGTCCACCGTCAGCCCCTCAAAGGTGAACTGATCGTTTCCATCCCCGCCGGAGCGCTTGATGATGGCGGCGGCGCGCATCATCAGTTCCTTGGGGGAGAAGGGCTTGACCACATAATCGTCGATGCCCAGCTCAAAGCCGTGGATGCGGTCATATTCCTCCCCGCGGGCGGAGAGCATGATGATGGGGGTGGCGGAGTTTTTGCGGATCTCCCGGCAGGCGGAAAAGCCGTCCAGCTCGGGCATCATGACGTCCATGATGATGAGATCGTAGGAGTTTTCCCGGCAGAGCGCGATGGCTTCCATGCCGTTGCCCGCCTCCGAGACCTCATAGCCCTCAAAGACGGCGTATTTTTTGATGATGCCGCGGATCTTTTCTTCGTCGTCGCAGACCAGAATATGATACATGGGGTCTTTCCCTCCCAGCTTCGTTTTTTCCTATTATAACACAAGAGCCGAAGCCTGTTCAAACCGAAAGAAGCGAATGTCGCGTCGAAAAACAGCGAAGCCGGCGGGACCTCTTGCGGGAAGGTGTTTTCTGTGCGATAATAGGGCCATAGACTGGGGGCCTGTCTCCCCCGAAAACCGCCTAAGGAGGAAACCGTTATGAATCTGCGCCGCTTTTGGGGAGCCGTTTCGCTCATGCTCTGCCTTTTTCTGGCGGGGTGCGGCACAAAGTCTCCGTCCGAGGAGGCACCGCCCTCTCCGGAGTCCTCGGCCGCTCCGGCGGAGCTTCTGGATTACAGCGGCTGGGAGGAGCAGGAATACTATACCCTCCAGCTGAACGGGGATTCCCTCATCAGCAACGCCTCCTCTCTGGAGACCTCCGCGGCGCGGGTCACCATCACCGAGCCGGGGATCTACCTTGTGACTGGCAAGCTGGATGACGCCCAGATCGTCATCAATGTGCAGAATCAGGGCGTGGTGCAGCTGGTGCTGAGTGATGTTTCCCTGCATTACAGCCGCGGTCCCGCCATTCATGTGCAGAACGCGGACCGCACCGTGCTCTATCTCCCGGATGGGAGCGACAGCACCATTTCCGATGACGCGCAGTATCTTCTGGCGGGCACCAATGCTGAGCCGGACGCCGCTGTTTATTCCAAAGGCGACCTGATTCTGACCGGGTTGGGGAGCCTCACCGTTTCCGGTCGGTACCAAAATGCCGTGACCGGCCGGGAAACAATCGCTATTTCCGGCGGGAACTATCATCTCACGGCGCAGAAGGACGGCATCCGTGGCGGGGAGGAGGTTATCGTCGCGGGGGGAAGGCTCCATATCGAGAGCGGCGAGGACGGCATCAAGAGCGACAGCGCTGCCAAGGATAAGGGCAACGTCCTCATCCAGAGCGGGATCCTCACCGTGGAGGCGGGCGGCGACGGCATCGAGGCGGAAAATACCGTAACCCTCGCCGGCGGTAGCGTTACGCTTAATACAGGCACCCTTCCGGCGGCGATCCTTCCCGAGGAGCCGCAGGAGGAGTCTTCCGGGACCGCTCCCAAGGAGCCCGGGGAGGAGCCGGAGCCCCAGAGCGCCGTGGGCGTCAAGGCGGGGCGTTCGGTTAATCTCACCGGCGGTATCCTTACCATTAACTCGGAGGATCACGGCGTCGACAGCGGGGAGACCTGCCGCATGAGCGGCGGCGTCCTCAAGATCAGCGCCGGGCCGCATGACGGCATCCGGGCACGCCGGGCGGTCACCGTCTCGGAGGGCACCCTTTATATCAAGGAGTCCGGTACCGGCCTTAGAAGCGCCTCCTTCCTGGTGGACGGCGGAACGGTGGAGCTTAACACCTCCGCCGTAGGGATCAGCGCGGGTCGTATCGCTTCGGAACAGAAGATCGGCGGGCACGTCACCGTGAACGGCGGCACGCTCCGCATCCATTCCGGAGAGGACGGCATCGATTCCGGCGACGCCATCACCATAAACGGCGGGCTGGTCATTATCGATGGCCCGAACGATCGCGGGGGCGGCGCGTTCCGCTATGACGAGCAGTCCGGCGGGCGGTGCAGCGTAAACGGCGGCACGGTGCTGGCGCTCTGCGGCTGGAACCGCGCCATGACCTTTGACGAAAGCTCCGAGCAGTGCTCCTTCAGCCGACAGATATTGGGAGGCGTGGGCAGCATCATTATCCTGCGGAATGAAGCAGGCGAGGAGATCTTCCGCTATACCACGCCGCGCGGCTTTGACGCTGTCATCTTCAGTTCCCCCCAGCTTAAAACGGGCGGCAGCTGCACCCTTTCGGTGAACGGTCAGGTCATGAAGATCCCGCTCCGATCGGTCTCCAATATCATTCCCGAATAAAGAAAAAGAGGACGCCTCGGCGCGTCCGTTTGTTAAAAAAAGTCCGGCAGCCGGGAGGCTGTTCGGACTTTTTTGCCTTTTTCTGCACATGAAATTTCCGTGTTAAAGTGCGCTGCCCCTTTTCAGAGAATTTTTACCGGAGGAGAACCAAGCCTGTCTTGCGGGGCGTCGGCTTGGGGCGCCCTTGCTTCCGTTTGGCGAAAAGTTTTGCGGAAGGAATAAAACCGCGGCAGAAGAAAGGGGGCGTCTTAAATTAAGGACCTCCGGCTATAAACGGGCTGTGGGGCAGGGGACGCGTGAAAAATGATTCCTGAGTCCCTTAAAATACCGTCTCGATGACCCGACGGGCGTTTTGGGGAGAATACCGCCAGGAGTCCAGATGGCCGCCTTTTATAAAATAGGTGAGCGGCTCCGGACGGTAGGGCGCGTCAAAGGCATCCACGATGATGAGCTTGATCTTCATTTTTTCGGGCAGGATGCTTTTGATGTAGACGCTGGCGTGCTGCCCCGTCTGCACCCCGGAGAAGGGCTCCGCGAGTCCGGCGAGATTGGGGGTAAGCTCTACAAAGACGCCGTAGCTTTCCACGCTGCGCACGACCCCCGCCACCGTTTCCCCGGCCAGAAAGAGCGAGGCGTTTTCTTCCCAAGTGCCGAGCAGCTCCTTGTGGGTGAGGATGATCCGCCCGTCAAGATCCCGTCCCCGCACGACGGCGAGGATCTCCTCCCCCACAGCGAAGCGGTCCCGGGGGTGGGAGATGCGGGAGACCGAGATCTGGTCGATGCTGATGAGAGAGGGAACCCCGCAGCCGATGTCCACAAAGGCGCCGAAATTTTCGAGATGTGTGACCCGCGCGGGGATGACGTCTCCCGGGGTGAGCCGGCTTACATAGTTTTTAACACAGGCCTCCTGCGCCCGCCGCCGGGAAAGCAGGGGTACAAGGTTGCCCTCCCGGTCACGGGACACCTCCTCTACGATAAAAGAGACCGGCTTGTTGACCCGGGAAAGCAGCGCGATATCCCGTACCCGTCCCTCTTTTACGCCCAGCGCGCCCTCCTCCCGGGGGATGCGCCCGCGGCAAAAGCCGAGATCGACGATGAGGTCGTGAGAAGCCGAGCAGAGCGCACACCGCGCCTCCAGAACGGCGCCGCACCGCATGGCCTCCCGCAGCGTGGCCTCCGAGCGGAGATAATAAAGGTTTTCTTTTTGAGACATCCGGTTTCCCTCCGGCAGATAGCTTCCCATGTCTTTTTCCTCCTCAGCACTGATGCTTCATATATATTCAGGGGAAACGACAGGTATTCTTTTGGAAGGAATGTCGTTTATTTGCATTCAGGGGGTTCTCATGATATAATATAATGCCAAATGATATGAAAAAGGAGGTCACGGCAGATGGATGTACGGGTGGGAGATACCCTGCAAATGAAAAAAAAGCATCCCTGCGGCTGCGATCTGTTTTTGGTGACCCGCAGCGGAATGGACTTTAAGCTCCGCTGTCAGCAGTGCGGGCATGAGGTCATGATCCCGCGCGTCAAAGCGGAAAAGCATATCAAAAAGATCATCCGTCCCGAGGAGGCTTAGCGTCCGGGATTCATTCCCTGCGAACTTTGGCCCAACAGGAGGAAACGGAATGACGGAAGGAACGGCGGCAGCCCTGCGCCGCTTTGAGGAGGTCGCGCTCCTTTTGCAGCAGCCCGAGGTCGCGGCAGATCGGCCGCGCTGCCGGGAGCTGATGAAGGAATATAAGAAGCTGGAGCCTCTGGGGGAGATGGGCAGCGCCTGCCAAAGGGCGGAGGAAACCGTCCGGGAGGCGGAGACCATCCTCCGGGAGGAGAACGACCGGGAGCTCTGCCGGCTGGCGGAGGAGGAGCTTCTTGCGGCAAGGGCGGAAATAGAACGCCTCACACGGGAAATGGAGCTTTTTCTGCTCCCGCATGATCCCAATGACGAAAAGAGCGTCATCATGGAAATCCGCGCCGGAACGGGCGGGGAGGAGGCGGCGCTTTTTGCGGCGGTGCTCTACCGGATGTACACCATGGCGGCCGCCAAACGCGGCTGGCGGTACGAGGTCATGAGCGTAAACGAGACCGAGCTTGGCGGTTATAAGGAGATCATCTTCTCCATTGAGGGGGAAGGGGTCTACTCCCGCCTTAAATTTGAGAGCGGCGTTCACCGGGTCCAGCGTGTGCCGGTTACCGATTCTCAGGGAAAGATCCAGACTTCGGCGGTCACGGTGGCGGTGCTGCCGGAGGCGGACGAGGTGGAGATCGAAATCGACCCCAAGGATCTCAAGATCGATACCTACCGCGCGAGCGGGGCAGGCGGTCAGCATATCAATAAGACGGAATCCGCCATCCGCATTACCCATCTGCCCACCGGGCTGGTGGTGGAATGTCAGGATGAGCGCAGCCAGTATAAAAATAAGGATCGTGCCATGAAGGTGCTTCGTTCCCGGCTGTTGGAGCAGAAGCGGACGGAGCAGGAAACCGCCATCGCCGAAAACAGAAGGTCTCAGGTGGGAAGCGGCGACCGCAGCGGAAGGATCCGAACCTATAATTATCCGCAGGGTCGCGTTACCGATCACCGCGTCGATCTGACGCTGTACCGGCTGGATGCGATCCTTGACGGAGAGCTGGACCCCTTGACCGACGCGCTTCTTGCGCGGGAGCAGGCGGAACGGCTCGGGACAGGAGAAAGCAAATGAAAAAGACAGAACTGATTTCCATTATGGATCCTCAGGAGGATCGGGAAGGGGTCGAGCAGGCGGCGGCGATTCTTAAGCGGGGCGGCCTGGTGGCAGTTCCCACCGAGACGGTCTACGGCCTCGCGGCGGACGCCTTTAACCCGCAGTCGGTGAAGGAGGTCTATTTTGCCAAGGGGAGACCGCAGGACAACCCCATGATTGTCCATATCTCCGACCTTGCGATGCTCCCCCGCGTGGCAAAGGACTTCCCCGAGGCGGCTAAAAAGCTGGCGGAAGCTTTTTGGCCGGGCCCTCTCACCATGATCCTGCCGAAGGTGGAGAACCTGCCCGACGAGACCACCGGCGGGCTTGCCACCGTGGCGGTGCGGATGCCCCAGAACGAGGTGATCCGAGCCATCATTGAGGCGGCGGATACCCCCCTTGCGGCGCCCTCTGCCAACCGCTCCGGCAGCCCCAGCCCTACCACCTATCAGCACTGTGTGGATGATCTCTGGGGACTGGTGGACGCCATCGTCGAGTCGGAGGACTGCACCGTCGGGGTGGAATCCACCGTGGTGTCGCTTCTGGGCGAGACGCCTCTGGTGCTGCGCCCCGGCGCCGTTACCCCAGAGGAGATCGCCGGTGTCTGCGGCGAGGTCAAGGTGGACGATGCGGTCCTCCATCTTCCGCCGGAGGACGCCCCTGTACTTTCTCCCGGCATGAAGTACAAGCATTACAGCCCCGCGGCCAAGCTCCGTCTGGTAAGAGGCAGCCAGTGGGACTATGTGAATTATGTCAACGAGGTCGCCAAAAAAGCCGAGGAGGAGGGTGCCCCGAACGGCATTTTTGCCATGTGCTTTGATGAGGACATCCACCATCTGGAGGTGCCCACCATCTCCTACGGCGTCGCCTATGACTATGAGAGTCAGGCGCGGGAGCTCTTTGATGTGCTGCGTCAGCTGGATAAGCTGGGCGCGCACTTTGTGCTGGTCCACGCACCGGAGCCGGAGGGCGTGGGGCTTGCCGTCTATAACCGGCTGCTCCGCGCGGCGGCGTTTGACTTGGTGGAGCTTTGAACCATGGAAAAGAGAGAAAAACCGAACGGACGGGTCATCGGACTGGTCGGCCCCTCCGGGAGCGGAAAATCCACCGTCAGCGGACTTATGGGCCGCTGGGGGGGTGTCTTTACAGTGGACGCCGATGCGGTGGCCCACCGGGTGATGGCGGAGGATGCCTCCTGCCTTAAAAAACTGCGCGAAGCCTACGGCGGGGAGGTCGTCACCTCTGCGGGACTGGACCGCAAAAAGCTTGCCGAGATCGTTTTTCACGACGGGGAAAAGCTCCGCGTATTGGGGGAGATCACCTATCCCTTTATTATTGCGGCGTGCCGGGACGAGATGGACTCTCACTTTGCGGCGGGCGCCCGTGCGGTCATCCTCGACGCGCCCACCCTCTTTGAAAGCGGCGCCCAGTGGCTCTGCGACGATATTGTTGCGGTGGTGATGCCGCGGGAAGAGCGGATCCGCCGCATCGTGGCACGGGATCATATCCCGCGGGAGGCGGCAGAGGCTCGTCTCAGCCACCAGTTTGCAGATGGTTATTATACCGACCGTTCCGCCTTTGTCATAAAGAATGACGGAGACCTCCGGCATCTGGAGGACGAGGTGGAGCGCTGTCGCTTGTTTTTAAAATTGTGATAACACCCATAAAGAAAGGAGACCCCTATTATGGCAGAAAAAACAAAAGGCGAGCAGCTCCGCGAGGAGCTCTTGATGAAGCGCCGCAACCTGACCGAAGTGCTCTCCGAGGATGAGCTTGCCAAAGCGCAGCAGTTCTGCGAGGGCTATAAGACCTTCCTCGATAACGCGAAGATCGAGCGCGAGGCGGTCACCTACAGCCTGGGCCTTCTCAAGGCGGCAAACTATACCGAGTTTGACCCCAAGGGGAGCTATAAGCCCGGTGACAAGGTCTATGTCAACAACCGCGGCAAGGCGATTATCGCCTGCACCATCGGCCGGAAGCCGGTTTCCGAGGGCGTCCGCATCGGCGTCAGCCACATCGACAGCCCCCGCCTCGACCTCAAGCCCTGTCCTCTCTTTGAGGAGGGCGAGCAGGCCTTCTTCAGGACCCATTATTACGGCGGCATCAAGAAGTACCAGTGGACCACCATTCCGCTGGCGCTCCACGGCGTTGTGGCCCGTCGGGACGGCAGCACCCTGACCGTCTCCATCGGTGAGGACGAGAGCGATCCCGTTTTCTGCGTCAACGATCTTCTGCCGCATCTCGCACAGGATCAGATGAAAAAGCCGATGAGTCAGGGCATCGAGGGCGAAAAGCTTTGCCTCCTCATCGGAAGCGCCATGCTCCGCGACGACAAGGGCGAGGAGCGGGTCAAGATCGCCATTGCGAAGCTGCTGTTTGAAAAATACAACATCCGGGAAGAGGACTTCCTCTCCGCGGAGCTTTGTGCCGTTCCTGCCTTCAAGGCGCGCGACCTCGGCCTCGACCGCTCCATGATCGGCGCCTACGGCCACGACGACCGTGTCTGCGCCTACCCCATCCTCATGGCGGAGATCGATGAGAAATCCCCCGAGTACACCACCGTTACCATCTTCGCGGATAAGGAGGAGATCGGCAGCGACGGCCCCACCGGTATGAACTCCTTCTTCCTCAAGGACTTCATCGAGGACCTTGCCCAGCAGCAGGGCTGTGAGGTGCGCCATGTCCTCGCCAAGAGCCACTGCTTCTCCGCGGACGTCAACGCCGCTTACGACCCCATGTATGCTGAGGTTTCCGAGCGCCGCAACTGCAGCTATATCAACTACGGCGTGGTGGTCACCAAGTACACCGGCCACGGCGGCAAGAGCAGCACCAACGACGCGACCGCCGAGATGATGGCGTTCACCCGCCGTATCATGGACGAGGGCGGGGTCCACTGGCAGACCGGTGAGCTCGGCCGCGTGGATCAGGGCGGCGGCGGCACCGTGGCGAAGTATGTCTCCCAGCACAATGTCGATACCGTTGACCTCGGCGTGCCGGTGCTTTCGATGCACGCGCCCTTTGAGGTGGTCGCCAAGACCGACGTCTATATGACCTACCTCGCGATGCGCGCGTTTTACCGTTAAGACCCCCGGAAAAGAGAAGAATAAAAAGGGCAGAGGCCGGTTTTTGCAAAAAAACCAGAGCTTTGCCCTTTTTTTATCTTGAGAAAATTAAACAAAAATTCTGCAACATTTTTTCGCATTTCGCTTGACACTCTGGACGGGTCGTAATATAATAATATACTGTATCATAATGGCTTTTTATGACTAAACGGGATTGTCAAGTGTGCATAAGTTACGATAATACTCTCGTAAAACTGTGCGTAATATACAATTATTCTTCAGTCATTGATGTCTATGTGATGGCGAAAAAATGATGGAATGGAGTGGAACATCGGAATGGTTAATACCAAGCCTGTAAAACTGGGCAAAAAGACGAGACACAGCTTTGCCCACATTGATGAAGTGGCAGAGATGCCGAATCTCATCGAAGTACAGAAAAATTCCTATCAATGGTTCCTTGACGAGGGCCTCAAAGCCGTATTCAAGGATATCTCTTCGATCACTGACTATCAAGGCAATCTAGTGCTGGACTTTATTGACTACAAGCTCGACGATAAGCCGAAATACCCGCTTCTCGAGTGCAAAGAGCGTGACGTCAACTACGCGGCGCCGCTCCGCGTTCGGGCGAGCCTGCTCAATAAGGTCACCGGCGAGGTGAAGGAACAGGACATCTTTATGGGCGATTTCCCGCTGATGACCGACGCCGGCACCTTCATCATCAACGGCGCCGAGCGCGTCATCGTTTCCCAGCTGGTTCGTTCTCCCGGCGTTTATTACGGGATGCACCACGACCCGGCGGGCAAGATGCTGTTTGACGCGACCATCATCCCCAACCGCGGCGCCTGGCTGGAATACGATACCGATTCCTCTGACGTTTTCAGCGTCCGCATCGATAAGAACCGCAAGCTCCCCGTGACGACCTTCATCCGCGCGCTGCTCCGCATGAGAGACGACGTTTCCGCCGAGGAGATCAACGCCGACGTGACCAACGCCCTTTCCGGCTTCCGCGGCACCGATGAGGAGATCTATGATCTCTTCGGGCGCAACGTGTATCTTGTCAAGACCATCGAAAACAAGGACAATGAGATGTTGGGCGACGAGGCACTCCTCGAAGTCTATCGCAAGCTCCGTCCCGGCGAGCCCCCCACGCTGGAATCTGCAGTCAAGCATCTGGCCCAGCTGCTGTTTGACCCCCGCCGCTACGATCTTTCCCGTGTCGGCCGCTACAAATACAATAAAAAACTTTCCATCGTTCACCGCGTGACCGGTAAGACGCTGGCCCGTCCCGCTGCGGACCCCCGCACCGGCGAGGTGCTGGCGGAGGCCGGCGAGCGCCTGACCCGCGAGAAGGCCCGTCTTCTCGAGGCGAAGGGCGTCGATACCGTCTATATCACCACCGAGGATCTCACCCCCGCCGCCCAGATGTTGGCGGAGGAGGACGGTGTGACCGAGATCAAGATCTTCTCCAACGGTATGGTGGATATCCGTGATTTCACCGACTTTACCGAGGAGGAGCTCAAAGAGATGGACATCCGTGAGCGGGTGCGCTTCTCCGTCCTCACCGAAATTCTGGATCAGTTCACCGACCGCGAGGAGCTTCGCGAGGAGATCATCCGCCGTGCCGATGAGCTCATCCCCAAGAACATCCGTAAATTCGATATTTTCGCCACCATCAATTATCTCTGCGGCCTGCGTTATGACATCGGCAACACCGATGACATCGACCATCTCGGCAACCGCCGCATCCGTTCGGTCGGCGAGCTGCTGCAGAACCAGTTCCGCATCGGCTTTGCCCGCATGGAGCGTGTCATCCGTGAGCGTATGACCACTCAGGCGCAGGACATCGAATCGGTCACCCCGCAGGCGCTCATCAATATCCGCCCGGTCGTGGCGGCCATCAAGGAATTCTTCGGCTCCTCGCCGCTTTCTCAGTTCATGGACCAGACCAACCCTCTGGCGGAGCTGACCCACAAGCGTCGTCTTTCCGCCCTCGGCCCCGGCGGTCTTTCCCGTGACCGTGCCGGATTCGAGGTCCGTGACGTGCATTACAGCCACTACGGCAGAATGTGCCCCATTGAGACCCCCGAAGGCCCCAACATCGGCCTGATTTCCTACCTTGCCACCTTCTCCCGCATCAATGAGTACGGCTTTATTGAGGCGCCCTACCGCCCGGTGGATAAAAAGACCGGCCGCGTGCAGGACTACGTCGAGTATATGACCGCCGATGTGGAGGATGAGTATATCGTCGCTCAGGCCAATGAGCCGCTGGATGAAAACGGCTGCTTCGTGAATGAAAAGGTTTCGGTCCGTTTCCGCGACAGCATTCAGGAGGTCCCGCGCGATAAAGTGGACTATATGGACGTTTCGCCCAAGATGGTGGTTTCCGTCGCGACCGCGATGATCCCCTTCCTGGAGAACGATGACGCCAACCGTGCCCTGATGGGTGCGAACATGCAGCGTCAGGCCGTTCCGCTCATCAAGACCGAGGCGCCCATTGTCGGTACCGGTATGGAATATAAGGCGGCGCATGACTGCGGCGTCGTGGTGGTTTCCAAGCACGACGGCGTGGTGGACTATGTGGATGCCGACCGAATCGTGGTCCGCACGGCGGATGACGAGCGTCATAACTACGAGCTGGTGAAGCTGCTGCGCTCCAACCAGGGCACCTGCATCAACCAGCGTCCCACCGTCAGCCTCGGGGACGAGGTCCATGTCGGCGACGTGCTGGCGGACGGCCCCGCCACCTGTGACGGCGAGGTCTCCCTCGGCAAGAATATGCTCATCGGCTTCATGACCTGGGAGGGCTACAACTACGAGGACGCCGTTCTCATCAATGAGCGGCTGGTTCGCGATGACCTCTTTACCTCCATCCACATTGAGGAATACGAGATTGAAGCGAGAGATACCAAGCTCGGACCGGAGGAGATCACCCGCGACATTCCCAACGTCGGCGATGACGTTCTGGGCATGCTGGATGAACGCGGTATCATTCATGTCGGCGCCGAGGTCCGCGCCGGTGATATTCTGGTCGGCAAGGTCACTCCCAAAGGAGAGACCGAGCTTAACGCCGAGGAGCGCCTGCTGCGCGCCATCTTCGGTGAAAAGGCGAGAGAGGTGCGTGATACCTCCCTCAAGGTGCCGCACGGTGAGTACGGCATCGTGGTAGACGTTAAGGTCTTTACCGCAGAAAATTGCGACGAGCTTTCTCCCGGCGTCAATATGGTGGTTCGCTGCTATATCGCCCAGAAGAGAAAGATTTCCGTCGGTGATAAGATGGCGGGACGCCACGGCAACAAGGGCGTTGTTTCCCGCATCCTGCCGCAGGAGGATATGCCCTTCCTGGAGGACGGCACTCCTCTCGATATCGTACTGAACCCCCTCGGCGTACCTTCCCGTATGAACATCGGTCAGGTACTGGAGGTCCATCTCGGCATGGCGGCCAAGAAGCTTGGCTGGCATGTGATGACCCCCGTCTTTGACGGCGCGCACGAGGAAGACATCCGTGAGTGCTTCAAGCTTGCGGGAATGGAAGAGGACGGCAAGAGCGTCGTCTATGACGGCCGTACCGGCGAGCAGTTTGATAACCGTGTTACCGTCGGTATCATGTACTATCTCAAGCTCCATCATCTTGTTGATGATAAGATCCACGCCCGTTCCACCGGACCCTACAGCCTGGTAACGCAGCAGCCTCTGGGTGGTAAAGCCCAGTTCGGCGGTCAGCGTTTCGGTGAGATGGAGGTTTGGGCGTTGGAGGCTTACGGCGCCGCCTATACCCTGCAGGAGATCCTGACGGTCAAGTCGGACGACGTGGTCGGCCGTGTCAAGACCTTCGAGGCGATCGTGAAGGGCCTCAATATCCCCACCCCCGGCATCCCCGAATCCTTCAAGGTACTCATCAAGGAGCTCCAGTCCCTCGGACTTGACGTCAAGGTACTGGATAAGGACCATGAGGAGATCGACCTGAAGCAGAACTTTGACGAGGATGACAACATGGGTATGCCCGCCGCGACGGACTACTTCGAGGAAGCGAACGTCGAGCAGGCGTCCGACCTGGAGGACGGCTTCAACGTGGCACACGCCGATGAGATGGCAGAGGAAGCGTTCCAGGAGGAATCGGTATTCGAGGATGAAGACGAAGGTTCCTTCGAGGAAGACGGCTTTGATTTTTAATTGAGGAGGGGACGAAATTTGGATAACAAATCTTTTGATTCTATCAAGATCGGACTCGCGTCTCCGGAAGCCATTCGATCCTGGTCCTATGGCGAAGTCAAAAAGCCGGAAACGATCAACTACCGCACCCTGAAGCCCGAGCGGGACGGCCTGTTCTGCGAGCGCATCTTTGGACCCACCAAGGACTGGGAATGCTACTGCGGTAAATACAAGAGAATTCGCTTCAAGGGCAAGATCTGCGAGCGCTGCGGCGTCGAGGTCACCCGCGCCAAGGTTCGCCGTGAGCGCATGGGTCACATCGAGCTGGCGGCCCCGGTCTCCCATATCTGGTATTTTAAGGGGACTTCCTCCCGGATGGGACTGCTGCTCAACCTTTCTCCGCGTCTTTTGGAGAAGGTGCTGTACTTCGCGTCCTATATCGTGATCGACCCCGGCAATACCAATCTTAAAAAATACAGTCTCCTCTCCGAGCGGGAATACAACGAGTACCGCGAGGCTTATGAGGATGAATTTGAAGCCGGCATGGGTGCGGAAGCCGTCAAAAAGCTTCTGCAGCAGCTGGATATCGAGGAGCTTTCCAAGGAGATCAAGGAAGAACTGGAGAAGGCGACCGGCCAAAAGAAGGCAAAGCTTCTTAAGCGTCTGGACGTGGTGGAGGCCTTCCGTCTCTCCGGCAACAAGCCCGAATGGATGATCCTTGACGTGCTGCCCGTTATTCCTCCGGAGATCCGCCCTATGGTTCAGCTGGACGGCGGACGCTTCGCGACGAGCGACCTCAACGACCTCTATCGCCGTGTCATCAACCGCAACAACCGCCTCAAGAAGCTCCTGGAGCTGGAGGCGCCGGACATCATCGTTCGCAATGAGAAGCGTATGCTGCAGGAAGCGGTAGACGCCCTCATCGATAACGGCCGCCGCGGGCGTCCCGTTACCGGCCCCAATAACCGCCCCCTCAAGTCCCTTTCCGATATGCTGAAGGGTAAGCAGGGACGCTTCCGTCAGAACCTTCTCGGTAAGCGTGTCGACTATTCCGGACGTTCCGTTATTGTCGTCGGCCCCGAGCTTAAAATGTATCAGTGCGGCCTTCCCAAGGAGATGGCGCTGGAGCTCTTTAAGCCCTTTGTTATGAAGCGCCTTGTAGATCTCAAGGTCGCTGAAAATATCCGCAAGGCGCGCAAAATGGTCGAGCGCGGCGAGCCCAAGGAGGTTTGGGACGCCCTCGAGGTGGTCATCAAGGATCACCCTGTCCTCATGAACCGTGCGCCTACGCTGCACCGCCTTGGCATTCAGGCGTTTGAGCCCATTCTGGTAGAGGGCCGCGCCTTGAAGCTGCATCCCCTTGTATGTACCGCTTTCAACGCGGACTTTGACGGTGACCAGATGGCGGTCCATGTGCCGCTTTCCGCGGAGGCGCAGGCCGAGGCACGGTTCCTCATGCTTGCCGCCAATAACCTCTTAAAGCTCTCCGACGGTCGTCCCGTTGCCGTTCCTTCTCAGGATATGGTACTTGGCTCCTACTACCTCACCACTATCATCGACCGCGCTTATGGCACCGATTCTGAAAAGGATCCCGGCGTCTTTACCAGCGTTCGTGATTGGGAGAAGAAATATGAGGAAAATCCCCATGAGCTGCGCATCTTCCGGAATCCCGATGAAGCGCTGATGGCGTACCAGACCGGCTGCCTTGACCTCCACGAGCCCGTTTGCATGCGGGTTTCCCGCAAGGTAGGCGGGGAGACGGTCACCGGCGTCATCCACACCACCGTCGGTATCACCATCTTCAATAATCCCATCCCGCAGGATCTGGGCCTTATGGATCGCACCATCCCGGAGAACGTGCTGCGTCCCGAGGTCGATTTCCAGGTCGGCAAGAAGCAGCTGTCCAAGATCATCGACAAGTGCATCAAGAAGCACGGCACCACCGTGACCAGCGAGGTGCTGGACAGCATCAAGTCTCAGGGCTACAAGTTCTCCACCCGCGCGGCGCTCACCGTCGCGGTCTGCGACGCCACCATCCCGCCCAACAAGAAGGATATCCTGGCCGAGGCGGAGACGGAGGTCTCCAAGATCCGCAAGAAGTTCGACCGTGGTTATATCTCCGAGGAGGACCGCTACAACCAGACCATCGAGGTTTGGCGCAAGGCGACCAATCAGGTCAAGGACTCCCTCAAGGAGAACTTCGGCAAGCTCAACCCCATCTATATGATGGCAGACTCCGGCGCCCGTGGTTCCATGGACCAGATCAACCAGCTGGCCGGTATGCGTGGCAACATCGCCAACACCTCCGGTCAGACCATCGAGATCCCCATTCGTGCCAACTACCGTGAAGGCCTTAACATCTTGGAGTACTTCCAGTCCAGCCGAGGCGCCCGTAAGGGTCTGGCCGATACCGCGCTCAGAACCGCGGACTCCGGTTATCTGACTCGTCGTCTGGTCGATGTTTCTCAGGAGGTCATCATCCGTGAGGAGGACTGTGGCACCCACGAGGGCATTGACGTCGAGGCGATCACCGACGGCGGACGTGTCATCGAGGATCTGGCGGAGCGCCTGACCGGACGCTTTGTCAGCGAGGACGTCATCCATCCCGAGACCGGCGAGGTGCTTGCTACCCGCGAGGAGATGGTCGACTACAAGACCGCGGAAAAGATCGTGGCAGCCGGCATCACCAGAGTCAAGATCCGTTCGGTCATCAACTGCCGTGCCAAGAACGGCGCCTGCTCCAAGTGCTATGGCGCCAACCTTTCCAATAACACCCCCGTCGCCATCGGTGAGGCGGTCGGCATCATCGCCGCCCAGTCCATCGGTGAGCCCGGTACCCAGCTCACCATGCGTACCTTCCACACCGGCGGTATCGCATCCGCGAGCGATATCACCCAGGGTCTTCCCCGTGTTGAGGAGCTGTTCGAGGCTAGAAAGCCCAAGAGCGTTGCAGTCATCGCCCATAACGGCGGTACGGTTTCCTTTGATAAGGATAACAAGGGCGTCGATATCGTCAAGGTGGATAACACCGAGACCGGCGAGCACTTCGAACATCAGATCGTGTTCGGCTCCAAGGTACGCGTCCATGAGGGCGATACCATCGAAAAGGGAACCTTCATCACCGAAGGCTCCGCCGAGCCGGGTGAGGTTCTTGCCGTAAACGGTGAGCTTGCCGTTCAGGAGTACCTCATTAAGGAAGTCCAGATGGTTTATCGTACGCAGGGTGTTGATATCAACGATAAGCACATCGAGGTCATTGTCCGTCAGATGATGAAGAAGGTCCGCATCGAGGATCCGGGCGACTCCGAATATATTCAGGGCTCCGTGGCGGACCGCTCCGAGGTGCTCTCCCACAACGAGGAGATCGATCGCCTGAACGCAGAGGACGGCGGCGACCGCAAGAAGGTGGAATACCGTGCCATTCTCCTTGGTATCACCAAGGCGTCCCTCGCCACCGACAGCTTTATGTCCGCGGCCTCCTTCCAGGAGACCACCCGCGTGCTGACCGAAGCTGCCATCAAGGGCAAGGTCGATCCGCTGCAGGGTCTTAAGGAGAACGTCATCATCGGTAAGCTCATCCCCGCCGGTACCGGTCTTGTCACCTATACCGAGGAAAAGAAGGCGGAGGAGTCGGAAGCCGAGGCGAATATGGAAGCGCTCAGAAGCTGCTCCAACGCCATCGTCTGATTCGGTCAGAATCCCCAAAAAGAGAGCCATCCCGTGGTTGGAAATATCCAAAAGGATGCTTGACAATTCGAGGTCACTTTTGGTAAAATAATAAATTGGATGGATACTCATAGTCATGTCACACAGGCCCGGAGCTTCTCCGGGTTTGTGCTCATGAATAAATACTTTTTTTAAGAAAGGAGGACAACCAATGCCAACCTTTAATCAGCTTGTTCGCAAGGGAAGAGAGACCATCGAAAGAAAAGCGACGGCTCCCGCGCTCCTGAAGGGCTGGAACGCTAAAAAGCGTGTCATGATTGATCAGAACTCCCCTCAAAAGCGTGGCGTCTGCACTGCGATTCGTACCTCTACCCCCAAGAAGCCCAACTCTGCACTTCGTAAAGTCGCGAGAGTAAGACTTTCCAACGGCATCGAAGCTACCGCTTATATTCCTGGTATCGGTCATAACCTGCAGGAACACAGCGTGGTACTGATCCGTGGCGGACGTGTTAAGGACCTTCCCGGTGTTCGTTATCACATCATCCGTGGTACTCTGGATACTCAGGGCGTCGTTAACCGCGGCCAGGCTCGTTCCAAGTACGGTGCAAAACGGCCTAAGAAGGCTGGTGCCGCGAAGTAAGAACTCTCTGACTAATGCGCCAAGAAAGATGGCTTATATATAGCCTCCGGATTGGCCGACGGGAGTGAAATACTTTCGAGTACCGAAGATCTCATTTTATTATGAAGGAGGGAAGCGAAGTGCCAAGAAGAGGTAATATCGCAAAGCGTGACGTATTGCCCGACCCGCTGTATAATTCCAAGCTGGTCACCCGTCTCATCAACAGCATCATGATGGACGGCAAAAAGGGCGTCGCACAGAAAATCGTTTACACTGCATTTGATACCGTTAAGGAAAAGACTGGCAAGGATCCCCTGGAAGCTTTCGAGCAGGCGATGGAGAACATCATGCCCCTGCTGGAAGTCAAGGCCCGCCGTGTCGGTGGTTCCACTTATCAGGTTCCTATGGAAGTTCGTCCCGAGCGTCGTCAGACCCTGGGTCTGCGTTGGCTGACCAACTATTCCAGAGCCCGCAGTGAAAAGGTTATGGCGGATCGTCTGGCCGGAGAAATCATGGATGCCATGAACGGTCAGGGCGCTGCCTGCAAGAAGCGCGAGGATACCCACAAGATGGCCGATGCCAACAAGGCATTTGCTCATTTCAGATGGTAATCCATCCGCAGTTTACTTTAGTTTATTTCTGATTTTCCCTTTTGGGAAAGGCTACTATTTTAGGAGGGCACTATGCCAAGAGATGTATCCTTAGAGAAAACTCGTAACATAGGCATTATGGCGCATATTGATGCCGGTAAGACCACTACGAGTGAGCGTATTCTGTTCTACACGGGCGTTAACTATAAGCTCGGCGAAACCCATGACGGCTCTGCCACCATGGACTGGATGGAGCAGGAGCAGGAGCGTGGTATCACCATTACTTCTGCTGCCACCACCGCTTACTGGAAAGAGCACCGCATCAATATCATCGACACGCCCGGACATGTTGACTTCACGGTCGAGGTTGAGCGTTCCCTGCGCGTTCTGGACGGTTCTGTTACCGTATTTTGCGCGAAGGGCGGCGTGGAGCCCCAGTCTGAAACCGTTTGGCGTCAGGCTGACAAGTACAGCGTGCCGAGAATGGCATTTGTTAATAAGATGGACGTCATGGGCGCTGATTTCTACAACGTTATCAGCATGATGAAGGACCGTCTGAAGTGCAATGCCGTTCCGATTCAGCTTCCGATTGGATCCGAGGATACCTTTAAGGGTATTATCGATTTGGTGGAGATGAAGGCCTATGTCTATTACGATGATCTGGGCAAAGATATCCGTGTAGAGGAAATCCCCGCGGATCTTAAGGACAAGGCGGAAGAATATCACGCCGAGCTTTTGGAGCATGTGGCAGAGCAGGATGAAGCGCTCCTGGAGAAGTATCTGGAGGGTGAGGAGCTCACCATCGAGGAAATCAAGAGCTGCATCCGTAAATCCACGCTGGCCAATGCGATGGTTCCTGTTTGCTGCGGTACTGCGTATCGCAACAAGGGTATCCAGAAGCTTCTGGACGCGATCATCGACTATATGCCTGCTCCTACCGACATTCCGCCCATCAAGGGCGTCAATCCCGATACCGAGGAGGAGGAAATCCGTCCTTCTTCTGATGATGAGCCGTTCGCGGCGCTTGCCTTTAAGATCGCAACCGATCCTTATGTCGGCAAGCTCTGCTTCTTCCGTATCTATTCCGGTACGGTAGACGCCGGCGCCACCGTCTACAACTCGGTCAAGGACTGCAACGAGCGTATGGGCAGAATCCTGCAGATGCACGCCAACCACCGTAAGGATATCGAGACCTGCTATGCGGGCGATATCGCGGCGGCGGTCGGACTGAAGAACACCACGACCGGTGACACTCTCTGCGACCCCAAGGCTCCCATTGTTTTGGAGTCCATGGAGTTCCCGGAGCCTGTTATCCGCGTGGCGATCGAGCCCAAGACCAAGGTTGGTCAGGAAAAGATGGGTATCGGCCTTGCCAAGCTGGCAGAGGAAGATCCCACCTTCCGCACCTACACCGACGAGGAGACGGGTCAAACCATCATCGCCGGTATGGGCGAGCTCCATCTGGAGATTATCGTAGACCGCCTGCTGCGTGAGTTCAAGGTCGAGGCGAACGTGGGTAAGCCCCAGGTTGCCTATAAAGAGACGGTTCGCCGTCTTGCCGACGTGGACCACAAGTATGCGCGTCAGTCCGGTGGTAAGGGTCAGTACGGTCATGTTAAGATCAAGCTGGAACCCAACGAGAGCGGTAAGGGCTATGAGTTCAAGAACGCTGTCGTGGGCGGCGCGATCCCCAAGGAGTATATCCCTGCTGTTGACGCGGGTATCCGCGGCGCCATGCAGTCCGGTGTACTGGCGGGCTATCCCGTTGTTGACTGCATCGTAACGCTCTACGATGGTTCTTACCACGAGGTCGACTCGTCTGAAATGGCGTTTAAGATCGCCGGCTCTATGGCTTTCAAGGAGGCTATGCGCAAAGCAGATCCTGTCATTCTGGAACCCATTATGAAGGTCTGTGTCATTGTTCCCGAGGAGTATATGGGCGACGTAATCGGCGATCTCAATTCCCGCCGCGGTCAGATCCGCGGATTTGAAGATCGTCCTGGCGCCAAGCAGGTCGATTGCTTTGTTCCTCTGTCTGAGATGTTTGGTTACGCCACCGATCTGCGTTCCAAGACGCAGGGCCGTGGTCAGTACACCATGGAGCCCAGCCACTATATGGAGCTTCCCAAGAACATCTCCGAGAAGCTCATCACTTCCCGCACCAAGTCGGAGGGCTGATCCTTTCAGTAAACTGATTTCGGCACGGATCGAATCCTACGAACTGCCGAAAACAACTTATAATAATTTTTAATTAAAGGGAGGAAATTTACGATGGCAAAACAGAAATTTGAGCGTAGCAAACCCCATGTAAACATTGGTACCATCGGTCACGTTGACCATGGTAAGACTACTCTGACCGCAGCAATCACCAAGGTTCTGGGTCTGCAGGGCGACGCCGAGTTCATGGCTTATGACATGATCGATAAGGCCCCCGAAGAGAGAGCCCGTGGTATCACGATCAACACCTCTCACGTTGAGTATGAGACCAACAACCGTCACTATGCTCACGTTGACTGCCCCGGACATGCTGACTATGTTAAGAACATGATCACCGGTGCTGCCCAGATGGACGGCGCTATCCTGGTTGTTTCTTCTGCTGATGGTCCCATGCCCCAGACCCGTGAGCACATCCTGCTCGCCCGTCAGGTAGGCGTTCCCTATATCGTAGTCTTCATGAACAAGGTCGATCAGGTTGACGATCCCGAGCTGCTCGAGCTGGTTGAGATGGAGATCCGTGATCTTCTTTCCAGCTACGATTTCCCCGGCGATGATACTCCTATCATCAAGGGTTCCGCTCTGGTTGCTCTCGAGTGCGACAGCAAGGACGTAAACGATCCTGCTTATGCTCCCATCCTTGAGCTCATGGAAGCTGTTGATAACTATATCCCCACTCCCGAGCGTAAGGCTGACCTGCCCTTCCTGATGCCCATCGAGGACGTATTCACCATCACCGGCCGTGGTACTGTTGTTACCGGTCGTGTTGAGCGTGGTCAGGTCAAGGTTGGCGACGAGGTTGAGATCGTTGGTATCACCGAGACCCGCAAGACCGTTGTTACCGGCGTTGAGATGTTCCGTAAGCTCCTGGACTACGCTGAGGCCGGCGATAACATCGGTGCCCTGCTCCGTGGTATCCAGAGAACTGAGGTTGAGCGCGGTCAGGTTCTCTGCAAACCCGGCACCATTCATCCCCACACCAAGTTCCGTGGCCAGGTTTACGTGCTGAAGCAGTCTGAAGGCGGCCGTCATACTCCGTTCTTCAACAACTATCGTCCTCAGTTCTATTTCAGAACCACCGACGTTACCGGTGTAATCACTCTCCCCAAGGATGTTGAGATGTGCATGCCTGGTGATAACGTTGAGATGGATGTTGAGCTCATCACTCCTATCGCCATTGAGAAGGGCCTCCGCTTCGCTATCCGTGAGGGCGGCCGTACTGTTGGTTCCGGTGTTGTTATCGAGATCAACGAGTAATTCTCACCTTAATGAAATTAAAAGAGAGCACCGAAAGGTGCTCTCTTTTTGTACGCTTAAAGCCTCCCGTATTGGTACCAACGAACGGCTGGGAAGGGAAGAAGAACTATACAAATTGGACAGTTTCTTACAATAATACAATAAGCAATCCAACCAAGCGCCAATCTGTGAGGGACAGGTGAGACTCTGCACGACGGCCCCAGCATAACCCCGCAGCGGCCCATAGGTTCCATGGGGCGGGGAAAGCCACACCCACCGGAACACGGCGTCTTCAGAGGAAATAGTCGCGCCACAGCACACTGGCGTTATACAAAGAGGATAGTTAAAGGCGATAATACAAGTCTTATTGCCCTTCCGGCGTCAAGCTGCGAGGAATAGGGGAGACTCTCTGTTCGGTGGCCCCAGCATAACCCCGCAGCGGCCCATAGGTTCCATGGGACAGGGGAAAGCCACACCCACCGGAACACGGCGTCTTCAGAGGAAATAGTCGCGCCAC
>JAHHSN010000017.1 GCA_020025195.1 Angelakisella sp.
TACCGCCGGAAGCCTTGGGGGCGGGGCCAGACGCCTTCTTGGCGGGCTGCTTTTTCTTCTGCTGGCTGTTTTTCGGCTCGGCAGAACCGGCAGGAGCGGCTTTTTCAGCGCGATCCTGCGTCCCCTTGGCTGCCTTGGAACGGCTCCCCGAATTACGGGGCTTCTGCCCCGTTTTGGGGGCGGGCGCCTGCTGAGCCTTCATTTCCGATTCAATCTCAGCGGCGATCTCCGCGGCGGTCTTGGTGCTGCGGCTTTTCTTAAAGTAGTGCTGGAACGGGCCTTCCTTCTTGGGCGCGTTCGCGGCAGCAGCCAGATCTTTATTCATTTTTTCAGTCACTCTGTTACCTCCGATTGATTATTGAAAGAAAAATTTATAGTTAAGACTGCCGCTTTCCATTCGGGCAGCCCTATGTCCGAATTCACAAATAAAATATTACATTTTGCACAAATTCGTGCGATCTAAATTTATTATACTGCCTAAATAACCGCTTGTCAAGCAAAGGAACTATAAGCAGTATCGCCGCAAAATATCGCTTTACACCAAAGAGTTTGTATTTTGGGCTTGGAGTGGTTATAATGGAAACAAAAATGAACCGTAACAAGAAAGGAGGGGGAGCTATGCCCCCAAAAAAGAAGGTGGAGCTCTTTACCGACGGCGCCTGCTCCGGCAACCCCGGCCCCGGCGGATGGGCGGCTATTCTGCGCTACGGAACGGCGGAAAAGGAGCTTTCCGGCGGGGAGGAGAGCACCACCAATAACCGCATGGAACTGATGGGCGCGATCATGGGGCTTTCGGCGCTGCGGGAGCCCTGCGAGGTGACCCTCACCAGTGACAGCCGCTATCTCATCGATTCCGTCACCAAGGGGTGGGTCTATTCCTGGCAGAAGCGCGGCTGGAAAAAGAGCGATAAAAGCCCGGCCCTCAATGTGGACCTCTGGGAGCGCCTTTTGCCGCTTCTCAAAAAGCATGAGGTGACCTTTGTTTGGGTGCATGGGCACACCGGCCATCCCGAAAACGAGCGCTGCGACGCCCTTGCTGTTTCGGAGTACCAGAAGCTCAAGCTGGGCGGGAATCTATAAAAACTACTAAAATAGTTGTTTAATAAATAAAAGTTGTCCGAAAGGGATTGAAATATATACCGTTATGGTATAGAATATGGGTGAAACAAGAAAAACACGACAAAAAAAGAAGGATAGCACTATGGAAAAACGATTAATATATGCCGATAACGCTGCGACAACGCAGGTCTCCGAGCGGGTGCTCACCGCGATGATGCCGTGGCTCCGCGAAAATTACGGGAATCCCAGCAGCATCTATTCCATCGGGCGGGCCTCCCATGCCGCGGTGGAAAAGGCACGCCGTCAGGTGGCGGAGGGGCTGGGCGCCGAAGCAAGCGAGATCTTTTTCACCTCCTGCGGCACCGAGGCGGATAACTGGGCGCTCAAGGGCACTCTGCACAAGCTCAAGAAGAAGGGCAAAAAGCACCTCATTACCAGTGCGTTTGAGCATCATGCCATCCTGCACTCCTGCCGTGCGCTGGAGCGGGAGGGCTTTGAGGTCACCTATCTTCCGGTTTCCGCAGAGGGCTTTGTTTCTCCCGCCGATCTGGAAGCCGCCATCCGACCCGATACGGCGCTGGTCTCCATCATGTTTGCAAATAACGAGATCGGCACCATCCAGCCCATCCGGGAGCTGGCGGAGATCTGCCACCGCCACGACGTCTGGTTCCATACCGACGCGGTGCAGGCGGTGGGACATATCCCGATCAACGTGAAGGAATTGGGCGTGGATATGCTTTCCCTCTCCGGACATAAGCTGCACGCCCCCAAGGGCGTCGGCGCCCTCTATATTAAGAAGGGCGTCAACCCCGGCGTCTTTCTGGACGGCGGTGCGCAGGAGAAAAATCGCCGCGCTGGAACCGAAAACATTGCTTCCATCGTGGGTCTGGGCGAAGCCGTTACCGCGGCGAACGAGGGAATGGAGGAACGGAACCTTGCGCTTGCGGCGAAGCGGGACCGCCTTATGGAGGGTCTCTTAAAGCTTCCCAAAACCCGACTGAACGGCGACCGGGTGCAGCGCCTGGCCGGCAACCTCAACATCTCCTTTGAGGGGGTGGAGGGCGAATCCCTGCTCCTTAAGCTGGACGGCGTGGGTATCTGCGCTTCCTCCGGTTCCGCCTGCACCAGCGGATCCTTAGACCCCAGCCATGTGCTGATGGCCATCGGCCTCAGGCATGAGGTGGCACACGGCTCTCTGCGTCTCTCTCTTTCGGAGGAGACGACCGATGAGGACGTCGATTATATGCTGGAAAAGATCCCGGAGGTGGTGGCCGAGCTCCGCGCCATGAGCCCCGTCTGGGAAAAAATCAAAGACCTGTAAACGGAGGACTTCCTTATGTATAGTGAAAAGGTACTGGATCACTTCACCAATCCCCGCAATGTTGGCGAGCTTCCGGACGCAAACGGCGTCGGGGAGGTCGGTAACGCCCGCTGCGGCGACATCATGAAGATGTATCTCAAAATTAACGATAACATCATTGAGGACGTCCGCTTCAAGACCTTTGGCTGCGGCGCCGCCATCGCGACCAGCTCCATCGCCACCGAGATGATCAAGGGCAAGACGGTCGGGGAGGCACTTTCCCTTACCAACCGTGCCGTGGTGGAGGCGCTGGACGGCCTTCCTCCCGCCAAGCTCCACTGCAGCGTTCTGGCCGAGCAGGCGGTCAAGGCTGCGCTTGCGGACTTCTACACCCGACAGGGAATTGACCCTGAGCCCATTGTGGGTCATGTCCTGAGGGATGTCCACGAGGACGAGGAGGACTGCGAGGCCTGCTCCTCCTGCGAGAAGGACTGACGCTCTAAGCCCCATAAAATGAGCCCGCTTCGGCGGGCCTTTTTGTTCTCACATCCCCCATTCTATGCCGAAGGAGAAAACCCTATGCAGATAAGGGGGCGCTTGTCGCCCCGCATTTTGACGATTTTCATGGGGAGTTCACGAAATGGGCGCTTCGTTATGGTATAATAGCAAAAGAAAAGAGAAAAGGAGGGTTTTTCCCTTGAAACTGAGACGCATCCTTGCCGTCTTAATGCTTTCGGCGCTTCTTCTCAGCGGCTGCGCCGAAGAAATGACCCCGAGCGGGGGCTCCCTCACCGAGCCGATCCAAACCGAGGAGGCCGGCGAGGCGGTCGAACAGCTGCTGACCCGGGACTATATCATCGGTTATCTTTGGTACAGTGACGGCTTTACAGCGGCGGAGGGCGGCATGGAGGAGGAGTACCTCCCCGTAAGTCCGGAGGACGACTATAACAGCCTGGAGGAGCTGGAAGCGCTCCTTAAAAACACCTATACCGCGGAGACCGCCGAGCGCTATCTCCAGATGAAGGACCGCATCGGGCGGCCTCGCTTCATCGAGCGGGAGGGAAAGCTCTACAAGAGCGCCTATCCTGTCGTTTCCACCTACCTTTGGGACTATTCCCCTGAGGAAGCCGAGCTTCTGGAGACGGATGAGCAAGAGGTGCGCTTTGCCGTTGCGGTGACCAATCTCCTGCGGGAGGAGGACCCGCCCCTTCGCCTTGAACTTACCGCTTTCCGGGAGGATGGCGCGTGGCATCTCAGCGACAATGTGGTGGAGCTGGCCGAGCGGTCGGTGCTCCCCGCGGAAACCGCCGCGCCCCGGGAGCAGGCGGAACGCTTCCTCCGGGCCCTTTCCGAGCCGGACCCTGCCCTCCTTGCGGAAACGACAGGCGAACCAGACGGGCTTTATGACGAGTGGCAGGCGCTTAAAATTTCCGCTTCCCTCACCGAGACCCTGGAGGAATATGAGGGCTACGGCCGCTACCGCGCCGCTGTTACGGTGGAGGAGGGACTGGACGTCTTTCCCGAGGGGAGCGAAACCTACCTGCTGGTGGTTTCCTCCGAGGGCGGACTGCCCGCTGTCTCCTATTTTGAGCCGGAATCGGACCCCGCCTATCCTTATCTCCCGGAGGACCCCGCCGTTGAGCTTACCAAGATCTTTCTTCAGCGAGAGGGCTACCAGCGCTTCCGGGACGTCGTTTGGCTGGATGACGACACGGCCACCGATTATCTCATGGCGGTCCTTTCCTATGAGAACCCCGGAAAGATGACCTTCTCCGAGGAGGAACTGAAGCAGGCCGCCGAGCGCCTTCTGGGGCTTAAGGACTTTCTCCCGAGCCGGGGAGAGCGCGTTTTTGCGAACGGCGCCTATTACCTCCCGGGCGGGGCGCAGAGCCTTGGTTCCCATCTCATCCGCGCTCCTAAAATGGAGGAAAACGGCAAGCACACCGTTCTGGTCGAGCGCTTTACCGACCGTCTTCACAAACTGGGCAATGACCGCTACCTTTTTACCTTCGGGGAAAATGCGGACGGAAGCCTGCATCTCATCAGCATCACATAACATTTAACAGTCCCTCGCCGCAAAATCTTTTGCATTTGGCGGGGGACTGCGGTATAATAGCGATGAATCAAGAGGAGTTTATTATAATGACCAAAACTCCCGGAGGGAGGCGTTTCATGAACCTTTCGGTTAAGCGGGGGATGCTGCTCATCACCTATGCGGTTGTCCTATATCTTGTGTTGTCTCATATCGGGACGGTGACGGGAGCGATTTCCACCCTGCTCACAGTGCTGAAGCCGGTGCTTCTCGGCATCCTGATGGCGTACATTCTGAATCTTCTCCTGCGCCCTATGGAGACCTGCTGGCTCCGAAAAGTTTGGGAGCGGTTCCCCAAAGCGGGAAAACACCGCCGAGGCATCTGCATCGTTTTTTCCATTCTCATCGTGCTTGCCATCCTCACCACCCTCAGCACCTTCATTCTGCCGCAGGTGGGGGAGAGCATTGCGAATCTCGCAAACGCGGTCCCCGGCTACATCAATAACGCCGCGAAGGAGCTTTCCGGTCTGGAGGAACGTCTGGACATGGATAATATCGCCATACGTTATCTTTGGGAAGCGGGTGAAAAGCTTCTCGCGGAATCCGCGGACATCATCACCAAAATCGCCTCCAATATGGTGCCTTGGGCGCTGGGCGTGCTTGCTACCCTGACAAGCGGTCTCCTCAATGCCGCCGTGGGCCTTGTCTTTGCCATCTATATTTTGGCGGACAAGGAGCACCTTGCTTCCATCTTTGACCGCCTTCTCCACGCCCTCTTTAGGGATTCCGTCCGGGAGCGCATCGTTTATATCACCAACAAGGCAGACCGTGCCTTCGGCGGCTTTATTACCGGTCAGCTTACCGAAGCGGTGATCCTGGGCGCACTCTGCTTCACCGGCCTTACCATCATCGGCTTTTTTGTGGATGGGATGCCCTATGCCTTCCTCATCAGCGTTCTGGTGGGCTTCTGCAACATCATTCCCATCCTCGGCGCCTATTTGAGCGCCATTCCCTCCACCCTGCTCATTCTGCTCATCAGCCCTGTCAAGGCGCTCATCTTTGTGATCTTTCTGGTGGTGGTGCAGCAGTTTGAGGGCAACGTCATCTATCCCAAGGTGGTCGGCAGCTCCATCGGCATCGGAGGACTCTGGGTGCTTCTGGCCCTCACCGTCGGCGGAAAGCTCTTCGGCCTCCCCGGCATGGTGCTGGGCATCCCCGCTTTCGCGGTCATTTACAGTCTGGTGCGGGAGTTTACCGAGAACCGCATTCAGATGATTCGGGCCAGCAAGGACGCTGCCGCCAAGGAAGCCGGTTCCCAATCCGCCGAGCCGTCCGCGGCACAAGCTCCCAAGAAATAAAAAACATCCGCCCCGCGCGAAAGTGTTCCGCGGGGCTCTTTTCTTTCCGCCCTTGCTGTGATAAACTTGGACTATAACGGCGCCGCGGGCGCTTTTTTGGAGGAACCTGTTATCATGAAAAGATTTTTTGCGTTATTGCTGGCTGTTTTGCTGCTGACCGTTTCCGCCTTCGCGGAGGGGACGACCTCCTATGAGCTGTTTTCCGGCTGGGAGAAGAACGGCAGCTACCCCGACTATGTGACCGGCGTATTTTATAATACCGAGACGGGGAAGCTTTCCTTCCTGCTCACCGAAAATACTGCCGAGCGGCAGAGAGAGCTGACGGCGGGGCTGACCGACGCCGATGGGCTCACCTACTATCAGGGGGAATACAGCCATAAGGAGCTGGCGGACGTCCAGAAGGAGCTTGAGGCCGCTGGACAGGAAGGCGTCCTCGCTGTGCGGATTGGCTGGAGCGCCGTGACGGGCGGCTTCGGCACCGAGGGCAAGGACTTCCGGGTCGTGGTGACCGCCGCGGATGAGAGCGCCGAGGCGCTCACGGAGTTCTGCCGGGAACAGTGGGGAGACAAGGTGAAGGTGGACAAGGAGAGCGCCGTCAAGGCCGCCGAGGAGGAGAAGGCAGAGCAGACGGAGCCCCTTCCCACCGAGAAAAAGGGACTTTCCAACTGGGCGATCATCGGGATCGTCGCGGTGTGTCTCGTCGGGCTGATCTTCGGCCTTAACCAGGTGAGCAAGGCGCGCCGCCGTTAACTGTTTTGATTTAGAGAAGGAGAGGCAAAAAGCAGCTATGGAGCTTGTCATCATTACCGGCGTTTCCGGCGCGGGAAAATCCAAGGTTATTACCACGCTGGAGGACATCGGGTTTTACTGTGTCGATAATATGCCCCCCGTCCTGCTGGAGGAATTCGCCTCCACCTATTATACCGAAAGCGAAGAGGAGCGCCGCCCCGCCGCTGTGGTGGTGGACGCGCGAAGCGGCGGAATGTTCAAGGGGCTTTTCAGGGAGCTGGAGGATCTTCGTGCGCAAAACCTCCCCTATAAGATCCTCTACCTTGACTGTGCCGACGGGGAGCTGATGCGCCGCTATAAGGAGACCCGCCGCCGTCACCCACTTTTGGATGAATGCGGCGGAGATCTGCAAAAGGCGATCGAGGAGGAGAAGGACTTCCTCACCGAGGTGCATGAGATCGCGGATTATACCATTGACACCTCCCGTACTACCCCTTTGCAGCTGCGGGAACGGGTGATTTCCCTCTTTGAGACCGAGAACAGCCTTTCCATGCTGGTGAGCGTCATGTCCTTCGGTTACCGCTACGGCATCCCGCCGGAGGCGGATCTCGTCTTTGACGTCCGCTGCCTGCCGAATCCCTTCTATGATCCCGCCCTCCGGGAGCATGACGGCACCGAGGAGTGTGTGGCCCGCTATGTCATGGATTCTCCCCAGAGTGAGGAGTTCATGCGGCGGCTGGAAAGCCTCTTGGACTATGCCGTGCCCCTCTACCGCAAGGAGGGCAAGAGTCAGCTCATCATTGCCGCGGGCTGCACCGGCGGCCATCACCGCTCGGTCGCAACGGCGGAGCGCCTCGGGAAGTTCCTCTCGGAAAGGGACTATCGGGTGGAGGTCTCCCACCGAGACATTATGAAAAAACGCCCCAAAGGCTAAAAAAGAACGCCCTCGCCGGGTTTGGCCCGGCGGGGGCATTTTACTGCTTTTATTCTTGTTTTTCGGCGGGAGCAGGTGAAGCTTCCGGTTCTTTATCTTTGGGAGGGAGCGCCATCGCTTTGCGGTCCATGCCGTGATGCTCCAGCGCGCGGAGAACCAGAAAGATGATGATGGCCTGCACGGGGAGCAGGATGAGACGGAGAGGGGTCTTGGCGGTGAGATAGGCGGTAAAGTTTTTCCCCAGGTAGAAGGTAAGCCAGTAGGCGTTGAGGAAAAGGCGAAGCAGGATACTGACCATGCCCTCAGCCAAAAGGGTGCGGGGGAAGGTGACCTTTTTCCCGTGAAGGATCAGCCCATAGAAGAAGCCGCGCAGCGCGGCGGTCAGGGTGAAGCCGGGGAAGAAGGAAAAGCCGGAGACGGCTAAAAGCCCGCCGATGAGATCGCCAACGGCGGCAACGGCGGCGCCCCACCAGGGCCCCATGATCCAGCCGCAGACAGCGGTCGCCAGAAATTGCAGGCTGACACGTTCCGCTCCGCCCATCAGATAGACGCAGAAAACACGGGTGAAGACGAAGTCCAGCGCCACAAAGAGTGAGGCCAGGACAAGGGCGCGCAGCTTTTTGGAATTTTGATTTGCCATGAATAAGTCTCCTTTACAGTTTATGTCAAAGATCGGAAAGCAGCTCACGCAGCTTTTTTTGGTACGGAGCATAGGCACTGGGGATGGGAAACTCCTTCAGCAGTTCCTCCGGCGGCACCCAGCGGTAGTTTTCCGGGAGAGGGGGACCTTCCCCGGGGGAGAGGAAGAACCCTTCCATATGCCACTCCTTGTGGCTGAAGATGTGCGCCGCGGCGCCGAGCGGCAGACAGTCCTCCGGAGATACCCCACAGAGAGCGGCGACCTCCTCCCGGCTCTTTTTTTCGGGGAGAGCGGGGAACTCCCAGAGGGAGGCGAGCAGCCCCTTGGGCGGGCGCTGCCGCAGGAGGATTTTTCCCTCCCGGTAAAGGAGCAGAACGGTCTTTTCCTCTACCCGGCGGGAGGGCTTTTTCCGGCGGACGGGAAGGGTTTCCCAGAGCGCCTTCTCGCGGCTCAGGCAGAGGCCGGCGACGGGACAGCTTTCACATAGGGGACGTCCGTTCGGTAGGCAGATGAGCGCGCCCAGCTCCATGAGGGACTGGTTATAATCCCCCACCCGCTCATAGGGAAGACTTTCGATGACCAGCTCCCGCATGGCTTTTTTGACCGGGGTCTCCTCGATGTTGCGGTCATCCGCCAGGACGCGGGCGGTGACCCGGAGGACGTTTCCGTCCACAGCGGGGACCCGGATGCCGAAGGCGATGGAGGCGATGGCCCCCGCGGAGTATTCCCCGAGGCCGGGCAGCTTTTTGAGGGCCTCGTAGTCGGCGGGCAACTCTCCGCCGTACTCTTCCATGAGGATGCCGGCGGCTTTTTTGAGGTTGCGGGCGCGGCTGTAATAGCCCAGCCCCTCCCACAGCTTGAGGAGGGACTGCTCGTCCGCCGCGGCAAGGGCGGCCACATCGGGGAGCGCCTCGGTGAAGCGCTCAAAGTAGGCGATTCCCGCCTCCACACGGGTCTGCTGCAGCATGACCTCGGAGATCCAGGTGCGGTAGGGGGAGGGCGTTTCCCGCCAGGGGAGAATGCGGCGGTTTTCATCGTACCACCGGAGCATTTTTTGGCTGAAGTCCTTGGGAAACTGCTTTTTCCCTGCCAATTTTTCACCCCCTCCGGTTTCATTTTAATAATCATTTTAGCACAAGCGCTCCGCTCAAAACAAGGGGCGGGCCGACGGAAATCGCCGGGAAATAGCAGGGAAATTTCGTCAAAACAGAGAGGAACGGCGAGTGGGTTTCATTGACAGTAGTGCACCATAATGGTATGATATGAGTCAGAAACCGATAGCACTTTACTCAAATTTAAGGAGGAGGATTCTCTCATGTCTGTTCGGGATTCCTACTATTTTGCGCTGCTGGAGATCCATAACGGGCGCCCCGTGGCGATCGAAACCAGATTCAAGGGAGCGGAGGGCGATCTCACCCAGCTTTCCCGCACCGTTTGCCGCTGCAAGCCCACCCCGGAGGGCATCCTGCGCCCCACGCTGGACTTCGATCAGGAGGAAAACTGCAACCTTTATACCGATCCCCTGACCCCCCGTGAGCGGCTCATCATCCTGGGCGGCGGGCATATCGCCGTACCGCTCTGTGAATTCGCCGCCCGGTGCGATTTTAACGTCACCGTGGTGGACGACCGCCCCACCTTCGCCAACGAGGAGCGTTTCCCCGGCGCGGAGCGGGTCATCTGCGACTCATTCGGGCACGCCATCGAGGAGCTTAAAATTACATCCTATGACTTTGTTGTCATCATCACCCGCGGCCACCGCCACGACGCCGACTGTCTGCGCGCGCTGGTCAACCAGCGGGAACCCGCCTACACCGGTATGATCGGCTCCCGCCGCCGTGTGCGGGATCTCATCCAGATGCTCAAGGACGAGGGACTGGATGAGGAGCGCCTTGATAATATCTGCACCCCCATCGGCATGCCCATCGGCGCCGTCTCCCCGGCGGAGATCTCCATCTCCATTATGGCGCAGCTGGTGGAATATAAGCGCGTCAAGGCAAGCGGTCACCGTCTGCTCAACCAGTCCGATCTCGATCTGCCGGTGATTGAGGCGCTGATGAAGATCCAGTATCCCGTGGCGCTGGTCACGGTGGTGGAGACCAAGGGCTCCACGCCGCGCGGCATGGGCGCCATGATGTTCATCGACCGGGACGGCAACATCACGGGAAGCATCGGCGGCGGCTGCAGCGAGGGCGCCGTCATTCGGGACGCGCTTGATATCATCGGGACCGGCCGCTATAAGCTGGTGGATATCGACATGACCGGTGACGTCGCGGAATCCGACGGGATGGTCTGCGGCGGCACCATGAAGGTGCTGGTGGAGGATATCCCCGAGGATATTTACGACGACTGATCCATTTCTCCACAAAATTATAAGCCGACAGGTGAGCCCTGCCGGCTTTTTCTTTTGGAACGCCATCTCTCTTGTCACTCCGGGGAAAAGTAGTACACGAATATGACTACAGCAAGAGACTGGTCGCCGGTCTGTTGGAAGAATAAAAGTAAGCGAGAAAGGCTGATGGATAATAGAAAGTGAACTGCGGGCGGCGTCGGTATTTTCGGATGGCTTTGCCCAGCTTGCCGAGGTCTTTCATCTCTACCGGGATTATGCCGACATCCATCGGGAGCTGGTGCGCACACCGCTGCGGGAGCTGGTGGAGCGGCTGTTTGACGAACAAATAAAGACCCGCAGGGAGATGAGTTCCCGCGGCTGAAATTCAGGGACGATACCTGTGCCCTCTGGGCCAAGGTGCGCCCTTAAGAGAAACGGTTTGAGAATAAAGGCGAGCCTGTTCGGAGAAGCTATGCTCCGTATGGGCTCGCTTTTTAGGTATAAATTCGGGCGGAAGGCAGAGGGCCTGGCATAAGAGAAAGGATCATCCGCCGAGCAGCTGCCCCAAAAGAAGTACAAAGAGGATTCCGCCAAAGAGCGGTGCGCTCCGGAATCCCTGTCCCTCCGGGCAGAGCTCCCGCAGGCTGAGGGAGATCATAAGCCCCGCCACCGAAGCGGTGAGCATCCCGCTTAAAAAAGGGGAGATGCTCCGGAAAAAGCACCGCCCCATGAGAAAGCCGAACAGGGTCGGCAGCACGGTGGAGAAGGAGAGCCAGAAGGCTTTTTGGCGGTTCTTTGTGGCATAATAGAGGGGTGCCGCGGTTGAGATCCCCTCCGGGATATCATGGACGGCGATGGCGGCAGCTATGAGCAGCATGGCGCGGCTTTCCCCGCCGGTTGCCATCGCAAGCCCCTCCGGGAGATTGTGGAGCATGATGGCGAAAAGCACCCGGAGAGCGGTTTCCCGTTTCCCCGGGGAGGCTTCTCCTGCTCCACCGGGAAGAAGCAGGCGGAGCGCCGACATGAGAAGCGCCCCGACGAGCAGGCCCGACGCTGCACCCATGGGCGTGCATTTTTGGAGACTCTCCGGGAGAAGCTCCCAGAAGGAGAGGGTCAGCATGGTCCCCGCGGCAAAGGAAAGAAGCCCCGAAAGAAGTCCCTCCCGGGGCGGCAGGAGCACCCCTGCCAGGGAGCCGAGAAGCGGCCCCAGCAGGGCGGTCAAAAGGATCGGTAAAATTTCCGGCACCGGGCGTTTCCCCTTTCTAAAAACGGCGTTCATAAAATAGATATGGCAATAAGGGGGAGAATTTGCTATAATATTCTCAAATTAAGGAAGAAAACTTTTTAAGTGAGAGGGCGGCGCCCCATGCCGCCAAAGGAGGAATCACGTTTTGACGAAGCCTACACTGGTTATTATGGCGGCAGGCCTTGGGAGCCGTTACGGCGGCCTCAAGCAGGCGGAGCCGGTTGGCCCTCACGGAGAGCTGCTGATTGATTATTCCATCCATGACGCTTTGGAGGCGGGGTTTGGCCGCGTCCTCTGTATCATCAAACGGGAAAATCTCGAAACCTTTGAGGAACGGATCGGGATCCGCCACCGGGGCGTCAAAATAGAATATGTCTTTCAGGAGATGGAGAACCTTCCCGCGGGCTTTCGGGTCCCCGAGGGGCGGCAGAAGCCCTGGGGCACGGCGCACGCCGTGATGTGCTGCGAGGAGGCGCTCCATGAGCCGTTTATGGTCATCAACGCCGATGATTACTACGGCCCCGAGCCTTTTGGGGAGATCTACCGCTTCCTTACCGAGTCGGGGGAGGAGGACGGCAGGTTCCATCTCGCCATGGCGGGCTATCGCCTGGCCAATACCCTCACCGAGCAGGGGACCGTTGCGCGCGGGGTCTGCACCGCGGATGAGTCCGGGATGCTCACCAGCATCGACGAGCGGCTCAAGATCGGCTGGGTGGACGGAAAGATCGTGGACGTGAGCCGGGAGGAGCCGAAGGAATATTCCCCCGATACCATCGTTTCGATGAACTGCTGGGGCTGCCCCGCCGGGATGATGGAGGTGTTCCGTCCGCACTTCGCGGAGTTTCTCCGTACCATGGAGGACCCCCTCAAATCGGAGTATCTTCTCCCCGAGGTGGTGGGCTGGCTCCTGAAGACGGGGAAGGCCACCGTCCGGGTGCTTCCGGTCCATTCCCGCTGGCACGGCGTCACTTACCGGGAAGACCACCCCAAGGTGGTGGAGGCGATGCGCCGGCTCTCGGAGTCGGGCGTCTACCCGGAGGTTTTGCGCTGAAATAAAAGAAAACGAGCGGGACCGGAAAGGCTCCGCTCATTTTTTCGGCTTTTTGCATCTTTTCCTCCCTGATGGGTACGCTAATAGCACCACACCCGCAAAAGGAGGAAATCAGGGATGAATTCTTATTTTGATCAGCAGTGGGATCAGAAGCTTTCCGACAGCCCCGAGGCGCTCCGCCTCTTCAGCAGTCTTTCGCCCGAAAAGCAGCAGCAGATCGTGGGCTTTATCGAGGCCTCCTCGAGCACCCGCGACGCCGACCGCCGCATCGCGAGGATGCTGGCAAGCCTTGAGAATTCCGGCGATCTCCCGGAACAGTTTTCATAAAAGGACCGAAAAAAGGCCGCCCCGAACCAACGGAGCGGCTTTTCTTATTGGGTTCTTGCTTACTGCCGGTGGGCGAGCTTGTAGTCATCGCTGAAGCGGAAATAGGGGCAGTTCCGCCGCCCGCTTTTTAGGAAGGCGTACATCTCATCCTCATCCAGATTCATGACGCAGGAGTAGGCGCCCAGCTCGTCGTCATAGTCATAATAGGCGCAGTATTCACAGGCAGGGGCAGGCTCCTTGCGGGTGTTTGCCATAATGATCCCTCCCTAAAGGCTTAAAACTCGGCTTCGGCAAAGCTGCCGTCCTCCCGGACGGTGATGGGGTGATAGCTGTTGCCGGAGTAGCGCAGAATGGTCTTGAGACGGGCACGCTCGGCGTCGGAATAAAAGACAAAGGAAACGCCCTCCCGCCCGGCGCGCCCGGTGCGCCCGATGCGGTGCAGATAATATTCGTTCTCGTTGGGGATCTCATAGTTGAAGGCGGCGTCCACCTCCTCCACGTCAATGCCGCGGGCGGCGACGTCGGTCGCGACCAGAACGTCAAACTGATTTTCGCGATAGGCGTTCATGATGCGGTTTCTGGCGGCCTGCTCCATGTCTCCGTTGAGGCAGCGGGCGCGGATGCCCGCCTTGGTGAGCTGGGATTCCAGACTCACGGTGCCGTACTTGGTGTTGCAGAACACCATGCTCCGGCGGTACTCCTCCCGCTTTAAGAGGTCAATGAGGAGATTGAGGCGCTCCCGCCCGGTTACGCGGATGCAGTACTGGGTGATGCGGGGCTTGCTTTCCGCTACGGGCTCCACCACCAGCTCCACGGGGTCGAGCTGATAGAGCCAGCCGATATCCATGACCTCACGGGAAATGGTGGCGGAGAACATCGACATCTGCTTGGACTGCGGCACCCGGTCGAGAATCCATCGGACGTCCTGATAGAAGCCCATATCCAGCATCTCGTCGGCCTCGTCCAGAACGATCATTTCGGTCTTGTCAATGGCGACATTGCGGCGGCGCATATGGTCGATGAGACGGCCGGGGGTCGCCACGATGATCTGCGCGCCCTTTTTGAGAGCGGTGATCTGGGTGCTCATGGCCTGTCCGCCGTAGACGGCGACCACACGGAACCCCTCGATGAACTTCCCGAGCTTGGAAAGCTCCTCGGTGATCTGCAGGCAGAGCTCCCGGGTGGGGCAGAGTACCACGCCCTGCACCCGCTCCTTGGCGGGGTCGATGCGCTCCACCATGGGAACGCCGAAGGCGCAGGTCTTGCCGGTGCCGGTGGGCGCCTTGGCAATGACCTCCTTACCCTCCAGAAGGACCGGGATGGCTTTCTCCTGGATCTCGGTCATATCGGAAAAGCCCATCTCCAGAATGGCTTTTTTGATTTCCGGTCGAATGTTGATTTCTTGATAATTCATGGGTGTTGTTACCTCTTTCAGCTTGGTCACTCGTTTTTTCATATTATACCATTGACGTTTGCTTTTTTCAATTGGAGGCGCGGGATTCACCCCCCGCCCGGCCCCGGCGTAAAATGAAATGATCCCAGAATGAAAGGAGCGAACGCTTTTTGAAATATTATCGTAATCTGCCGCGCTTCCGGAGAGAAACTTCGGGGAGCCAGCAACCCTGCAGCTATTATTGCAGCGGAACCGATAACAGAAACAGCTGGTGCGGCTGCAACGGCACCCAAGGCGGCGACACCACCTATAATAACGGCAACTACAGCAGCAACAGCACCTACAACAGAAACAGCGAGTACCAGAACGGGAACTGCAACTGCTATCAAAACAGGATGTATGGCAATGATTGCAACTGCAACTGCAACTGCAACTGCAACTGCAACTGCAACGGCAACGGGAACGGCAGCGGGAACGGCAATGGGAACGGCAATGGGAACGGCAATGGGAACGGCAGCCAAAGCAGCGACAGCACCTATACCCGCCGCGCCTCCTATGATAACGGCACCCGGAGCGGCGACAGCACCTATACCCGCCGCGCCTCCAACGATAACGGAAACCGAAGCGGAGGCAGCACCTATACCCGCAACGCCTCCTATGATGACGGTACCCGGAGCAGTGACAGCACCTACAACAGAAACACCTCGTATAATAACGGCGCCCGGAGCAGCGACAGCACCTATAACCGAACCAGCACCTACCCAAGCGATGGGAACGGCGGTTGCTATTGCAATAGAATGTACGGCGGCGACGGGGACTTTGGCTGCAGCTGTGGCTGTAACTGCAGCACTGCCCCAGACGGAGACAGCGCCTACAACCGGAACACCACGTATTATAACGACGGGAACGGCGGCTGCGGAAGGAATTGCTGGGACCCTTGCGAAAACGCATGTGAGCGGCGGATGCAGCGCGAGGTCCATGTAATGGCGCCGCTCGCAATGGCCTATGTTCCGTGGCAGTGCTTCCGGGAGATCTATACCCCCTGCGATGCGCTCGGACGCGGGACGCTGTATCGGGAACTGGATCTGCCCTATATCGATTCGATGGGGAGGGGGCGCTCGCGTGGATAGAGAGAACTGTCGGCTCTTCAACCGGGTGAGGGAGCTTTCCTTTGCTCTTTATGAAACGGCGCTTTATCTCGATACCCATCCGGATGATCGGGGAGCGAGAACGGCATTTCGGGAATACCAAAACGCCCTCAAAACGGCGAGAGCACAATATGAGGAGACCGTCGGCCCCCTCACTCTGATGGGAGCGACGGCAAACGGTGCGTGGGACTGGGTGGAACGGCCCTGGCCCTGGGAGGATTAGCCATGTGGAATTACGAGAGAATGCTGCAATATCCGGTGAATATCAAGCATCCGGACGCCCGCATGGCAAAGGCCATCCTGACTCAGTACGGCGGACCGGACGGGGAGCTGGGAGCGAGCCTTCGCTACCTTTCCCAGCGCTTTGCCATGCCGGACCGGCGGGTGGCGGGTCTTCTTAATGATATCGGAACCGAGGAGCTGGGACATCTGGAGCTTGTGGGCTGCATCGTCCGTCAGCTCCTCAAGGGACTGAGTCCCGAGGAAGTGAAGGAGCAGGGCTTCGGACCCTATTTTGCCGACCACACCATCGGCATTTACCCGCAGTCGGGGGGCGATACTCCGACGAGCGCCATGGCGCTCCAGAGCAACGGGGACCCCATCACCGACCTGCATGAGGATATGGCGGCGGAGCAGAAAGCCCGCACCACCTATGACAATATCCTTCTTCTGGCGGACGATCCCGACGTCATCGACCCCATCCGCTTCCTCAGGGCGCGGGAGGTCGTGCATTATCAGCGCTTCGGCGAGGGGCTCCGACTGCTGCAGGATGGCATGAACAACCGCAACTTCTATGCTGTGAATCCCTCCTATCGGGTGAGGGGCAGCTGCGGCGGACGATATTCTCAGTCATAATTCAGGAACAGAAAAGCGGGCGGCGGGTGATTATCCGCTGCCCCTTTTCTCCATACTGAGGGGAAAAGGGAGGGACGGTTATGAACATTCTTTACATGGACCACCACGCGGGAGAGGAGCGCTACGGCGGCGACCGCAGAGCCTATGATCTGGCGCGGGAATGGCAGAAGGCCGGGGACGAGGTCACCATTGTGACGGCGCGGCACTGCCCGGGACCGGGACACCTTTCCCCCAGGGGGGACTTTATGGAGCGGGAAACGGAAGGGGTGCGTTTCTTTTATCTCGGCTCGGAGCCGGAGCAGGACAGGGTGGGGAGTGTCCGCCGGTGCATTACCGACTTTGTTCAAAAGCTCCACCGCATTAGACCGGTTTTGGCGGAGCGCTGCCACCCCGATATCATCATTGCGGCCAGCTGCTACCCCTATGACTTTTTCGCGGCGAAACAGCTCGCGGGGAAAACCGGCGCCAAGACCGTCTTTGAGCTTAAGGAGATCTGGCCGCGCCTGCAGGAGGAGCTTTACCCCGAGGGGGATTCGCGGCTGGTGCGCTTTTTAGGGGAGCGGGCTATGGACTATGCCCTCAAAAACGCGGATCTGGTGGCTTCTCTCCTCCCCGGAGGACAGCGCTATCTGGAGGAGCGGGGCGTGGTCCCCAAATCCTTTGAGGAGCTTCCGGCGGGAGCACCGCCGCTTAGTGCGGCCAAGCCTCTGGAGGGGGCGGCGGCGGAGCAGTTCGAGGCATTTCGGGCGGAGCACCGCTTCGTCATCGCCTATACGGGAAAACTCAGCGAGAGGGGCTGCCCGGAGGAGCTTCTTCGGGCGGTCATCCCGCTTGCCTCCGAGGGCGTCGGTGCGGTCATAGCGGGAAACGGCGGCCGGAAGCTGATGCTGCGGCGGATGGTGCGGGAATGGAACGCCGGGAACATCCTGCTCCTTGACGCGCAGAAGGCCTCCCGCATGGAGACCGTTCTGCAGGCGTCGGACGCCCTTTTCTATGCGGATACCCGGCGGGTGAGCGGGGAATACGGCGCCTACCGCCCCCGGCTCCTGCAGGTGATGCAGGAGGAAAAACCGATGCTTCTTCTGATGCAGGGGGAGCAGCATCCCGCGGTGGGCTTTGGCGCGGCGCTCATGGCAGATCACCCCCGCGAACTTCCCGGCCTGATCCGGAAGCTTGCGGGGCTTTCCCCCACCGAGCGGCGGGGTATGGGAAAATGCGCGGGGGATTTTGTAAGGCGGGAGCACTCCCCGGCGCGGGCGGCAAAAAGCTACCGGGAGGCGCTCACCGGGCTATGAAACAGAAAAGGACTGTGAGTAAAAAACGGACAGGCGCGGTGTATCTCAGCTTTCTCGCACTGTTCGGCGGGCTTCTCCTCAGAATCTATCTCATTGGGCAGGGGGAGGAATACACCTCCGCCGCCGCGGCGCAGAGCAGCTTTGTTCTTTCTGCCGGGAGAGAGCGGGGGATGATCTATGACCGGGCGTTAAGGCCCCTTGTTAACCGCTGCCAAAAGACCTACCTCGCCGTCGATCCCAAGCCCGAAGCGGCCGCCCTCCTCAAAAAGTCCCTTTCCCCCGAGGCGTTTATGGGAGTGCTTCCCCTTTTGGAGCAGGGCAAGCCCTTTCTCTATGAGTCGGAATTTCCTATAGAGGGCGCGGGGGTCACGCCGCTTACTGTTGCCGAGCGGTATTTCACCCATCAGCCGGCGCCGCACATCATCGGGTATATAAACGGTGAGGGGCAGGGAGTCTGCGGGGTGGAGGCGGGCTTTGAGGAGGCGCTTGCCCGCTGGGGAGGGTCCCTTTCGGCCCGCTTTACCGTCAATGCCCGGCACCGGGCGGTGGGAAGCGCCCCAGTGGTGGAGGATACCAGAATGAGCCGCCGGGCGGGGGTGGTGCTGACCCTTGACCGCCGCCTGCAGGAAATTGTGGAGCGGGAGGCGGCGGTGCTGGGGCGGGGTGCCGTGGTCCTCATGGAGACGGAGAGCGGCGCCATCCGCGCCATGGCCAGCTTCCCCGATTTTGACGTGACCGACGTGGGGGCGGTGCTGGAGCGGCAGGACAGCCCCCTCTTTGACCGGGCGACCGCCGCGTGGAACGTCGGCTCCCTTTTTAAGATCTGTGTGACAGCGGCAGCTATGGAGGCGGGCACCGAGCTGCCCCGGGATTTTTTCTGCCCCGGCTACTATGAGCTGGGGGACCACCGCTACCACTGCCATAACCGAGCGGGACACGGTTCTCTGGACCTAAGGGGCGCCTTCCTCGATTCCTGCAACCCTTATTTTATTGAGCTGGGAGAGCGGGTGGGAGCCGCCCGGCTCCTTTCCACCGCGGAGGCGATGGGCTTTGGGAAGATCACGCCGCTTGTTTCGGGAGTCACCGCCGCTGCAGGCAGTCTTCCCGCCCGGGAGGAGGTAACGAGGGGTGAGCTTGCGAACCTCTCCTTTGGGCAGGGGAGACTGACCGCCAGCCCCGTGGAGATCGCGAGGATGATCGCCATAGTGGCAAACGGCGGTCACGACGTCCGGCCCACCCTTTACGAGGGGATGACATGGGACGGCGCCTTCATTGAGCGCGAACCGCCGCAGGGAGAGAGACAAAGGGTCATCTCCAACCGAACCGCTGAGCTGCTCCGCCGGCTGATGGTGGGCGTGGTGCAGGAGGGAACCGGCAAACGGGCCCATAATGTCTACTGCGGCGCAGGTGGAAAGACGGCCTCGGCCCAGACCGGCGCCTTTCAGGATGGAGAGGAGATTGTGCACGGGTGGTTCGGGGGCTTTTTCCCGGCGGAGGAGCCGCGCTATGTCCTTGTGGTGCTGCAGGAAAACGGAAAGTCGGGAGGAAGAGTTCCCGCCCTGGTCTTTAAGGCGGTGAGCGAGGCCGTTTATCTGGAGGAACACCCCGGCCTGGCCCGGACGCTGAGCTGAGCCCCCGCCCGGCTTTTGGGACCGGAGGGTCCTCCGGTCCCGTCCCGCCCCGAAAGGGGGCGGGAAAAAAGAAAAGAGCGAACGGCAGGAGCCGTTCGCTCTTTTTCTTATAAAAGCCGGGCGGGAAGGCGGGAAAGGCGGCCTTTCACAGTCAGGCCTTTTCTTTGGCGCCGGTGCCGAGCTTATCCAGCAGCGGCATGATGAGGCAGGAAACCGCCGCCGTCAGGATGATTTCCGGCACCATGTAGGCGCCGTTATAGCAGATGGAATAGAGCGGCGCCGCCATGCCGAACTCATTCGGCCAGAGGGCGTCCCAGATGAGCCAGCCGGACAGGAAGTGGCAGCCGAGACGCACGGTGAGGCAGATGACTACGCCGAGGATGATCGCGGCGTTGCGGTTTTTGAGCTTTCCGTTAAAGACGCCGGCAAAGCCTACCACCGTGTAGGCGATGACGTAATCAAGAAGAATGATGGCGACCGCCATGCCGAAGCTGGTGGCATACTGCACGTTGTCAATGCCCTGAATGAGCTGCAGCAGGCTGTAGACAAAGCCGGTAAAGCCGCCCCACTTCCAGCCCCAGCGGAAGGAGATGAGCACCAGCGGCACCATGCTGCAGGGGGTCACCCCGCCGCCGAAGGCCCAGATGCCGCCGAATTTGAGCAGATCGGAGCTCAGGACCAGCGCGACGGCCAGCATGAGCGCGCTTTCTACCAGACGTCTTGTTTTTTGTTTGGACTGCATGATAAATTTCCTCCTCAAAATAAAAAAGATCGCCCGAAAAGGACGATCCGGCGAAAAAGACAGGTTCAAAACGGGGGAAGCCGGCGGCTTCCGACGGTGGTGAACGCTCCCTACGCCGGCATGATCCGGATCAGGTAATTGGGATTAGAGCGTTTGCCGCGCTCCTCTCAGTGCCGCCATCAGGCACACTCCCGGCTCAATTTCCCATTATATCCGCTTTGGCATTGTGCGTCAAGCAAAAGAATGCTATAATATTCGGGGAAAAAGGGCGAATGCTGCTGAATCACCCCGAAAAAGGAGACCGCAATCTTGAATGAGATGATACTGTTCGATATGGACGGTACGCTGCTCGACAGCGTGCCGGTCATTGCAAAGTGCTGTAATCTGGCGCTCAGAGAAAACAATCTCCCGGAGCACGACCCGAAGAGCTACGTCAATAAGGTGGGCTGGGGGATGCAGCGGCTTATGGAGCTTTCCGCCCCGGGGGGCAGCTCCCCCGCCTGCCTCGCGGCGCTTTCCGAAAGCTATGACAGGATCTACAGCGAGGCCTGCCACACCCCCGGCGAGATCTATCCGGGCATCCCGGAGATTCTTCTGGAGCTTAAGGCGCGGGGCATCCGCACCGCCGTCCTTTCCAATAAACCGGAAAAGCAGCTTCAGGCACTCTATGAAAGCACCTTTCAGGGGCTCCTGGATGTCGCCTGGGGCCACCGGGAGGGCTATCACCACAAGCCCGACCCTACCCTTGCGCTGGAACTCGTCGAAACGATGAACGGACGGCTCCTTGCCTATGTGGGGGATTCCGAGGTGGACCTTGCCCTTGGGAAAAATCTGGGCGTCCCGACCATCGGCGTGACATGGGGCACCAAGACCCGGGAACAGCTTCTGGAGGCCGACCCCTCCGCTACTCTAGCGGATACCCCCGTGGAGCTGGAACGGCAGCTCCTGAAACTCTGTGAGATTTTTATGCCATAAGAAAAGCGCCCTGACCTGCTTTCGGTCAGGGTGTTTTATTTTATCGGCAGGTGCGTTTCCTCAAAAAACTCTCGGTTCTCCACCCGCGCGTGCTCGGTGCTCGGAGGGCTGAGAGCCCCTCGCACGCGCTCCCGCCCGAAATAAAAGCCCTGAGCCGGAGAACTCAGAGCTTTCGGATCGTGATGCGGGGAAGAACCGACTGAATGTCGGACATGAGGGGCGGCTCAGTGCCGTTTCGCACGACCTTGGCGGTGGCTGCCGCGATGGAGGCGCAGAGTGTCTCCTCCGGGGTGAAGCCGCAGAGATGAGAATAGAGGAGCGCCGCGACCATGGTGTCGCCCGCCCCCACCGTGCTGAGCACTGCGACCTTGGGCGCCGTGCCGTAGAGAACGGTCTCCCCGGTGAGAAGAAGCGCCCCTTCGGCCCCCAGCGAGATGACCGCCTGTTTGACGCCTTTCCAGAGGAGCGCCCGGCCGGCCTCCACGACCTCTCCCAGCGTATCCAGCCGCCGCCCGGAAAGCAGCTGCAGTTCCTCCCGGTTGGGCTTTACAAAGTCGGGCGCAGCCGAAAGCCCCAGCGCCAGCGCCTCGCCGCTCGTATCGAGAAAGCAGTGCGCCCCCATTGCCCGGCAGTCCTTGATCCAGTCCCGATAAAGACCCGCGGGCGCCCCGGGAGGAAGGCTCCCGGAAAAGACCACCAGATCATCCCGTTCGAGACGGTGAAGGAGCTTCTGCCGAACCTGTTGAAGAAGCGCCGGATCGGCGGGGGCGCCCGGTTCGTCAAGCTCGGTTACGACCGAGGAGATCGGATCGACGATTTTGAGGTTGGTGCGGGTCTCCGATCGGCTCCAGGCAAAGTCGCAGTCCAAACCTTCCGCTCGCAGACGGTCGGCAATGCGGTCGCCGGTCTGCCCGCCGAGGATGCCGAGCAGGATGCTTTTTTTGCTGAGCGCCGCGAGCGCGCGGGAGACATTGATGCTCTTTCCGCCGGGGTCGGAACGCTCGGTGAGCACCCGGTTGAGACGTCCCGTCTCAAAATGCTCGGAGAGAACGGTTTTGTCAAGGGCGGGATTGAGAGCGATGGTATAGATCATCAGGGGACACCTCCTTGCTTTTGTTAGCCATATTATAGCAAAATCTCCAAAAAAAGAAAAGAAAGCCGAAGGGCAAAGCCTCTCCCCCCAAAAAAGGGAACAGCAGTGCCTGTTCGGCTTGTTTTTATGCGTTTCGGAGTATTCCGAACAGCTCCCACGGAAAGAGAGAGGGTGGGAGAAGCTCCGCTTCGCAGGGCTTCCCGGTTACGGGGTGGGGAAAGGCGAGCCGGCAGCTGAAGAGGGCGAGCGCCTTGCCGTTATCTTTTGCCCCGTATTTTCCGTCGCCCCAGAGCGGAAGCCGGCGGGAGGCAAACTGCACTCGCACCTGATGGGTGCGCCCGGTGCCTAGCCTTACCCTAAGAAGGGAGAGCGGTTCCCCCTCGTGGGAGACGGTCTCCAGCAGGCGGTAGGTGAGGCGGGCTTCCCGCACCCCGCGCCGCTCCCGTTTTACCACATAGGTTTTGTTGCGGGCGGCGTCCCGAAAGAGAAGGTCCCGAAGCGTTCCCTCCGGCTCGGCGGGGATGCCGTGCACCACCGCGTAATAGTCCTTCTGCAGTGTGCGGTCGCCCATCATGGCGGAGAGCCGTCCCGCCGTCTTTTTGTCCTTGGCGAAGACCATGAGGCCGCCCACCCCGCGATCCAGCCGGTGAACGGGGAAGACCTCCGCGGGTTCTCCTCGCTCCCTCCGGCGGGAGGTCAGAAGGCTCACCATGTCGGAGCCGCCCTCCGGCGCTCCTTCGGAGAGCACGCCCACCGGCTTTTCCGCCAGCAGGAGCGCGTTGTCCTCATAGAGAATTTGCATACGGTCTGTCCTTTCGGAGCCGGTCAAAGTCCTTTTAGAATTCCGGCCCTTTGTATTTTTCCTCTGTCGTCGGTTCGGCGCGTTCCAGCGAATGCCGGAGCCGCAGCTTGGCGATCAGATTCAGAATAAGCAGCACCAGAAACGCCACGCCCGCCCCTAAAAAGAGGAGGAGCGAGAGCGCCAGAAAAAAGTCCGGCAGCGAGCTTTCCAGAGCGGCGATGGAGCCGATAAATCCGTAAAGCGAGAGCCGCCCCGCCTTCCAGAGCCGGCTGTTGAGGCGCTCCTGACGCGCGCTTTGGGTCCGGAAGCGCTTGTCCGTGCGAAGGCGCCGCTTCCGATTTCTTTCGGTGTGGGCATTTTCCAGCTCCTGCACCCGGGGAAGGCACTTGGAGCAGCACAGCCGCCCATCCATGAGCTGAAGCTCAAATTCCGAATCAAATTCCTTGCCGCAGTAGGCGCAGTAGCATTTTCCCGCAGTCTCCATCTTGTTCCCTCCTGAAAAATCACAAAACACTCTTCGGTAGCTCATTATAGCAAGTTTTGGGCGCGAAGTACAGCCCCGCTTTAGGGGGAGAGCAGGGCAGTATTTTTCTGTCGGTACAAGCATAATTTTGTCGGATGTCCCATAGCATAAAGTATATTCATAAAAAAGGGGGCCGCACAATGATCGGCACGATGATGATAACGCTTTTAGGAGGGCTTTGGGCGCTCACCCTGCACGTTACCTCCGGCGGGAGCTTCCCCCGTCCGCTTTCCCAAAAGGAGGAGCGGGACTGTATCTTAAAGATCCGTCAGGGGGATCTTGCCGCCCGCAACTGTTTGGTGGAGCACAATCTTCGGCTGGTAGCGCACATCGTCAAAAAATATTATGCCGCATCGTGCGAGCAGGATGACCTCATCTCCATTGGGGCGGTGGGGCTCATCAAGGCGGCAGGGACCTTCGACCCGGAGAAGAAGATCCGCTTTGCGACCTATGCTTCCCGGTGCATTGAAAATGAGATCCTCATGTTTTTCAGAAGCCGCCGCAAGAGCGCGGGCGACCTTTCCCTCGATGACCCCATCGACACCGACCGGGACGGCAACAGCCTCACCCTGATGGACCTCATGAGCGATGAGGAGGACATTGTCGGACGCCTCCATCTTTCCGTCGCCGCGGAAAAGCTGCGCGGCATCCTCGGCAAGGCCCTCGATTCCCGGGAGGAGGAGGTTATCCGTCTGCGCTATGGGCTTTACAACCGCCGACCCCTCACCCAGCGGGAGGTCGCGGGAAAGCTCGGCATCTCACGGAGTTATGTATCCCGTATCGAAACTAAGGCACTCCGGAAACTGCGGGAGGCGATGAAGGAGAGCTAAAGAGAAAAGTGAAAAATGGCGGTCTCAAGAGGTCGCCCTCTTTACATATGGAAAAGCACTCGCCGGGCGAGCGGTTCAGAAGGAGCCTTGCTCAAAAAGTGACTGGAAATTCTGTTTGAAACATAGAATTTCTCATCGCGTGGAAAGGCCCTGAACCACCTGTATCCCTACGGATTTTTTAATCAGCCCAACGAGATACCGTAAATTAAGAACAGCGTTCGGGCGGCTTCAAGGGACCGCCCCGTGACCGAAACGACAGAATAATAAATAAAAATCCCGTCTGCGTTCAGTGAACCGGACGGGATTTTTGCATATGCGCCGAAAGGGGTATTGCGAGAAGCGCGGCGGGGGAGAGAGGCCGGAGCGTGCGGGAGCGGGAAGGGACACGCCGCGCCTGATCGGGTATTTTCACGATTTCGGCACGGCTTCGGTCTTTTCTTTTTTGTCTTGACAATTGGGAAGAAAGATATATAATTAACTTTGTTAATTTGTTGGGAGGATGAGGAGATGGAAGAAATCAACTGGCTGCTGATGCTTTCGTATCAGCAGGAGCTGCACCGTTTTTCACGGGCGATGCTGGCGCAGGGGCAAAAGCGGACGCTGACCGCCAGCGAGCTGGAGCTTCTGTCCCGGCTGTTTCTTAAGGACGAGGGGGAGAGCACGCCGCTTGTGCTGAGCCGGCAGAGCGGCATGAAGAAGGAAGCGGTAAGCCGCTGCTTAAAGCAGCTCTTTGAGAAGGGCTTTGTGGAAAAGAGCAGGCACCCGCAGGACGAGCGGAGCTATGTTCTCTCTCTTTCGGAGAGCGGAAAGGCAGCACTCCGGGAGAATTACAGCCCGATCCTCCAGCCGCTCTATGATCTGAAGCGGAGTATGGGGCCGGAATTTGAGATGTTGTTTGGGCTGATTGCAAAGGCGAACGCTCAAATGGATACGAGGAACGGAAAATAAACTTATCATCTGATTACGGAGGTTTTTCGGTGCGATTTTATGATGCATTACAACTTGATCCCTCATGCCTGAAGCAGAAGATCCGGGCGGCGGAGCAGCCAAAGGAGCGAAGGAAGCTGACGGCGGCGATGGCGGCTCGTTCGGTTCTGATCGTGCTCTTCGCCATTGTTATGATCTCGCCGGTTTCCAAGGTGTTTGGACCGGAGAACAGCGCCATGGCTGTTGCGATGTTCTGCATACTGCTGGGGCTTCGCTTTGTGGATTTCGGCTACTGCATCGGGGATTCTCTCCTCAATCTGGCGCTGGTATTTTTGCTGCTGCTGCTGGCGCCGCCCGCCGCAGCCCATGCGAACCTGCTTTTGGCGGCGGTGATCCATTGCTCCGCCTTTTTCAGCATCCTCTTTATGACCAGCTTCCGGCCGGAGATGGGCAACGCCGGGATCTATACCTTTGCCTATATCTATCTTTCCGGGAATCCGGTCACGGGCCCCCTTCTGTGGAAGCGCGCGCTTTTGACGCTGGTGGGCTATGTTTTGTGCGCGGCGATCCTTTTCGCGAAGCACCGCGGGAAGAATCAGGCGGTGCGCTTTCGGGATATGGCGGCGCAGTTCCGTCTGGCTGACAAAAAGACCCAGTGGCAGATCCAGCTGGCGCTGGGCGTCGGGGTGCTGCTGGCGCTGGGCAGCTTTTTGAATTGGCAGCGGATGATGTGGGCGGCCTTTGCCTGTGGGTCGATTCTGGGCTGCTACACGGCAGAGGCGCCGGAGGCGAAGGAACGCTTTTCCCAGCGGATGGCCGGTACCGTCGCGGGGTCGCTGATCTTCTTCCTGATCTATCGGCTGGTGCCGGAAGCCCTCCGCCCGCTGCTGGGGCCGCTGGGCGGCTTGTGCCTGGGCTTTTGCACCGATTACCGGTATAAAACGGCCAGCAACTGCCTCGGCGCCCTTTTGATGGCGACCGGGCTGTATGGGCTGGGGGGTTCCGTATTTTTGCGTGTGCTCAATAATTTTCTGGGTGCTGCCTTTGGATATGTATTTTTGGTTCTGTATCAAAAGGGGATGAATACCCGTTTCGGCTCTCCGCTGCCGGACAGTGCGGAAAACCCCGTGACGTGAGCGGATAAAAAAGAAGCAGACCTTAGAAGGAGGGGGGCGCTCCCTTCTGAGAGGTCTGCTTTTTCGGTGCGCCAAAAAGGGAATGGTTTTCCATCCCCTTTGGCGGCATCCAAACGCAAACTATTTTATTGCAGCTCCTCAAACACCTTTTCGTATTCCGCCGAAAAGATGCTGTCCTTGTTCCATATAAATGTAAAATCGTGCTGCACCATAAAATCACAAAGCGGAATCTCTTTTAATGTACCGTCCGCAATTTCCCGCTCCACCGCCGCCTTGTAGAGAAAGGAGATCCCGCAGTCCTCCCGCAAAAGCGATACAATGGTGTGAATATTCTCCACCTCAACAATATGGCTGAAGTCCAGAATAGACATATTTTTAAGAGCGAGCACTCTCGATAGGATCGCCCTTGTTCCGGAACCCGGCTCACGCACCAGCAGCCGTTCGGCGGTGAGATCCTTTAAGCACCGAATCGGTCTGGCAAAAGTGTGTTCCCGGGAAGCGACCGCGATATAGTCTTCCGTTTTATAAACACGCGTGCGGTAGTTATCCTCCTTAAAATATCCCTCCACGATGGCAAAGTCGATGCTGCCCTCATACAAATAGGAAAGCAGCGTTTTGGTGTTGCCGTAACGGATGTGGAAATCGGTATCGGGGTGCGCCTTGATGAATCCGGCCAGCTTGGGCACGATGGCATATTCGCCGATTGTCATTGTAACACCAAAGGTCAGCACCCGCTTGGCCTGCAAGCTTTCCTTCATGCGTTTTTTCATGGTGTTTTCATCGTTGCGCATGGATTCCAGCGCCGAGCGGAGGATTTCCCCCGCGGGGGTAAGGGTCAGCTTTTTTCGTTCCCGAATAAAGAGAGGGGTGCCGTACTTTTTTTCAAGATATTTGATGTGCTGGGATACCGCCGGCTGGGTCAGATTCAGCGCTTCCGCCGCATGGGTAAAATTCATGTATTTGCATACGGCTAAAAAGGTTTCCATCCGAAAATCCAGCATAAGGGCCTCCTCTGCATTCTGCCTTGTTTGTCCCGGAACGGGGCGTTTTTTCTGCATTTTATCATAACATAAATTTATGGTATTATCAATTATTATAATTTCTCAAAATGAATTGGCGGGGCTATAATAGGGATAATGCTGCGGACCGCGAAGCAGACGGTGCAAACGGCACCTCCCCGGCAGGAAAAGCTCCGGGGAATCACCAAAAGGACGGCGCGGCTGCGGCCGGAACCATCGCCGCGATCCATGCAGCGAAGTCTTAAGGAGGACACCATGAATTTTATAAAGAAAAACGGTGCGGGCATTCTGCTGTGCATCGCGCTTGCCATTCCCGCCGCCCTGCTCGGGAAGCGGTTTCCCATCATCGGCGGACCGGTTTTTGCCATCATCATGGGGATGCTGCTGGCGCCTTGGGTTAAGAAAATGTCCGCCTGTGAAGCGGGTGTCAAATATACTTCCAAAAAAATCCTGCAATATGCCGTTGTGCTGCTGGGCTTTGGCATGAACCTGCATGTGGTCATGGAAACCGGCAAGCAATCGCTCCCCATTATCCTCTGCACCATCACCACCTCGCTGGTCATTGCCTATGTTCTGCACCGCGCCCTGCGTATTCCGGACCATATTTCCATCTTAATCGGCGTGGGTTCTTCGATCTGCGGCGGTTCGGCCATCGCGGCGACCGCCCCGGTGATTGATGCGGACGAAGACGAAGTGGCGCAGGCCATCTCGGTCATCTTCCTCTTTAATATTCTGGCGGCGCTCCTCTTCCCGGCCCTGGGCTCGGCCCTCGGGTTTTCCACCACCTCCGGTGAGGCGTTTGGAATCTTCGCCGGCACGGCCGTCAACGATACGTCCTCGGTCACGGCGGCGGCCTCCACCTGGGACAGTATGTATGGGCTGGGAAGCCAGACGCTGGACAAGGCCGTTACCGTCAAGCTGACCCGGACGCTCGCCATTATCCCCATCACCCTTGCTCTGGCCCTGATGCGCGCCAAAAAGGCGGAAACCAAAGCCGGGGAGCGGGTATCGCTCAAAAAGGTGTTCCCCTTCTTTATCCTTTTCTTCATCGGCGCCAGCCTGATTACAACCATTGCAGTGTCCGCCGGCGTCCCCAACGAGACCTTCCTGCCCCTCAAGAAGCTGTCCAAATTTTTCATTGTGATGGCAATGGGCGCCATCGGGCTGAATACCGACGTGGTAAAGCTTATAAAAAGCGGCGGACGTCCGATCCTCCTTGGGTTTTCCTGCTGGATCGGGATCACTGTCGTCTCTCTTGCGATGCAGCACCTGATGCACATCTGGTAAATCATATACATTCTGTATATTAGACTTCGACTTATACAAAACTTGGGCCGTTTCCCCTTCTTTTTCGCCTTCTCCCGGGACTTTCCCGGAGCGCGGCGCATCATAAGCGGCAGGGGAAGGGCTGCCGCTGTGTCTTAAACAAAAGGAAAGCCAGCGCCGGTTCGGCGCTGGCTTTTTGGTAAGCTCTAATATGCGTGTTATGCTGTCCCTCCTAACGGGACGGTATGGTTTTTCTTTTTTCAGAAGCTCATGGAGCAGGAGGAGCAGTCCTCCGAATCGCCGCACCCGGCGTCCTCACCAAGGAGGGCATCGGTGTGGTACTTGGCAAGCTCCGGGTCCAGTGCCTCGGCGACCTTGATCATAAGGGCGCACTCGATGCGCTTGCGAAACACCCGGCAGCCGTATTCATAGATGCCGTGGATGTCTCCGGTTGCGTGCAGGGCGTTGGCGGCACAGCCGCCGGAGCAGTAGAGCCGTGCCCAGCAGTCGGCGCAGTCGGGGCGGGCATAGACGTTGCAGAGCTTGAACTCATCCCGCAGGTCGGTGTTGGTCACGCCGTCCCAGACGTTTCCCAGCTTGTATTTCTCCTCGCCCACAAACTGATGGCAGGGGTAGAGGTCGCCGGAGGGAGTGACCGCCATGTACTCGGTGCCGGAGCCGCAGCCGGAGATGCGCTTATAGATGCAGGGCCCGTGCTTCAGGTCGATCATGTAGTGGTAGAAGGTGATGGGATGGCCTTCCTTCTCCCGACGGATCATATCCGCGGCGAGCCGTTCGTACTGCTCAAAGAGGCGGGGCAGATCCTCCTCGGTCAGTGCCTCGGGGCTCTGGGGGTCGGTCACCACCGGCTCCATGGAAAGCTCCGTAAAGCCGAGGTCGTCCGCCATATGGAACAGATCGTTTGTAAAATCGGTGTTGTGATGGGTGAAGGTGCCGCGCATATAGTAGTCCTTGCCGCCCCTTGCCGCCACCAGCTTCTGGAACTTCGGTACGATGCGGTCATAGCTGCCGCGGCCGTTCACATCCACCCGAAAGCGGTCATTGACCTCCTTACGTCCGTCGAGGCTGAGGACCACGTTATAGCACTCCCGGTTCGCCCACTCAATGACCTCATCGGTGATGCCGATACCGTTGGTGGTGAGGGTGAAGCGGAAGTTTTTCCCCTTCTCCTTCTCAATGCTTCTCGCGTAGGCAACAAGCTGTTTGCAGACCTCAAAGTTCATGAGTGGCTCGCCGCCGAAGAAGTCGACCTCAAGGTTGCGGCGGGTTCCGGAGTTTTCCACCAGAAAATCGAGCGCCCGTTTGCCGGTCTCAAAGCTCATAAGCCCTGCCTTGCCGTGGAATTTTCCCTGTGCGGCGAAGCAGTAGCTGCAGTTCAGATTGCAGGTGTGCGCCACGTGCAGGCAGAGGGCCTTCACGACGGTGCTGCGCTTTTTGAATTCAAAGGCCTTGTCCGCGTAGGTGTCGGGCGCAAAGAGGCGCCCCTCCTCCTTCAGCGTTTCGATGTCCTCGAGGCAGGAGGCAATCTCCTCTTTGGTCACCTCGGGGTGCTCCTTATATTTTTCAAGGAGCGCTGCGGTGACCGCCTCGGGGCTCTCTCCCCGGTCGAGGAGAGCGATGGCGTCATACGCCAGCTCATCCACCGCGTGCACGCTTCCGCTGTATACGTCGAGAACGATATTATAGCCGCCAAGCTGATACTGATGAATCATATGTTTTTTCCCTTCATTCACACACAAAAATAGCCGGAACGCTGAGCGCTCCGGCTAAAACGCGAAAAATTATTCCGCTTTCTCGCAGGGCTGATTGGCAATGCCGCAGCTGGTCTTGCAGGCGCTCTGGCAGGAAGTCTGGCACTCAC
>JAHHSN010000018.1 GCA_020025195.1 Angelakisella sp.
GGACGCCCCCAAAGGGGGCGTGCTGCCGCCGCCCTCGCCTTTTGGGAACGGCCTCCCAAAGAAAAAATCCCCCCGCCGGGCGCCCGGCAGAGGGAACGGTTCAGTAGTTTTCCAGGAAGCTGTGCAGGTCATCGCTGTCGTTCATGCGGTAGCCCACCGCCGTCGCGAGGTTGATATTGTGCATACTGCGGAAGATGCTGATGTCCACGTTCTTGTTTTTCTTTTTGAGCGCCGCGATCAGCTCCTTCATCTCTTTTCGGGCCGATTCCAGCTCCTCGGTCTCGGTCTTTTCGGTAAAGCGGCAGGCACACCGCAGAAAGGAGAGCCCGTGGTGCTGTCCCCAACTGATGATATCCGCCTCCCGCACGAGATAGAGCGGGCGGATGAGCTCCATGCCGGGGAAGTTGGTGCTTTTGAGCTTCGGCATCATGGTCTTGACCTCTGCGCCGTAGAGCATGCTCATGAGCGTCGTTTCGATGACGTCGTTGAAGTGGTGCCCCAGCGCGATTTTGTTGCAGCCGAGGCTCTGGGCGGCGTTGTAGAGAAAGCCGCGGCGCATCCGGGCGCAGAGATAGCAGGGGGAGCCGCCCTCGGCACTGTTCACAACGTCAAAAATGGTGGAATCGAAAATGCGGATGGGAAGCTCCAGCAGCCGGGCGTTCTCCTCGATTTTGGCGCGGTTTTCCGGCAGATAGCCGGGGTCCATCACCAGATATTCCACCTCGAAGGGAAAGTCGCTGTATTTCTGGAGGTGCTGCATGCATTTCGCCAGCAGCATGCTGTCCTTGCCTCCGGAAATGCAGACCGCGATGCGGTCGCCCTCCTGAATGAGGTCGTAGTCCTTGCAGCCGCCGACAAAGCGGTTCCAGATCAGCTTTTTGTATTTGGTGATGAGACTGCGTTCCGCCTGCTGTCCCAGCGTGAGAGGTGCGCCCATAGGTGTTTCCTGCTTTCCTTGTGGAGTGGCCCCGCGAGAGGGGCAGGACAATTATAGCAGAAAGAAAGGACGCTGTCATTCCTTTTCATAAAACCGCAGGATCTCCCCGATGAAAAGGGTGTGGAGGCTCCCTTTTTTAAGGATTTCCGCGGCCGCTTCCGGCTCGGGGAAGCCCTCATAAAGAAGCGGCGCGCGGTAGAGCACCCGGCAGATCGCCGCCGCCCGCCCCTCCTCAAAGTAGGGGACGCCGTCCTCCCAGAGCGGGGTGAGCCCCGTTTCCTTTATCTTGTCATGCTCCCGCCCGGAAAGGCTCCCGCAGGTCCGGTAGACTGCCCGGTAAGCCTCCGGAAGTACCGTTACGGAAAAACGCCCCGACTCATCAATCAGCGCATGGGTATAGCGCTCGGGACGAAGATAAAGCGTGACCACCGGTTTCCCCAAAAGCACCCCAAAGCCGCCCCAGCTTGCGGTCATGGCGTTTGGCTTTTCCGGGGCGCCGGCCCCCACCAGAAGCCAGTCTTCCCCGATGACCCGAAAGGCAGATTCCCCAAATTCGCGGGGGGAACATTCCCTGTAACCCATACAAAAGCCCCTTTTCTTAAAAATAAAATCTCCCTAGCAGTCTATGCCGGGGAGCGGGGAGCTTATGCGGCAGGTGTAAACTTTCTTTAACGGTTTGTGTGATTTTTAAGAGAGGACGGCCGAAACCGCTCTCCGCGCGCCGTTGGTGAGAGAGCCGAGGAGGCAAAAGCAAGGGAAAAGGAGGAAACAGCATGAAGAAACTAAAGGGACAAGGAGAGGAGGACGCGGATGGCGGAATGGCTCATTGACGCGGCGGCGGTCATCACAGCGGGAACCACCGCCTTTTATCTCTGTCTCAAGCTGCACCGGGCGGTCTGCTTTATCGAGGCGATGGAGCGGCACCTCCGGGAAAATCATCTCAGCATTCTGCGTCTTACCATCACTTCCCCCGAGATGCCCCTTTCGGAGCGCATCGCGGCGGGGGACGAATATATAAGGGAGGGCGGAAACGGCGCCGTGCGGTGCCTTTACGAGGCCCTCCTGGAGGAAAACGGAGGGAAACAGCATGAAGGAATCACTCATTAAGCTCCTGAAGGTCAAATCCATCGTCACCCTCCTGGTGACGGCGGTGTTCTGCTTTCTCGCCGTGACCGGGCGGGTCACCGGGGAGCAGTTCATGACCATCTTCGCGACGGTCATCGCCTTTTATTACGGCACGCAGGCAGAAAAGCGGGAGCCCGAGCCGCCCGCGGAGGGCTTCTGATGGGGGGCTTTCTTTGCCCCGACCGCACCCGGGAGGAGGGCGGGCTCACCATCCACCAGAAGCTCATTCCGGATACGGCCCGCTGGAACCGGGATGTGAGAGAGGGGAGTATCCTTTACCGGAAGGGGACCCCCTACAAGGCCAACCGCCGGCTTTCCGGCGGGAGCGGCAGGGTCCGGGGGATCACCATCCACAACACCGGGCGCATTTCCGTCCCGGAGGGGACGACCCCCGCGGAGCAGTATACCCGCGCCACCTGGCCGAACTGCAACATGGGCTCGGTGCGGGTCCACTACTATGTGGACGACGTGTGCGCGTGGCAGAACCTGCGGGAGGACGAGGTGGGCTGGCACGCCGCCGACGGAAGCGGCCCCGGCAATGAGACCACCCTCGCCGTGGAGATCATCATGGACGGCAGCGGCAGCCCGGAAGACCGCGCGGCGGAGGAAAACGGCGCCCGGCTCACGGCGCTCCTCCTCCGCCGCCACGGGCTCACCCTGCGGGAGGTGTACCAGCACCACACCTGGTATCCCCGCAAGAACTGTCCCGCCTACCTCCGCCCCCGGTGGGAGGAATTTATGGGGGAGGTGCGCCGCTTCTATGAGGAAGACGCGCCCCCGAGCCCCCGCCCCGGGGAAACGCTTCGCCGCATCGCGGCAGAGCTCCTTAAACTGGCAGAATCCATTTAACCTCTTTTATCATAAGCGAAAGCCCTCTCCGGCAGCGGGGAGGGCTTTCGGCTTGCTTTACTTTCACATAAAAGGCCACCGGCTTGGGCAGGGGAGAGCGAAGCGGGCGGCTGAAAGGGATTTTCGGCGCCGCAGGATCCGCGCCTTTAACTTTTAGAGCGGAATGACCGAGCGCCGGAGGAGCGCGCGGCGGGCCTTCCAGTCGGGCTGCACCGCGGTGACTACGGCATGGAAGGCGGGGGAGTGGTCCGCCACCACCAGATGGGCAAGCTCATGCACGATGATGTATTCGAGACAGGCCTCCGGTGCGTGGAGGAGCCGGAGATTCAGGGAGATGGCGGCGGTTGCCGGCTGACAGCTTCCCCAGCGGGAGGTCATCCGCCGAAAGCGGAGGGTGGGATAAGGAATCTGATACTTTTCAAAGCGGGGAAACCACCGGTCCAGAAGAAGGGAGGCCTCGGCGGCGAATTTTTCCTTCCACCAGCCCTCAAAAAGCCGGCGGCAGAGGACTTCGTCGGCGGGGTCGGGGAGAAGGAGGAATAGCTCCTCTCCCAGAAGCCGGACGGCGGGCCGTTCCCCTTTTTGCAGCCGGAGGGTGAGCGTCCTGCCGAGATAGGGAACAGCGGCCCCCTCCGTGAGGGAAAGCGTTTCCCCGGGGCGGGTCTCCCGCAGGCGCTCCCGGCTTTGGAGAAGGCGGGGCAGGGCTTTTCGCAGGAAGGCTTCTACTGTCTCCCGGGGTACCCACGGGGCGGAGGAGACCGTAAAGCTCCCGTCCGGGCGGAGCCGGAGATTGATGTTTTTGACCTTTTTCTTTTCCCAGTCGCAGGGAACCGTCTCCCCGTCCAGACGAATCAGCAGCTGCATGGCGGAGCCTCCTTTCGTTCATTTTATTATAGCGGCGGGGACCTTCCCGCGCAAGACGGAGCTCCATCCATAAAAAACTTGTTTTAGGGCTTGCCACCGTCTCCCAAAAGGTGTATAATGAAATCCTGTCGGGGGCGTAGCTCAGCTGGTCAGAGCGCCTGCTTCACACGCAGGAGGTCCACGGTTCGAGCCCGTGCGTTCCCACCATAGAAAAATCCCGGTACACGTCTGGTGCGCCGGGATTTCTTTTTTTCATGGCTGCGGCGGCCCTCGCCCTTTCCGTTCCATAGGAAAAGCCCGCCGGAAGGCGGGCCTTTTGGAATCCCATCTCAGGCTTCGTCATTCGGCACAAAGGAACGAAACGGATAGGGGCAGAGCTCCTTCAAGTTCGTCTCCAGAACGGAGCCGTCCCCGCCGACCAGGAACACCGGCGCCCGAAGCTCCGGGTCGGCAAATTCCAGCAGGAACTGCCGGCATGCCCCGCAGGGAGCCGCGTCCCCGGCGGAGGCCCCGCCGAAGATGGCCACGGCCGCGATGCGCCGTTCGCCGTCCGCCGCCATGGTGGTTGCCGCGTTGCGTTCGGCACAGATGGTGAGGCTGTAGCTTGCGTTTTCCACGTTGCAGCCGGTGTAAATCTTACCGCCCTCCCCAAGGATTGCCGCGCCCACCTTAAAATGAGAATAGGGCGCGTAGGCGTTCCGGGCGGCCTCTCGGGCCAGCCGGCAGAGCGTATCTTTGGTTGCGGCGTCGATCATAAGAACGTCTCCTCTCCATGATGAAATGATGTTTCTTTCTTAAATTATAGCAGGGCCATCCCCAAAAAGATACCCCCGCTGTCTAGAATCCCGCCTGCCGCTCATTCAGATGCCGGCAAAAGAGCAGGATCGGCAGGGAAAGCAGGAGCCACAGCAGGGTGTAGAGCGGGCAGATCTGCCCCAGCAGATTAAAGGGCTCCGCACTGTAATCCCACACGGCCCATCCAAGGCAGAGATTCACGAGGCAGCCGGTCAGAAATTCATAGAGGGTGATGAGCCCCGCAGCCCAAAGCCCCTTTTTCCAGAGCGGCCCGCTGGAGCGGCGCTCCAGAAAATAGAGCGAAAGAAACACCACGCCGCCTAAGATCCCCATGCTCCAGTGGGTGCGCTTTCGCCAGAGCAGTTCAATGAGGCAGTAGCCGAAGCCCCCGAAAAGAAAAAGCCGCAGTGCCGATAAAATCTTGCGGAACATAAGAACCCCTCCTTCCTCTCAGTTTCATTTTTCCAAGAGTGGGGCCGGTTATGCAGGAACGGAAAAAAGTTTCTCCCGCGGAAGAAACAAAGATGGGGAAGCGCCCGGCCAGAGAACAGCAAAAAGCAAACACGCGGCGCCATGCCGGAAACCATAAAAAGAAGCCGGACCCGGAGAGTTCGGCTTCTTATCTTTTCGTCTTAAATCAGGCTTCCTTCTGCTGGAAGCGGACCGAGGTGACCATGGTCAGGGGGTTATCTTCCTGCGGCGGGTCGGATTCTATACAGAGTTCTGCAATATGAAAGTGAATCTCCCATTTGCCGTCCGCCGTGGTGAGAATCAGCCGGTCGCCGTCCGTGCCGTTCTTAGGAAGGATGGTATACTCCGCCGCCGATTTTACGGTTTCGGGGAGCACACAGCCCTCCGGGACGGGCTGGAAGTACAGCTCGCCGGCGCTGGGCTTTTCGGTATCCACCGTTCCCGCGTGGTAATCCGCAAGGGCTTTATCGACTGCCGCGAGAATATCCTCCTCCTCGGCGCCTGCGGGGAGCCGGACACCGCCGGTTCCCACTTCGATGCACTGCCATCTGTCATCCATTTTTCGGAGGGCAAACTGCCGATAGGCGGTGAGCATCCCTTCCCACTTTCCGGTGCCCTTGCCGGTATTGCCTGCCCAGATGGCGGGGGAGTCAGAAAATCGAGGGGTGAAGGCATAGGTAAAGCTTCCGACGACGGCGGTTTGGTCGGGGCTGATCTCCATGATTTCATAATCCACAAGATCATAAGAGAGAATCCCATATTCATTGAGCGGGGAGATCGTCATGAGATGACTGCCGTAGGAGCTCTTTACAAAGACTTCTGCCGCCTCCTGAGGGGTCTGGGGCCCCGTGAAGGCGATGCGCCTTGGGTCAGCCTCCAGATTATCATATTCCTCAAGAACGAGCGAACCGAAGGGCACGGAAGGCTCCTCGATGGCTTTACCCTCCCAGCAGGTGACCTTGCCATCCTGCTCATACTGCACAAGGCTTTCTTCGCCTGCCCAGAAGGTCATGACCTGACCTTTGTTCGGGGTGGAGACCGTGAGCCGATATTCGGCAGCTTCGGGAGAGGGAGCTTCTGCCGGACTCCAGTGATATTTGTCCATCAGCAGGGTAAGAAACTCCGCCACAAGGGGGTCGGTGACGGTAAAGGAACGCTCGGAGTCGTCCTCTGCCATTTGAAGCGAAAAGCTTATGTCCTCCTTTTCCACAAAGAGGGCGGTCATGGCCGCCTGTGGGCTTTCAATGGGAGAAACGGACCCCGGCTCCTTGGGACCGGTGAAGGTGCAGCCTACCGCCAGCAGGGCGGTCAGCAACACCAGCACGAGGGTGCAAAGGGAGGTCTTCGGTTTACTTGTGATGCTCATGATTCTCTCCTTTATTTCATGGTGACTGCCGGTCATGGTGGTCGCGGCAATCAGGAGGTTCGTCCGCTTTTCACAGGTGAGACGGAGAAGCGTCCTCCCATAGGAGGCGCGTTCCTCCTCCCCCAGACGGCGGATGGTCGATTCGTCACAGGCAAGCTCGGCGTCACTGCGGGAGCAGAACGCAGCGGCCCAGACGAGGGGATTATACCAGTGCAGGGCAAGCACGGCGCCCCGCAGCAGGGAAAAGATGTGGTCTCCATGGCGGAAATGGGTCAGTTCATGCGCCACGGCGTGGCGGCACAGCATCTTTTCCGCGGCCGCTTCCTCGGTGAGATAGACGGCGGGACGCAGGAGACCGAAGAGACAGGGGGTCTCCACTGCCGGGGAGTGGTAGACCGGGCGGGAAACACCCTCGATGGCAAGGGGCCTTCGGGTCTTTCGGAGCCGCCGCCACAGAATGAGGTTGGAGCCGAGGAACCAGCACCCGAGGAGCGCGGCACCGGAAATCCAAATTTCCCGGAAGGGGAATGCCTGAGGATCCACCGCGGAGGGATCCTCCGCGGGCTTCGGGTTCGGGGTGGGGGGCTTCGGAGTCAGGGCAATGGCGCCCTCGGGGAGCGGCTTTGCCGGGGAGGGTGCGGTCGGCTCCTCTTTTAACACAGGGGACGCGGGTGCGGTGACGCTGACGGCGGGGGGCAGCTCCCGGGGGAGCAGGTTGGTGACGCTGAGGAAGCTGTCCCCCAGAGAAAAGGGCAGCAGCAGACGGAGAAGTACCAGCCCCCAGAGCGCGTGTTGCAGGCGGGAGTCCAGACGCCCCCGAAGAAAGAACCGAATGAGCAGGACTCCCGCAATGAGCAGGGAGGAGGAGAGAATCCAGGCTAGCATTTTAGCGGCCTCCTTCCAGATTTTCCAGCAGGGAGGAAAGCTCCTCCAGCTCCTCTTTGGAAAGCGCCTGCTTTTTGGTGAGAGCGCTCACCATCAGGCTGAGGCTCCCATGGTAGACCCGGTCGAGAAAGTCCTCGGTCTCCTTCAGTGCGGCGTCCTCCCGCCGGATCAGAGGGAAAAAGGCGCGCAGGGAGCCTTCGGTATCCACACCGACCGCGCCCTTGGCTTCCATACGGCGCAGCAGGGTGAGGGTGGTGCTTCGGTTCCAGCCCATCTGCGCCTCAAGGCGCTCGGTGAGCTGCCGTCCCGTCTGCGGGGACTTCTCCCAGAGACACTCCATAACCTGCCACTCGGCGGAGGAAAGACTGTTATTTTTTTCGGACATGGTGGATTCCTCCCAGTTCTGTTTACTTTTGTAACCAGAGTATAGCATGAGCGGTTACACTTGTCAACAAGAAAAAGCTCCGACAACTGAAGCAAAACGGATATAAAAGAGCGGAACGAATAAAACCGAGGAAAAATGAAAGGCTTTCCCTCTTGCTGCGGGCGGCTTGTGGGCCTGGTCGGGATATGATATAATACCCCAAGATGAGCTGTTCCTCCGCGGCAGTCTGCCCCAGATGGAACAGCTTAAATTTATGCCAAAAGACCGCCTTCGGGGCGGCCGCTGAGAAAGATGAGAAAATTCTCATGAAGCAATCCCAAGCGGACAGTCTGTCCAAAATTGCGCCGCTGCACTTTGGAGAAAAGTTCGGTTTTCTGACCTTTTCCATGTCGAGCAACGTGGTTTTCCAGTTCAAAAGCATCTACTATCTCTTTTTTCTGACCAACGTCCTCAAGATCGATATGCTGGTTGCAGGACTCATTCTCACCATCGGCACCATCTGGGACGCCATCAATGACCCGATCATCGGCTTCTGGTCCGTCAACCATAAGTTTAAGAACGGGGAGCGCTGCAGCCCCTTTGCCCTTTGGTTTGCCCTGCCGTGGGCTGTTTCGGTGGTTCTTTTGTTCTGCGACTTTAAGACCGGTCAGACCGTCACCGTCATTCTGGCACTCGTTATTTATTTCGCCTTTGAGGCCCTCAATACCTTTGCCGGTAATCCCCTACAACAGCATGGGCAGCCTTGCCACTGACCGGGACTCCGACCGCCGCTCCATCAACATCTACCGTAATCTGGGCGGCTGTGTGGGCAGCGGGATCGGCGCGGTCGCCTGCCTGCCCCTCCTCAAGCTGTTCGGCGGACTGGACGACGGCGGAAACCTCATCGACGGCAGCAGCGCCCGCGGCTTCCTCTGCACCGCTATGGTGATGGGCGCCGTCTGCATCTTCGGCTGTCTCGTCCACTATTTCACCACCCGGGAGCGTGTCAAGCAGATCTCGAACAATGAGGAGCGCATCAGCGTAAAAGCCGCCGCCCAAATGCTGTTTGGCTGCAAGTCCTGGGTGCTCAACATGGTCTACATCATCTGCTACGGCGTCAACAACGTCCTCATTATGAGTCCTATCACCTACTATGCCACCTATGTCATGGGCAGCACCTCCGCCGCCACCACTATTCAGGCGGTCTATCTGGTGGTTTCCATTGTCGCTACGCTGCTGTGCGGTCCGATTGACCGCGCGCTGGGCCGCAAGGGGACCATGATTTTTGCCGCCGCGGTGCTCATCCTGGGCAAGATCTGGTTCATCTTCAATCCGTTCTCCCTTAGCGCCATGTATATGAACACCGTCACCGTCGGCATTGGTCTTGCCATTACCTTCGTGATGTTCAATACCAACCGCAACAACATCGCCGACCTTATCGAATGGAAAAGCGGACGCCGCATCGACAGTCTGGTCTCCACCGGAGACAACCTCGCCGCCAAGCTGGCACAGGCCGGCGTGACGCAGCTTCTCACCCTGTCCCTCCATGTGGCGGGTTTCAGCGAGGCGCTCTCCACCCAGTTCCCCTCGACCATCCATACCATCAACGCCCTTCTGGGCTGGGTTCCGGCGCTCGTCACCGTGGTGATGCTCCTCGTCCTCCTCAAGATGGATATTGAAAAGGATATGCGGGAGATGAACGCGGAAAAAGCTGCCGCTCTGGCGCAGTAAGAACTCTATAAAAAGCCCCCGACCGTATGGCCGGGGGTTTTATATTTTTCGGTTAGACCTTGCACGGCGGGCGGTATAGAAACTTTTGGGGGAAAGGGGGTATCTTGCGCCGTTTTCTGCCGTATGCTATACTCAAGGTGGAAAAATCCCAAGATAAATGAAGCGAAAAGAGGATGAAATATGGATAAGAAAACGATTGCCGCCATGATCGATCACACGCTCCTAAAGCCGGAAGCAACCCCGGCCGAGGTGGAAAAGCTCTGCCGGGAGGCGGCGGAGTATCACTTCGCCAGCGTCTGCGTCAATCCTGTTTATATTCCCCTCGCGGCGAAGCTCCTGCAGGGAAGCGGCGTCAAGGTCTGCTGTGTGGTAGGGTTCCCCTTGGGCGCCGTCTCCCCGGAGCAGAAGGCGGCGGAGGCGGCCTCCTGCCGAGCCATGGGCGCGGAGGAGCTGGATATGGTGATCGCGGTCGGCGCTGCCAAGGCGGGCGACTGGGACCTTGTGGAGCGGGATATTAAGGGCGTTGTGGAGGCCGCGGCGGGCAAGACTGTCAAGGTCATCATCGAGACCTGCCTCCTCACCGATGACGAGAAGGTAAAGGCGTGTCTTGCCGCCAAACGGGCGGGCGCTGATTTTGTCAAGACCAGCACCGGCTTTTCGAAGGGCGGCGCCACGGCGGAGGACATTGCCCTGATGAGAAAGACCGTTGGTCCGGAGATGGGCGTCAAGGCGTCCGGCGGTATCCGTGACTATGCCAAGGCAATGACAATGATCGAAGCGGGAGCGTCCCGCATCGGTGCTTCGGCGGGTATTGCCATTGTGGAGGCCGCGGAGGGCTGAACCTTTCCCCAACAAAGTAAAAAACAGGACGTATTGGGAGAGACCCGGTACGTCCTGTTTTTTAAGGGGAAGTGTTATTCGGTCAGCGCTTTCCGTCCATCCGCTCAAAAACCAGATTGCAGACGGTGCGGTCGCCTCCTCCAAAGCCGGTGGAGGTGGCGGTGGACTGTGCGAAGGTATGCAGACGGTAGCCTTCGGCATACTGTGCGTTGCACAGATCCTCGATCTCGCGGAAATTTTTGGAGCCCTTTCCCACAAATTTTTCCCGCAGGACGATCTGCATCACGCGGTATTGCCCCGATCCGTTATTGATCTTACCTTCTTCATCATTGAAGGTGTCCATGATCCCCATGAGAATCCCTCCTTTTTGTTTTGAATACGCCGCATCCTGAAGCGGTTTTATTATATTATAGCACAGGTGGGGACATACCAGAAAGAAAAAAACGGCAGTCCCCCGGGGTGGGAAATCGCCGTTTCTTTGTATTTTAATGTGCCGCGGCCTTCTGGCAGGCGGGGCAGATCCCCTCCAGAATCAGCTCGCGCCGGGTGATGCGATAGTCGGTGAGAGAGGAAAGCTCCTCATTGAGTGCTCGCAGGTTCCCCGGCATAATATCCGCGACCTCTCCGCACTCGGTGCAGATGATGTGTCCGTGGTCGGCAAGGGTGCGGTCAAAGCGGTCGCTGCCGCTGGGAACGGAGATCTTGCGGAGCTGGCCGTTTTCGGCGAGAAGATTGAGATTGCGGTAAACAGTGCCCAGACTGATCTTGGAATCCAGCATACGAACACGGGAATAGACGGTGTCGGCGGTGGGGTGATCCGAGCAGTTGAGAACACTGTCCAGAATCATCTCCCGCTGGCGGGAATATTTCATTGCTGGCTGCCTCCTTATAATAGTAACAATTATTTTTTCCTATCATAACAGATGAGGCGGCCTTTGTCAAACCCTAAAAAGAAAATCCCCCAAAGAAATTTTGGGGGAGAGGATCTTATACGCGGGGCGCGGGGAGGTAGCGCTCAAAGATGATGACGTCAAAATGCTCCCGGGCCTTGGCCTCTTCGGCTTCACTTCGCACCGTCCACGCGACGGTGGGGCAGTGCCAGAGCCGGCGGGCGGTCTTAAAGCCCCAGACACCGGGCGCGTACTCATGGTGATAGGCGACAAAATCCGGGCGGATGAGGAAATTGACGAGGAGCTCCTGTGCGAGGCGCATCCCGAAGGTGACCCGGCCGGTCTCGCTGTCCTTCGGCTCATAGCGGCTGGAGAGCAGTCCGCGGGGGATCTCGGGGTGGTGCTCCTTCATCCAGCGCACCACATAGGGGTGGAAGGACTCCACGCAGTAAAGCCCCTTGTAGTCCTTCAGAAGCTCCATCATGGCGGTGCAGAGGGCGTCGTAGTTCTTCTGGTATTTGACCTCCACGATCATGGGGATTTTGCCGTCCACAACGGAAAGCACCTCCGAAAAGAGGGGCATCCGCTCGCCGGTGCCGAGGAGGGAGAGCTGCTCCAGCTCCTCGAAGGTCATGCTGTCGGGACGGCCGGAAACGCCGCAGACGCGGTCCAGCACGTCGTCGTGAAAGACCACCAGCTTCCCGTCGGTGGTGAGGTGGAGGTCCAGCTCGATGCCGTAGCCGCCGTCCACCGCTTTCCGGAAGGCGGGCAGACTGTTTTCCGGCACGCCCGCGTCGTTGTCATGCAGGCCGCGGTGGGCATAGCGCCAGGCGCCGAAGGGCTCCATCCGCTGCCGGGCGTTCTTATTGGGAAGAAGCGCCAGCACTGCGAGGAGCGCCAAAAGAACAAGAACCAAAAGAATCCAGAACCAAACCATTTGCATAGCCTCCCTTTTTTACACACCCCATTATAGTGCGGCGGGCGGGAGAAGACAAGCCCCCTCCCGCAAAAGGCGAAAGTCCCCGTCCGGCAAGGGGGGCGGGCGCGAAAAAAGAGCGGGGGCGGCGCGGGCTTTTTGCCCCATGGAAAAAGCTTTCTGCCTTATTTCCAGTAATTTGCCCATGATTTTTGCCGGGGACTCACAGTATAATGGAGGTAGCCGGAAGACCGGACAACGGGAAAGGAGGAATATTTATGGAGGTTTTGTCGCTGTATTCCGAATTGAGAACGGAATCGGACGAGCCGCTTCGGGTCTGCTACCGCCTTTTGGAGGAACGAGACGGCTTTGAAACGAGATACGGTATCCTCTCCTTCGTCGAGGGGGAGGACCCCCGGAGGGAGGAACGCCGGTACTTACCCGGGTGCTTTGCGAACCGCCGCATGGCGGAGCTGGTGCTCGGCTATCTTGCGGAAAGCGCCGTTTTGCCGCGGGAGCTGGAGGAGACCCTGCGGGAGGCGTTCGCCTGAATCAAAAACGCCGGGGGAAGGACACTGTCCCTAAAAATGAGAAGCGGAGCGGATCAGGGCTCTTGATTTGCTCCGCTTCTTATTTGCCGGGAGGAGCCTCAGAAGGGTTTTACTCCTTTACTCTCGCCGGGACCTTGATGACGTCATCCGGCGGCAGGCCCCGGAGCTTCATATCCCCCGGTGACAGAGGGGTGCAATAGGCTCCCATCGGGTTTATACGACTGCTTTTAAGCGTTAAGGAAGCGGTGCAGACGTAAAAGCAGAAGGGATGCCCGCCGGAAACCATGGAGGTGGAGATTCTGTCCCTCGGGGACGATACCATCCATGGGGCGCAGGGGGTGTTCCCGGTGCCGAAGGGACAGGGAGCCTTCCCCCGCATTCAGCAGGATGACGGCTATCGCCTCAATAAAAAATCGTCGGGGAAGACCCGACGATTTTTTATAGGTTCCCCGGGAGGGGGAAGCAGTCTTTAGATTTCAGCGCCTTTTTTCCGTAAAGCACGGCGGCGGATCCACTTGACCAGCTCAACCACCGGAATGACCGAGATGGCGAACGCCATCGCGACCGCATACTCCGCGAGGGAGATGTGCTCAAAGCCGAAGGCATTGCTGAGGAAGGGGATATAGATGACAGCGGAGGTAAGCAGCAGGGAAAGCAGCATCGCCCCGTAGAGATACACGTTGTGGTAGGGCAGCGAGAAGACCGACTGGTGCTGGCTGCGCATATTGAAGCTGTGGAAGATCTCCGCCATCGACATGGTGAGGAACGCCATCGTCATACCGTCGGGACTGTTCGCGATCTCCCAGACGCCGGCCTCCATGAAGTGACCGACAAAGTAGGCGGCAAGGGTAACGAGGGAAACCAGCACGCCCTGATAGGCGACGTCGGTACCGAGTCCGCCCGCGAAGATGCCCTCCTTGGGGTTGCGGGGACGGCGCTTCATGATGTCGGGCTCGCCCTTTTCGAGGCCGAGCGCCAGCGCGGGGAAGCAGTCGGTGATGAGGTTGATCCAGAGGATGTGGACCGGCTGCAGAATAGTAAAGCCGAGCATCGTCGCCGTGAAGATGGAGACGACCTCACTGAGGTTGCTGGAAAGAAGGAACTGGATCGCCTTGCGGATGTTGTCATAGATGCGGCGGCCCTCGTCCACGGCGCTGACGATGGTGGCAAAGTTATCATCTGCCAGAACCATGTCCGCGACGTTCTTGGTGACGTCGGTGCCGGTGATGCCCATGCCGACGCCGATATCGGCGGCTTTGATGGAGGGGGCGTCGTTAACGCCGTCGCCGGTCATGGCGGTGATGCAGCCCTTCCTGCGCCAGGCATTTACGATGCGGACCTTGTGCTCCGGCTGAACGCGGGCATAGACCGAGTAGCGCTCCACCGCAGTCTCAAACTCCTCGTCGGAGATTTCATCCAGCTCCGCGCCGGTGATGGCCTCGGAGGGGTCGGCGATGATGCCGAGCTGCAGGGCGATGGCGATGGCGGTATCCTTGTGGTCGCCGGTAATCATGATGGGACGGATGGAAGCGCCGCGGCACTCATTGATGGCGTCGGCGACCTCATCACGGACGGGGTCGATCATGCCTTCCAGACCGAGGAAGGTGAGATCCTGTTCCAGAAAGGCGGGTTCAAAGCTCTCGGGCTTCTCCTTCCAGACGCGCTCGGCGCCTGCCAGCACGCGGAGCGCCTTATCCGCCATGGCTTTGTTTTCTTTGAGGATCTCGGTGCGCAGCTCCTCGGTGAGGGGGACCGCCTTGCCGTCCTTCAGGGCGTGGGTGCAGCATTTCAGCAGCTCATCCGGAGCGCCCTTGGTGTACTGGATATAGGAGCCCTCGCCGTCCTCATGCACGGTGGACATGAGCTTTCGCATGGAATCGAAGGGAGCCTCCCCGACGCGGGGAAACTGCTTCTTGAGGTCGGGCTTTCTGAGACCCAGCGTGCGTGCAAAGTTGACCAGCGCGTTTTCGGTGGGTTCACCCACTGCGTTATCGGTCTCATCCAGCTCGGAGTCGGTGCAGAGCGCCATGGCGCGGGCCAGCCGGGGCTCATCCTCGGTTTCGGTGTGCACCACGGTCATCTTATTCTGGGTGAGGGTTCCTGTCTTATCGGAGCAGATGATCTGGGTGCAGCCCAGCGTCTCCACCGCCGTCAGCTTGCGGATCACGGCATTGCGCTTCGACATCTTGGTGACGCCGATGGAAAGCACGATGGTGACCACCGCGGAAAGTCCCTCCGGGATGGCGGCTACGGCGAGCGATACCGCGACCATGAAGGAATCAAGGATCACGCCGCCGGAAAGAGAGCCGGCACGCAGCACGCCCACGCCGAAGATGACGGCGCAGATGCCGAGCACGATCCAGGTGAGGGTCTTGCTGAGACGGGCCAGCTGATTCTGCAGGGGGGTCTTGCTGTCCTTTGCCTGACTGATCGCGTCTGCAATTTTACCCATTTCGGTCTGCATCCCGGCCGCCACGATGACCGCCTTACCGCGGCCGTAGGCGACGGTGCTGCCCATATAGAGCATATTGCTGCGGTCTCCAAGCGGGACCGCCTTGCCGTCCGGGGAGACAAGCGCGTTCTCCTGCTTGTTGACCGGGACCGATTCGCCGGTGAGGGCGGATTCCTCCGCCTTGAGGCTGGCGGCCTCCAGAATGCGGGAGTCGGCGGGAATGGCGTCTCCGGCTTCCAGCAGGATGACGTCGCCCACCACCAGATCCTCGCTCTTTACCTGACGGAGCATTCCGTCGCGGAGGACCTTGCTGGTGGCCGCGGACATCTCGTTAAGGGCTTCGATCGCCTTTTCCGCCTTGCTCTCCTGAAGAACGCCCAGAATGGCATTGAGCAGGACAACAAAGAGAATGATGAATACATCGGTAAAGGACTCCCCCGCGTAGAGGGATGTAACCGCGGAAATGGCCGCCGCTGCCAAGAGAATGATGATCATGGGGTCGGCAAGCTGTTGCAGGAAGCGCTTAAAGGGGGAGACCTTTTTCGCTTCCGCCAGCTTGTTCTTTCCGTTCTGTGCGAGGCGGTCAGCCGCCTCAGCGGAGGAAAGACCGCCGGCTGTACTCTTCACTTCGCGAAGGACTTCGTCAGCCGAGTGCAAATAGTGATCCATTTTTTGAACTCTCCTTTGTATTATAGTAGGGGAATCCTCCCCGTAGTCTGTCGTTTTTCGGAGCCGCGGCTTTTATAAAAACAAAAAGAGACTCCATGCACGGCAGGGTTTGCCATACACGAGTCTCATCTTCAAGGCGGGAAAGCCTATTAGCCAAACCAGACACAGGCCGCAGCTGTGCCATGCTTGTTGATTTGGCGCGCTAAAAGCGTTAATTACTCCCTCGGTGTGGAAAATACTTTATCATAACTCCAGCGCATTGTCAAGACGTGGGAACAGAGCCGGTGGATTTTAGGGGAAAGCTCTTGAATAAGGGGCAAAATGAGGCACGGGACCTAGGATACCCCGTATCAATGAAAAAATACAGACGCACCCTAAGAGCCTCCCCGGCATAGGATGCCGTGATGACAGATGAGCGTCCCGAAGGGGACGCCGAACCTTTTTCGGAAAGCGGTGATGAGGGGCGTGGCAAAAAGTTTGGTTGTGCTGCCGGGAGGCGACGCCCGCATGGCGTGGCTCGCGCTGGGACTTTTAGAAAAGGGACGTGAGGTGCGGCTGGGGTCGGTCCTCTGCCCGCCGGAAATAGAAGCTCTCCTCCCCCCGAGGGAGGAACCGGAGACCTTGCTCCGGGAGGGGAAGACGGTCATCCTTCCCGTCCCGACCATGGGGAAGAACGGCGGACTGCGTCTTCCCGAAGGGACGCCGCCCCTTTCCTGGGAGCGGGTTGTGGAACTTCTGCCGGAGGGCGCCTTGGTGCTGGCGGGCGGGGTCCCCCCTCCCCAAAGAAAGGCGGCGGAGGAACGGGGGCTTTGTCTCATCGATCTGCTGGAACGTCCGGAGCTTATGGAGCTTTCCGCCATTGCGACGGCGGAGGGGGCGGTGGCGCTTGCCATGAAGGAGCTTTGCACCACCCTCTTCGGGACGCCCTGCATGGTGGTGGGATACGGACGGTGCGGCAGCGCTCTGGCCCGGCGGCTGGGGGCGCTCGGCGCGGAGGTCACCGCCACGGCGCGGCGCCCGGAGCAGCTGGCCCGCATCTATGCGGACGGCTTTACCCCCTGTCCCACGGCACGGCTCGCGGAAAAGGCGGGGAGCTGCGGGGTCATCTTCAATACAGTTCCGGCGCAGGTTCTGGGAGAGAAGGAGCTGGAAGCGCTTCGGCCGGGGACCGTTCTCATTGAGCTGGCCTCCGAACCGGGCGGGATCGACCGGAAGACGGCGGCACGGCTTCATGTCCCGTGGATCGCGGCACCGGGGCTTCCGGGCAAGGTGGCGCCCCGCACGGCGGGGGAGCAGCTTTTGGCGGTGGTGACCGCCCTCTTAGAAGAAAGGGAGGAATGATTCTGATGGGAAAGAAACTGGGCTTTGCGCTCTGCGGATCGTTTTGCACGCTGGAGAGCGTAGTGCGGGAGATGGAGAAGCTGGCGGGGAACGGCTGGGAGATCCAGCCTATCCTTTCGCCCGTTACTTATGAGAACGATACCCGCTTCGGGCGGGCGGAGGACTGGAAGCGGCGGATCGAGTCCATCACCGGGAAGAAGATCTGGCACACCATCCCGGAGACCGAACCGATCGGTCCCAAAAAGCTCTTTGATATTCTGCTGGTCGCTCCCTGCACCGGGAACACCCTCGGCAAGCTGGCGGGCGGCATCACCGATACCTCGGTCACCATGGCGGTCAAGGCGCACCTCAGGAACCGACGGCCGGTGGTCATCGCCGTCTCCACCAATGACGGACTCGCGGCCTCCGCCAAAAATCTGGGGAGTCTCCTTGCCACGCGGCACATCTATTTTGTTCCCATTCGTCAGGATGACCCGGTGGGGAAGGAAAGCTCCCTCGTCGCGGATTTTTCCCTCATCGAGGAGACGCTGGAGGCGGCGCTCCGGGAACGTCAGCGGCAGCCGCTTATCCTGCAAAAATGAGTAAGGCCTTTCATTTTGAGGGAAAATATCACTAAAAATCATGTAATCAAGCGGAAAAACGCAGGAATTAAAGACAATTCCTGCGTTTTTTTGCGGCTTCCCCCTTGATTTTCCTACCCTCCTTTTAGTATGATAGGAAAAGCAACAATGTAAGAACAAGGGGGACTCCCGCATGGTACAGGATCTTCTCAAGCGCATCAGCACAGAGATGCACGGCTTTTCCAAGGGACAAAAGCGGATCGGCAATTTTATTCTGGAGCATTATGACAAGGCGGCGTTCATGACCGCCGCCAAGCTCGGCGAGACGGTAGGCGTCAGCGAGTCCACGGTGGTTCGCTTTGCCTCCGAGCTGGGCTTTGAGGGCTACCCGCAGCTTCAGAAGTCCCTGCAGGACATCATCCGCAACCGCCTGACCACGGTGCAGAGGATGGAGATCATTGACGAGCAGCTTTCCGGCGGCGTCGATGTGCTCCACCGTGTCATGATGCTGGACGCGGACAAGATCCGCCGCACGCAGGAGGAAATTTCCGGCGAGGACTTCGATCAGGTGGTGGAAACCATCGTGAACGCCCGCCGCATCTATATTCTGGGACTGCGCTCCTCGGGCGTTTTGGCGGGCTTCCTTTCCTTTTATTTTAATCACATCTTTGAGGATGTGGTGAACGTCGGGGCGGCGCAGGGTGAGACCTTTGAGCAGATGCTTCGCATCGGGCCGGATGACGTCCTCATCGCTATCAGCTTCCCGCGCTATTCCCAGCGCACCATGAAGGCGGTGCATTATGCCAAAAAGCAGGGCGCCTGTATCATCGGCATCACCGATTCCAACTCGGCGCCGGTGGCCGCGATGTCCAACCATGTGCTCCTCGCGAGGAGCGAGATGGCCTCCTTTGTGGATTCCCTCGTTGCGCCCATGAGCCTCCTGAACGCCATCATCGTGGCGGTGGGGCTTCGGAAGAAGCACGAGACCTCCAACACCTATGCCATGCTGGAGCGCATCTGGAGCGAATATGACGTTTATGAAAAGAATGAGGAGATCGGAGGACTGGGATGAAGCAGTATGACCGCATCGTTGTGGGCGGCGGAGCGGCGGGAATGTTTACCGCCGGATGGGCGGCGCGCCGCGGCGAGAAGGTGCTGGTCCTGGAAAAGCGGGAGCGTCCCGCAAGAAAAATCCTGGTGACCGGAAAGGGACGCTGCAATGTGACCAATAATTGCTCGGAGGAGGAGTTTATTGCCGCTGTTCGCCGGAATCCCCGGTTTTTGTATGGCGCGATCCACACCTTTTCCCCGCAGAACGCCATGGAGACCTTCCGGGAGCTGGGCGTTCCCCTCAAGACCGAGCGCGGGGGACGGGTGTTCCCGGTCTCGGACAAAGCGATGGATATAGCCGACGCCCTCACCCGCTTTGCGGCGCGGGAAGGCGTCGAGGTCCGGCAGGCGTCCGTCACCGAGATCCTCACCGAAAACGGCGCCGTGCGGGGAGTTCGCACCGCGGCGGAGGAGCAATACCTCGCGCCGGTGGTGGTGCTCGCGACCGGCGGAAAAAGCTACCCCGCCACCGGGAGCGACGGCAGCGGCTATGCGCTGGCCGCGGCGCTGGGACATACCATCCAGCCGCCCCGGGCTTCGCTTGTTCCCATTCTCTGCGAAAATACCGGCAAGATGTTCAGCTCCCTCATGGGGCTGTCTCTGCGCAATGTGACACTCACCCTCATCCGGAAAAAGAATAAAAAGCCGGTCTACACGGAGCTCGGCGAGATGCTCTTTACCCACTTCGGCATCTCGGGGCCGCTGGCCCTTACGGCCTCCAGCTATATCACCGATGACCCCACCGGCTTCCTAATAGAAATAGACTGTAAGCCGGGCCTCACGGAGGGGGAGCTGGACGCGCGGCTCCTTCGGGACTTTAAGGAGGAGCAGAACCGGGACTTTGCCAATTCCCTCGGCAGTCTCCTGCCCCGTTCCCTCATCCCGGTCATCGTAAAGCAGAGCGGCATCGAGCCCTCCCGCAAGGTTCATTCCGTCACCCGGGAGGAGCGGCTGGCCCTCGGGCGGCTCATCAAGCATTTTCCGCTCACCCCGCAGGGCCTTGCCCCCATTGAGGAGGCGGTCATCACGGCGGGCGGCGTTTCGGTCAAGGAGATCGACCCCAAGACCATGCGCTCCAAGCTCGTTCCCGGACTCGCCTTCGCAGGGGAAGTGATTGATGTGGACGCCGTCACCGGCGGCTATAACCTGCAGATCGCGTGGAGCACCGCCTTTCTCGCCGCACAGGAATTTTAAGAGTACTATGTATATAAAATAGGAGGTAACACTTCTTGATTTCAGTAGCCATTGACGGGCCTGCCGGAGCAGGCAAAAGCACCATCAGCCGACGCCTTGCCGATTGTCTTGGGTTCCTCCATGTGGATACCGGGGCGCTTTATCGTACCATTGGACTTTATGCCCTCCGCAGGGGCATTCCCACCAAAGACTGTGCGGCGGTGACCGCACTTCTTCCGGAGGTCAAGATTGATCTCGCCTTTACCGGGGAGGGACAGCGGGTCCTGCTCCTGGGAGAGGACGTCTCCGAGGCAATCCGCAGTCCGGAGGCCTCCATGGCGGCGTCCGACGTCTCCGCCATCCCGGAGGTGCGGGCGTTCCTTTTGGAATTACAGCGGGACCTCGCGCGGGAGCATGACGTCATCATGGACGGGAGGGATATCGGTACGGTGGTGCTCCCGCAGGCAACCGTAAAGATTTTCCTCACCGCCAGCCCCGAGGCCAGAGCCCGCCGCCGCTTTTTGGAGCAGCAGAAGAAGGGAATGGAAGAAAGCTATGAGGAAGTTCTGGAGGACATCCGTCAAAGAGACTATAACGATTCCCACAGGGCGGCCGCCCCGATGCGCCAGGCAGAGGATGCGTGGCGCTGTGACACATCGGAACTTGACTTTGAGCAGTCGGTCTCTGTGATCGCGGAGCACATCCGGGAGCAAATCGGGAACGCCGAGAAAGAGGGCTGAATGGAGAAGAAGGTAACACGGGCCGAGAGCGCCGGCTTCTGCTTCGGCGTCCGCCGTGCGGTCGAGATGACCGAGGAAGCGGCAAAGCAGGGCAGGGTCTGCACCCTTGGAGAACTGATTCATAATAAAGTGGTGACCGATGATCTCACGGCGCGGGGCGTTGCCATTCTGGACCGTCCCGAGGATGCAAGCCCCGAGGAGACTGTCGTCATTCGCTCCCACGGGGTGGGAAAATCGGTCTATGAGACGCTGGAGAGCCGCGGTGTTCCCTATCTGGATGCCACCTGTCCTTTTGTTGAGAAAATCCATAAGATCGTCTCGGAGGTCTCCCCCGAAACGGTGATCCTTATTGCCGGAAAGCGGGAACATCCCGAGGTGGAGGGCATTTTGGGACATGCGGCAGGTCAGGCGTTTGTGATCCGGACTGTCGAGGAGTTAGAAAATAACAACAGTTTATTGGAAGTTATTACTAAAAAACAAGCTGTATTGGTCTCTCAAACCACCTTTTCACGCTCGGAATGGGAGAAAATCAACTTTTCCGCAAAAAAGGTGTGTACAAATCTCAAAGTTTTTGATACAATATGTAAAGCGACTATCAAGCGACAGGAAGAAGCCCGGGAATTATCCCGGCAGGCAGACGCCATGGTGGTGATCGGCGGTCACCACAGTTCCAACACCGCAGAGCTTTATGAGATCTGCCGGAAGAACGTGCCGACCATATGGGTCGAGCGGGCGGAGGAGCTACGGTGTCAGGCGCCCCTTTTGCAGAAGGCGCACCATATCGGTATTACTGCCGGCGCTTCAACCCCGGCTTGTATAATTAAGGAGGTTCAAAATTCCATGAGCGAATTTGAAAACAACATGAGCGAAGAAATGAACTTTGGAGAGCTGCTGGAGCAGTATTCCAAAAGTATACATAATGGGGAGAAGGTAACGGCCGTTGTTACGGACATCAAGCCGACTGAGATTGCTGTTGATGCCGGTACCAAGCATGCTTGCTATGTGCCGCTGGATCAGCTGACCAGCGACCCGACCAAGAAGCCGGAAGACGTCGTCAAGATCGGCGATGAGCTGGAGCTGATGGTCGTCCGCGTCAATGACGTGGAAGGCACCGCGATGCTTTCCAAGACCCGTTTGGATGCTGCCGCGGGCTTTGAGAAGGTCATGAACGCCGGCGATACCGGCGAGGTTCTCACCGGTATTGTCACCGAGGTTATCAAGGGCGGCGTTCTGGTTCTCACCAACGGCGTCAAGGTCTTTGTACCCGCCAGCCAGACCGGCGTTCCGAGAGACGGCGATCTCAACACCCTGCTCCGTCAGGAAGTCAGCTTCAAGATCCTTGAGACCAACCGTCAGCGCCGCCGCGCGGTCGGTTCTATTAGTGTGGTTGCCCGTGAGGCCCGCCGTGAGCTCGCCAAGAAGTTCTGGGAAGAGGTCGAGGTCGGCAAGGTTTACACCGGCCGTGTCAAGAGCCTCACCAACTTCGGCGCCTTCGTCGATCTCGGCGGAGTGGATGGCCGCATCAGCCTGACGGATCTGACCTGGCTGCGTGTTAAGCATCCCTCTGAGGTCGTTTCCATCGGTGATACGGTTGAAGTCACCGTCAAGGATATCGACCGCGAGAACAACCGCATTTCCCTCATCTACAAGAAGACCGAGGACAATCCCTGGGAGAAGATCAAGACCCTCTATCAGGTCGGCGATGTTGTCACCGTCAAGATCATGTCCATCACCACTTTCGGCGCCTTCGCGCAGATCATCCCCGGCATCGATGGCCTGATTCACATCAGCCAGATCGCCAAGGAGCGCGTGGAGAAGGTCTCCGACAAGCTGACCGTCGGTCAGGAGGTTGAGGCCAAGATCACCGAGCTGGACTACGAGCGTAAGCGCGCCAGCCTCTCCATCAAGGCTCTGCTTCAGGACGAGGAAGCTTCTGAGGAAGCTCCTGCTGAGGACTGATTACTTGGAATAAATGACCGGAGTTCCTAAAGGACTCCGGCCTTTTTTTGACCTGCTGTGGCGGAACGAGAGGAGACTTTGTCTGAAATGGCCAAGAAAGACCGCCGGGAATCAGACGGATTCGTCAGAATGACCGCTTGACTTTTTGCTCCTGCGATATATAATGGAACACATAGAAACTGATACACCGCAAAGACAATGACGAGAAGAGTAAGCCATCCGCGCTTTCACAGAGAGTCCCCAGTTTGCTGAAAGGGGATAAAGCAGAGATTGCCGAACATGGTCTCTGAGTCGCACGTCCGAACTCATACGTTAGGGCGTGACGGGTCCACCCGTTACAGTGGCAGACTATAAACGAAGCAGGCAGCTTTGGAGTAGTCGATAAGGCGGAGGTCGTGAGGCTTTCGTGAAGCAGGGTGGTACCACGTGGGCTTATTGCAGTCCTCGTCCTTGAAGTATATTCAAGGGACGAGGGCTTTTTTATTTGCTCTCAAGAGGTTTTTAGAGGAGGAAATGACATGATCCGTATTGAGCATCTGACGAAGGTATTTAACAGCGGCACCCCCGATGAGTGCACCGCCCTTTCCGATGTCAGCTTCACCATTGAGGATGGGGACATCTTTGGGATCATCGGCATGAGCGGCGCCGGCAAGAGCACCCTGCTGCGCTGCCTCTCCCTTCTGGAGCGCCCCACCTCCGGCAAGATCATTCAGGACGGGGTGGACATCTCCACGCTCCGGGGCAAGGCGCTTCTGGAAGCGCACCGCAAGACCGGCGTCGTTTTTCAGGGCTACAACCTCCTCATGCAGAAAACCGTTTTTGAGAACGTCGCATTTCCCCTGCGGCTGGTGAAAAGAAAAAAGGCGGAGATTACTCCCCGCGTGATGGAGCTTTTGGAGCTGGTCGGCCTTTCCGACAAAGCCGGCTGCTATCCGGCACAGCTTTCCGGCGGCCAGAAGCAGCGCGTCGCCATCGCCCGCGCCCTCGCCTCCGATCCGGAGGTGCTGCTCTGTGATGAGCCGACCTCGGCGCTCGACAGCCTTACCACCAACCAGATGCTCTCCCTGCTTCAGGACATCAACCGGAAGCTCGGCATCACCATTATCATCATCACCCACGCCATCGGCGTTGTAAAGCGGGTCTGCAATAAGGTCGCCGTCATTGATTCCTCCCAGTTTGCGGAGGGCGGCGAGACCAAGTCCATTTTCCAGCATCCGCAGAGCAATATTACCCGCCTGCTCCTCTCCGAAGCGGAGGAGCCCCGGGAGGCCTAAGAGGAGGAAAGAAAATGTCAGGATTTTTACAGCAGTTTACCGGGAGCTTCCTTTGGATCGGCACCCTAGAGACCCTTTATATGACCGTTGCTTCCACCTTCTTTGCCTATGTGCTGGGACTGCCGCTCGGCGTCCTGCTCACCATCACAAAGCGCGGCGGCGTTCTGGAAGCCCCGCACTTCAATGCAGTCTACGGCTGGTTCATCAATATGCTCCGGTCCCTGCCCTTCATCGTGCTCATCTTCTTCATGATCCCCGTGACCCGCACCGTCATGGGCACCGCGATCGGTGACACCGCGGCCATCCTGCCGCTCACCGTCTCCGCCTCGGCGTTCGTTGCCCGCATGGTGGAGCAGAGCCTGGAGGAGGTCGATCAGGGCGTGGTGGAAGCGGCCCGCTGCATGGGCGCCAACCGCTGGCAGATCGTCACCCGCGTCTATCTGGTGGAGAGCTTCCCCAGCCTCATCCGCGGCCTTTCCATCAGCACCATCACCATCCTCGGCTACACCGCCATTACCGGCGCGTTCGGAGCCGGCGGCCTCGGCAACATCGCTTACCGCTTCGGCTTCCAGCGTTATCAGGACGATGTGATGTATGCCTCGGTCTTGATGCTCATCGTTCTGGTCTGCATCATTCAGGCGGTTTGCAACCTCTGGGCACGGGGGAGCGATAAGCGCGCCGCCACCCATTCGGACTGAAGCCCTTCCAACTTGACTTCTCCCCGCCGGACCGATTATCGTACGGATCGGTCCGCGGGTGAAAGTACGGCGAACGCCGTCCATAGAACCCCATATCAATCCATATCGCATGAAAAGGAGTTACCCACATGAAACGTATTCTTAAAGTATTCGCGCTGGTTCTGGCGCTTACCCTGGTACTTACGGCTTGCGGCGGTCAGAAGGATCCCGCGGATAATCCCCCCGCCGATAATCCCCCCGCTGAGGGCGACAACGTTGTCATCAAAGTAGGCGCTTCTCCCGCGCCCCACGCGGTCATTCTGGAGCAGCTGGTTCCCGTCCTCGCCGAGCAGGGCATCACCCTGGAGATCGTACAGTTTGACGATTACGTCATGCCGAACCTCGCCCTCGACGGCAAGGACCTCGACGCCAACTACTTCCAGCACAAGCCCTACCTCGATGACTTTAACGTCAAGAAGGGTACCAAGCTGGTCTCCCTTGCCCCCATCCACTATGAGCCTCTCGGCATCTATGCCGGCAAGACCAAGGCTATCGCGGAGCTTCCCGAGGGTGCCCAGATCGGTATCCCCGCGGACAACACCAACGGCGCCCGCGCTCTGCAGCTCCTTGTTGCACAGGGACTCATTGAGCTGAAGGAAGGCGTCGGCCTGGAAGCGACCGAGCTGGACATCGTGAAGAACGAGAAGAACCTCAAGATCGTCCCCATGGATTCCGCCAATCTCCCCGCCAGCCTTCCCGACCTTGACCTCGCGGTCATCAACGGCAACTACGCGCTGGGCGCCGGCCTTTCTGCCGACCTCCTCCTCGCGACCGAGGCCGCCGACAGCGACGCCGCCAAGACCTTCTCCAACGTGCTGGCGGTCCGTGAAGGTGACGAGAACCGCCCTGAGCTTCTGGCCCTGCGGGATGCCCTCCGGAGCGAGACCGTCCGTACCTTCCTGGAGGAGACCTACCACGGTGTGGTCGTTCCCTCTTTCTGAAAAATCAAAAAGGCATAAGATAAGAGCCGTACTCCCCAAAAGGAGCGCGGCTCTTTTTTCTGTCCTAGTGTTGTTTCGGGGGGATTTTCCGCTTTGCGCGGAGCATTTTGAGGACAAAAAGGAGGATGGCGCCGAACAGGAGCCCAAAATAGACCGGCAGGAACCACCGGCCGAGGTCACTCCCCCTTGCGGCCTGGATTGTTATGTAGGAAAAATCGAGGGCGATGAGCAGCTTTAACACCGAGCAAAGCTCCGCGGCAGCTGCCTGCACAGCCTGAGGACTTTGGGGGGATTTGAGCGGCGCGAGCCAGCCGAAAAAGGAGAGCATCCCGAACAGCAGCCAGCCGAACAGGAGGGGGAAGAGGAGGGAGGCGCGTCGGCCGAAGGCGTCCGATTCCCCCGCGGCATTATAATGCAGGGGAACGGACTCCGGGAGGGCGTGCCACCGCACCGCCAGATAGACCGAAACGGCCAGCAGAACGAGCAGACCTAAAACAGTGCAAAGCCGGGGAAGGAGTTTCTTTTTCATGGGGAGCACCTCCTTTTTCTTTTACAGTGTCATGATAGCAAACAGTTCCCCAAAAGGCAACCCCTATGACCTTGTGAAAGATCATAGGGGTTCTGATTCACTTACAGCGGCTTCTTCAGGTAGGCATCGATCTCCCGCGCGGCTTCTCTCCCCGCGCCCATCGCAAGGATGACCGTCGCGGCGCCGGTCACAGCGTCCCCTCCTGCAAATACGCCCGGACGGGAGGTTGCGGCGCTTTCTTCTTCGGTGATGAGCCCGCCCCAGCGGGTGACGGAAAGCCCCGGGGTGGTGCGGTGCAGGAGCGGGTTCGGGCTGGTACCGATCGCCATGATGACGGTATCCACCGGAATGGTGACCCGGGAATCCGGCTTCACAACCGGTCTCCGGCGGCCGCTTTCATCCGGTTCGCCGAGCATCATCTCGTCGCAGACGAGGGCCGTTACGAAGCCCTGCTCGTCACCCAGAATTTCCGCCGGGTTGGTGAGCAGACGAAACTGGATCCCTTCCTCCTCGGCGTGCTCCACTTCCTCCCGGCGTGCCGGAAGCTCCTCCCGGCCGCGGCGGTAGACCACCGTGACCTCAGCCCCCATGCGGCGGGCAGAGCGGGCGGCGTCCATGGCAACATTGCCGCCGCCGACCACCGCCACCCGTTTGGCGGGCAGGAGGGGGGTGCGGCTTCCCGGACGGTAGGCCTTCATTAGGTTGATGCGGGTGAGATATTCATTAGCGGAAAAGACGCCGCAGAGCGTTTCTCCGGGGATGTTCATAAAGCGGGGGAGGCCTGCGCCGCTCCCGATAAAGACCGCCTCAAAGCCCTGCTGAAAGAGCTCATCGATGGTGAGGACCCGCCCGATGACCATGTCGGTCAGAATGGTGACGCCGAGCGCCTTTAGGCCCTCGATCTCCGCCTTTACGATCTTTTTGGGAAGGCGAAACTCCGGGATGCCGTAGGTGAGCACGCCGCCGGGCTCGTGCAGTGCCTCAAAGATGGTGACGGCGTAGCCCATGCGGGCAAGGTCGCCCGCCGCGGCAAGCCCCGAGGGACCGGAACCGATGACCGCGACCCGCCGTCCGTTTTGGGGAGGAGGGGCGACTGCCTTTTCGTTATGCTCCCGGTGCCAGTCCGCCACAAAGCGCTCCAGCCGCCCGATGGCGACCGGTTCCCCATTCTTTCCGCGGATACAGCGGCTTTCGCACTGGGATTCCTGCGGGCAGACCCGTCCGCAGATCGCCGGGAGGGCGTTGTCGGTGGTGAGGACCTCATAGGCTGCCTCAAAATTGCCCTCCGCCACCTTTTCAATGAAGTGGGGGATATCCACCTCGACGGGACAGCACCCTCGGCAGGGAGCGGTGGGACAGCAGAGGCACCGTGCCGCCTCCGCCATCGCCATTTCGGGGGAGTAGCCCAGCGCCACCTCCTCAAAGTTGCGGCAGCGCTCCTCCGGCGGCTGAACCGGCATGGGATGGGAGGTTGGACTTAAGTTCTTAGTTTTTTTCATAGCGTTCGCCCTCCTTCAGAAGATTGCAGTCTGCATCCCGGGCGGTTCGCTCCTGCTCGGCATAGAGCCGGCTGCGGCGGATCGCTTCGTCAAAATCCACGAGATGTCCGTCAAATTCCGGGCCGTCCACGCAGGCGAATTTCACCTTGCCCCCGACGGTCAGACGGCAGCAGCCGCACATCCCGGTGCCGTCGATCATGATGGGATTCATGCTGACGACGCAGGGGAGGCCGTATTCCTCGGTGAGGCGGCTCACGGCCTTCATCATGGGGAGAGGACCGATGGCAATGACGGTATCATAGTGCTCGCTCGCGTCCAGCAGGGACTGGAGCGCATCGGTGACAAAGCCCTTTTCGCCCGCGGAGCCGTCGTCGGTCATGAGAAAGAAGCGTCCGCTGACGGCGCGCATTTCCTTTTCCAGAATGACGAGGTTCTGATCCCGGAAGCCCACGATGGTATGAACCTCGGCTCCCTCCTGAAAGAGCGCTTTAGCGGTGGGATAGGCGATGGCGCACCCAACGCCGCCGCCCACTACGGCGACCTTTTTAAGACCGTCCAGATGGCTGGGACAGCCTAAGGGGCCGACGAGATCGGCAAGGGAATCCCCGACCGAGAGGGTATCAAGCTCCATGGTGGCGCCGCCGACGATCTGAAAGATGACGGTGACGGTGCCGCCCGCGCGGTCATAGTCCGCAACGGTGAGGGGAATGCGTTCGCTGCCCTCCTTGGCGCGGAGGATGACAAACTGCCCCGCTTTTGCCTTGGCGGCAATGAGCGGAGCCTTCACCACCATCCGGCAGACGGTGGGGTTGAGGGGCTCTTTGGAGAGAATGGGAAAGTTCATGCGGAGTTCCTTTCTTGGAATTTCTGTCCTGTTTAATGGACAGGAAAGACCATATAATAAAGATAACAAAGAGAACGAAAGGGAGGAAAAAGCAATGCGGCAGAATGAAATGAGAGATGTCCACGGACACATTGAGGTATATGACGCGCGGGGAAACTTCCTCTTTTCTGCCGATACCAGACGGGAAGCGGAGGAGGAGCTTATGATGCTTTCCGCTTAAACCATCAGGGTGATGGCCTTGCGGTTATTGACGATGAGGGTGTCGCTGGAGGCCCCGCCGAATTCCCCGTCGATGGTCCAGCTGATCGGCTCATCCGATTCAAAGCGGATCTCGGAGGCCTTGAGCATCTGGAGATGAGGGCCGGAGAAATCCCGGTTGAGCAGAGCGGTCAGCATGGCCTGAGATTCCAGCGCGTTGCCGGGGTTTCGGACGAGAAGGATCTCATATTTTCCGTCATCCAGCCGCACGGTGGAGGGGTCCAGACGGAAGATGCCGCCGAGTGAGGTGGTATTGGAGACGGCACCGAAGATGTAGTCGCCTTCATAAAGCTTACCGTCTGCCGTAACCTTCACATGAATGGGCTGGATCTTGGAGATGCACTTGATGCCCTCCAGAATATAGGCGAAATGCCCCAGCACATTTTTGATCTGTTGGGGGGTGGCGTAGGAGGCCTCGGTAAAGGCGCCGAACGCCGCGATGTAGTTGAAATACCGTCCGCCAAGGGAGCCGACGTCCATCTGGAAGGGGGTCCCGCTGATAGCGCGACGGGCGGCGTCCTCCACCTTGGAGGGAAGCCCCAGACTGTTCGCGAGATCATTGGTGGAGCCGAGGGGAATATAGCCCATGGGAACGCGGTCGGTGTGGTGCATCATGCCGTTTACCATCTCATTGAGGGTGCCGTCCCCGCCGCAGCAGACCACAAGGTCAAAGCGGGCGGCGTCCTCCTCCACCTTGCGGGCACAGTCCATCCGGCGGCTGGTGGGGTAGACCGTTACCTCATAGCCGCCGTCGGTCATGACCTTGACCATGTGGTAAAGCTCGGTCTGCGCCTCACGGCGGCCGGCCATGGGATTGATGATAAAAAGTAGTTTTTTCATGAGGACCTCCGGGAACGATTGTTAAAAATGAAAGGGATCTTTGAGAAGGGAAGCGGGTCTTGGCGCCAGCTTCCCGTATTTTTTTCGCAGGGTATCGAGGGAATGATCCAGCGCCTCCTGCCGTTCGGCCTCCTTGGCCTCCTCAAAGAGGGAAAGCTGCTCGCCGCCTTCGGGCGAGAGCCGCATCGCGGTGACGGTGATCATCCGAAGCGGGGCGCCGGGGGTGTGGTTCTGCCGGATGAGGGTGAGTGCCGCACGGGTCAGCTCCTCGGTGGAGCAGGTGGGGCGGGGAAGGGTCATCTGCCGGCTTTTGTCGTTGAAATGGGGATCTCTGAGGGTGACGCCGACCGCGGCCGCGCGCATTTTGTGGGCACGGAGCCGTTCGCCCACCGAGCCGGCGAGGAGCAGCACTCCGCAGCGGATCTCCTCCTCCCGGGTGAGATCATGGGGAAAGGTGATCCCCTTGCCGATGGACTTGACGTCGTCGGGGGCGGGCAGGGTGACCGGGGAGAGGTCCTCCCCGCGGGCATAGTGCCAGAGCGTCTCGCCGGGCTTGCCGAGGAGGTTGCGGAGACTCTCCAAGGGGAGCTTTGCCACCTCCCCGATGGTGGTAACGCCGATCTGACGGAGCTTTTCGGTGGTCTTTTCCCCGGCGTACAGGAGGGAGCCCACCGGGAGCGGCCAGACGATCTCCCGGTAGTTTTCCGGGGTAATGAGGGTGGTGG
>JAHHSN010000019.1 GCA_020025195.1 Angelakisella sp.
GATGGCGCCCATCGCGAAGAAGAAGAGAAGGGTCACCCACGCGGTGGGGGCGTACTCCGGGAAGGTCAGGTCAAAGATCATCGAGCCGATGCCCGCCGAGAGGCCGCCGATCCAGCCGCCGAACAGCATACCGGAAAGCAGGCAGATGGCGTTCGCCGTCTTGAGCTGGGTGGTGCCGGTGGGGGTGGGGATGCGGATACCGAGGAACTCGGTACAGACAAAGATGATGGCCGCCATCAGGCCGATGACGATGATGCGATAGAGGGTGAAGCGGGACGATTTCTTCATGATGCGGATTCTTCTTTCCTTAATTTACCCCTTACAGCGTTTCGTAGCCGCGGGGCAGCTCATTCCGGGTGAGCCACTCCAGCGTCCGCTCCAGCATGACGCCCTCGCGGGGGTCGGTGCCGTAGCCGAAGGTGGTTTTAATGGTGATTTCCAGATAACGGGTCGCCCGGTCCATCGCCATCGCGGGGCTGTCGCCCTGCATAAGCCCCGCCGTCAGCACCGCCGCGAACAGGTCGCCGGTGCCGGGATAGCGGACGGGGAGATAGTCGATGACCGATTTCCAGTAGGCGCTTTTCTCCCGGTCAAAGCAGATGTTGGCCTGCTCCCCGGTGCTGAGCGTCACCCCGGTCACCACCACCACGCCGGCGCCGCTCTGGGAAAGGCGGGCCAGCATGCTTCTCGCCTCCCCCACGGTGAGGGCGCGGGTCGGGGGCTCCTCTCCCAGAAGGAGGGCGGCCTCGGTGAGATTCGGGGTGATGACGTCGGCCTCCCGGGCCAGTTCCGAAATGGCGCGGACCCGCTCGGCGGTAAAGCCCCGATAGAGCTTGCCGTTATCTCCCATGACGGGGTCCACCACCTTCATAGCGTCCGGATACTGCTGAAAGAAGGCGCGGCAGAGGTCCGCCTGCGAGACCGAGCTTAAGTAGCCGGTATAGACGCACTCCATCGAAAGCCCAAGGCTTTCATAATGATGAAGCGCCGCCCCCAGATAGTCGGTCAGGTCACGGACCGCCACCGTTCCGAAGCCTCCGGTGTGGGTGGAGAGCACGGCGGTAGGAACGGCGCAGACCTGCACGCCCATCACCGACATTGCAGGGAGAATGACCGAGAGAGAACAGCGCCCCACTCCGGAAAGATCGTGGATGGCAGCGCAGCGAAGCGGCCTTGTGTTATGCATAGGAAATCTCCTTTTGACTTAGATAGTATAGGTTGCCGGCGGTGCTTTCGCAACGAAGCGGAAAACGCCTTCCGCCGAACGGTTTCTGGTCATAGTTACCAATAATCGGCGTCCCTATTTTAGCATTTCTCGGTCACTCTGTCCAGAACGAATCGGGCTGTCCTGCTGTTTCATTTTATTAGTTCGTCTTATTCCACATATGCATCTGTTTAATTTTCATTTAACTTGTTCAAAAGGTAGAACTCCTTTGAGGTCATTTTTTAAGGAGCGGCGGGCATACTAGGGTTGCGGAATTATTCCTGCACTTTACCCCAGAAAGGAGCGATTTTTATGACCGCCCATTCCGCGGGAGCCGCTGTAACGGGGGTCGCGGTTGCCGCGCTCGCCGCCGGTGCCGCTGCCTATCTCATGAATCACACCACCGCGCATACCCGTCGCCGCGCCGTCAAGCGGGCCGCCGACAAAATGCACGATCTGGTGAACGAGGTCACGGAGAGCATCACGCACGTCCTCTGACACAGTCTCCCAGAAGAAGGGCCGCTTTCGGGCGGCCTTTCTTTTTTACGCCGTGCAGAGGGGAAGCCCTCAGCGGGTGCGCTATTCCGCCCATGGTGCGGGGAAACGGCCGAGTGCTGGGACGGCCGCCGCCCCACGCGAAACCGATCCCGGTTTCGCGTACGTGGGAGCCCCAAAGGGCTCCCACTCAGGCCCCGCCTGAGGCGGGGCCCGGCGGCGGCCCGCCGGCTTCGCACGAAGGGCTTCCCCGCCCCGCCGGACGGCAGGCGGCAAAAAGAAAAAGCCCTCCGAGGAGAGCCTTTCTTTTTTACACGCAGCCGCCAAACCCGCCAAGGAGTATATACGCTTTTTTTCCGGGATCCGTCAAAGCGGGATGAGCGGCCTTTGCAATATGAGTTGACATCGCATGGCGCTGATTCAGCGGTTTTTCACCAGCCGCAGGGCCGCCACGGTGATGTCGTCCTCCTTCGGCTCCCGCCACCGGAGACGCGCACTTTCCGCGATCTGCCGGCAGAGCGCCGAGAGGTCCTTCCCCTCCCATTCCTCCAGAAGCGCCCCGATCCACGGCTCCTCGGTGGGAACGCCGTCCGACACCATGACGATGAGGTCCTGCTCCTCCAGCGTCAGCTCCCGCCGGGAGGGCTCCACCCCGCCCAAAATGCCCGCGGGAAGGCTCACCGTATCCACTTCCACCGCCCGTCCGCGGTGCAGAAGGATGGTGGGCGCCGCCCCGGCCTTGTGGAAGCTCGCGCGCCCGGTGTAGCAGTCCACCTCCGTTGCATCCAGCGTCGCCAGACTCTCCCGCCCGCCCTTCACCATGAGGGCGGAATTGACAAGGCGGAGCGCGCTCTGGCAGGGGATGCCCGCCTCCAGAAGCCGGGAAATGAGGGTGGCAAGGAGCGTCGAATCGAGGGCGGCCGCCTGTCCGCAGCCCATTCCGTCGGAAAGTACCATGGCAGAGACCCCCTCGGCACAGCGCACCAGCCGCAGGGTATCCCCCGAGACCTCTCCATCCTCCGCGATGAGCTGACAGCTCCCCTGCTCCAGGCGGTAGAGCGGCCGTTCATAAAATTCGAGATAGAGGGAAGATCCCTCCCGGGTCTTTTTGCCCGCCGCCATGGGGAGTCCTGCCGCCGCGGACAGCACCTCGGTGAGCTTTTCCGGCTGGAGCCATTTTTCAAGGGAAATCGGAAGCTCCACCCGCACCGTGAGCCGCCCCGCAAGGCCCCTCCACGCCAGCACCTCCCGCACCTGCTTTTCCTCCTTTTGGAGCGCCTCCAGCAGCCGCTCGGTGAGATTTTCCCCGCAGGGGAGCACCGTCCCCAGCCCGGAGGAAATGCCCTCCAAAGCGCCGGCAAGGCCCTCGAACTGGTCGGTCACAATGTCCCGCACCCGTGCCGCGTGCCGCCGTTCCTGCTCTCGGGAAGCATAACGGCTCCACTCCTCCCTGAGGCACCCCGCGATCTCCTCTCGCCGCATACAGCGTCCCAGCTGGGGGCCCAGCTCCGAGGCGGTGAGGGAACCGGTTCGCCGCAGCCGCTGGACAGCATGTCCAAAGGCGTCCATTGTGTCGCCGTAATGCTCCTCCCAGCAGGAAAGCTGATAGACGCACCCCCGGCAGCACCGCGCCGCCACCCGATCATAAACGGCGGAAAGATCCTCCGCATAGGCGCCGGAAATCCTTTTGGCTACCTCCTCGGTGGTGGAGGCGACCTCCCGCAGCGCCGTGGATGCCTCCGAAAGCCGCCGCTCCGCTAAGAGCCGCCCGATTTGCTCGCCGCCCCGGAGGGGCGCCAACTGCCCCATCCGCCGGGCAAGGGAGGCCGGCAGGAGAAGGAAAAGGATGGCCGCCAGCAGGACCTCCAGAAAGCCCGCCGCACTCCGCTGGGCCAGCATGGAGCAAAAACCGTAACAGATGGTGAGCGCCAGCACGCTCCCGATTCGCCCGAGCGGAAAAAAGATCCCCGCCAAAAGCCCGCCGACGGCAAAGCAGGTGATGGAAAGGGTGAATTCCCCTGTGGAAAAGCCGACGACCATTCCGGCTACGACGCCGAGGAGCGCCGCGCCCCGGCTTCCGAACGCCGCCGCCGTAAGGAGCAGCAGCACCGAGGCGAGCACCCGCCCGAGGGAAAGCCCGCCGAGCGTCAGGGTGCAAAGCCCCATAAGGGCGAGCGCGGCGGTGAGTGCGAGGGAAAGGATCACCGTCCCCTCCCGAAGGGCCGCTCTCTTCCCCGCCTCGTCCATCCAGAGGAAGCGGGCAGCTCGTCCCAAAAAGGCGGCTCCCGCGCCCGCCATCATCAGGGAGGTGAGCCAGATGAGGATATCATAGATGAGCGGGTCTTGGTAAAGCTCCGGCAGGATGACGGCCGCCACCACCGCGACAGACGCCGCCGCCACCCGGTGTCCGCTTTTTTTGCCGAAGGGGAGCCATGAAAAGAGCCAGCGGAGGAGAAGCGTCCCCGCCGACGCCAGCACATACCTCCAGGAGAGGGGCGCCGGCGCCGCGGCAAGATAGCCGAGCGAAACACCGAGGAGCGCCGGGAACGCGCCCGCCCGCGGCATCGCCGCTACCACGCTCACCCCAAAGGGCGCGGTCTCCCCGGTGATGCGCCCCATGGCGATGGCAAAGCCCGCAAGGAAGGAGGTCCCCGCGCGCAGGAGGGAGGTATTCCCTCTCAGTTCTTCTTTCAGGTGCTCCGTCACCCTTAGTCCGGTGATCTCTGATGAATGATTCATAGTTTTCTCCCCTTTTTCTGTTCCCATTTTTTGATTATCCGTACCATTTTTTGGAGTCATGTCCCCATTCTAACCCCGGCGGGATGGTGCATTTTGCCAAAAGCGGGCGAGTGCTGGAAAGGCACCACCGTTCGGCAGCGTTCGGGCGGCGGTGCCCAGGGGGGAAAGGCTTCATCTCCGGGGGAGAGACGCGGGCAGCCGCCCCCGAGGTCCCCCGGACCTCGGGGAGGCGTGCGGCGCCCCGAGGGCGCCGCCGACACCGGCGCGCCACGGCGCGCCGGGCGGCTGCCCGCCGGGCTTTCCGGGGCAGGCTCGTCCCGCCTTTTCGGCACGCCGCCCGTTCCCTCCCCGGAGGCCCTTCTTTTCCGCCCATTTTGCCGCCCCTTTACTTGACAAGCGGACGCCTTTGGCGGTAAGATATTCTAGTACTATTCTGGGAACCGATCGGTTCCTGATTTTTGCCGAAAAGGATGAGTGAAACTATGTTCCAGTTTGATCACGTTCGCACCCGGTTTGCCCCCAGCCCCACCGGCTATATGCACGTCGGCAACCTGCGTACCGCCCTCTTTGCCTATCTTGTGGCGAAAAAAGAGAACGGACGCTTCCTCCTGCGGATTGAAGACACCGATCAGGAGCGTGAGGTCGAGGGCGCCGTGGATATCATTTATAAGACCCTCAAGGAAACCGGTCTTAATTGGGATGAGGGTCCCGACATCGGCGGCCCCGTCGGCCCCTACATCCAGAGCCAGCGCATGGATATGTTCAAGAAATACGCCGAACAGCTGGTGGAAAGCGGACACGCCTATTACTGCTTCTGCGACAAGGAGCGCCTCGATGAGGTGCGCCGGGTGCAGGAAGCCTCCGGCATCGCGCCCCGCTATGACGGCCACTGCCGCAACCTCTCCAAGGAGGAGGTCGAGGCCAAGCTCGCCGCCGGCGTTCCCTATGTCATCCGTCAGAAGATCCCCACTGAAGGGACCGTCACCTTCCACGACGAGGTCTACGGCGACGTCACGGTGGACTGCTCCACCCTCGACGACCAGATCCTCATCAAGGGCGACGGTATGCCTACCTATAACTTCGCGAACGTGGTGGACGACCACACCATGGGCATCACCCATGTCATCCGCGGCAATGAGTATCTCAGCTCCTCCCCGAAGTACAACCTCCTCTATGAGGCCTTCGGCTGGGAGATCCCCAAGTATATCCACTGCGCACCCGTCATGCGGGACGCCACCCACAAGCTCTCCAAGCGGCACGGCGACGCCTCCTATGAGGATCTGGTCGCCATGGGCTATCTCACCCCCGCCATTGTGAACTACATCGCCCTCCTCGGCTGGAGCCCCAAGGGCGATCAGGAGATCTTCTCTCTGGAGGATCTGGTAAAGGAGTTTGACATCAGCGGCATCAGCAAGTCCCCCGCCGTCTTCGATATCCAGAAGCTCCGCTATATTAACGGCGAGTATATCCGAAAGCTGTCCCCCGAGGAGTTCTACGAGAAAGCGCTCCCCTGGATCCGCCGGACGGTAAAGAGCGAGACCGCCGATCTTAAGACCCTCTGCTCCGTGCTGCAGACCCGCTGCGAGGTGCTGGGCGATATTCCCGAGCAGGTCGATTTTATCGACCGTATGCCGGAATATGACACCTCCCTCTATACCAGCAAGAAGATGAAGACCACCCCGGAAACCTCTCTGGAGGCGCTTCGCGCCATCCTTCCCGTTCTGGAGGGCCTCACCGAGTGGACGCAGGAGTCCATCCATGCGGCGCTCTTCCGGAAGATTGAGGAGCTGGGCTGCAAGAACGGCTGGCTGCTCTATCCCCTCCGTGTGGCCGTTTCCGGCAAGCAGTTTACCCCCGGCGGCGGCATCGAGCTCTGCGTGGTGCTGGGCCGTGAGGAAGCCCTTGCCCGTGTGAAGGCCGCCATCGAGAAGCTTTCCGCTTAACCCGTTCCCTTAAATCACCCAAAGGCCCCCTCCCGGCGAGGGGGCCTTTTTTCGGCTTCGCGCCAAAGCCGGCGTTCCCCGGGCGGCAACCCGGGCGGCAGCCGGGGGCCCCTCCGGGGCGCCCCCCGTCCAAAGCGTGCTTTGGGCGGGCGCGAAACAGAGTTTCGCGCGGCTGCCGCCGCACCCACCGCCTGCTTCCTCCCCGGACATTGACAACCCCTTCAAAGCCGGATATACTGCTCCCTGTAACCCGATCGGTCCGATTTTTTGATAAAACCTCTTGACTTGGCATCTTGTGCACCGTGTATATTGAAGGCAGCTTCCATAACAGAAAGGATGAAAGTACCATGAATGCCAAACAAACAGAGCAGCTTACCGGGATCTCCCGCCGCAACCTGCGGTTCTATGAGCAGCAGGGCCTCATTCGCCCCCGGAGAAATCCGGAGAACGACTACCGGGATTATTCCGAAAAGGACATTGAGGACCTAAAGCTCATTCGAGCACTGCGCCGGCTGGACGCGCCGCTGGAGGATATTTCCTCCTGTCTGCATCAGGATATGACCATCCCGGAGCTCGCCGCGAGGCAGGAACAGCGCTTAAAGCAGCGTCAGCAGGAGGTGGAAACCTCGATCCGGTTCTGCCAGAAGCTGCAAAACACTTCCGATATCGATTCCGCATATATTGATGAGCTTCTTGACCGGATGGATGAGCCGGATGTGAAGAAAAAGCTGTTTAGCGACTGGGAGAAGGACTACCGGAAGGTTGCCCGCGCCGAAGGGCGGAAGGCGTTCTCCTTTACGCCGGAGGAGGCCGTCACCACCCCGGAAGAGTTCACCGAGGTGCTGTGCCGATACGCCAATGAGAACGGCCTCAACCTTGTCATCACCAAGGAAGGGCTGGCGCCGGAATTTGAAATGGACGGGATCGCCTATACGGCGCAGCGTATTTACCGCCGGGTCGGCCCCGTTCCGACGATGATCGTCCGCTGCACCGCCCTGCATCCCGATGCACTGGAGGCGGATGTGCCGGGCGTGCGGGGAAAGGTCTTTCAGTTCTTCCACAACTGGTGGCTTCTGCTGCTGCTTTTCCTCCTCTGGCTGCCGCGCGTGATCGGCGCCGAGGCGGGGCATCGCTGGGAGGTGCTTTTATTGGGCGGGGTCTTGGGCGTCGTGATCGTCGTGCTGTACCGGGTGTTCCAAAACCATAAAAACTGAAGTACCGGCATATGGGAAAATCAATTTCCGATTTTGCAGGCACTTTCCACTTGCAGCAAAAAGAAAACCTTAATAAGGCAGGCAGAGATCTTCCGGTCTCCGCCTGCCTTTTTCTGTTCGAGGGGAATCTCTTTTTTCTCCTCGGGGGAAGCGTCACCGCTTCCGTGCGGCCGCCATTCCGAGGAGCGAAACCGCCGCGAGAACACTTGCCGCCGCGGTCATGTCCCTTCCGCCGGTCGCGGGGTTCAGCTCCGGTTCGGGGTCAGGGTCCCAGCCGGGCCACGGATCGGGTCCGGGGGGCGGGGTGGTATCGGTCACCCAGTAGATCACATCCTTGAGATAGGTGAAGGTCTTAATAAGGGTACCCTCTGCACCGGTGATGGAAAGCGTTTTAGCGTGGGCCTTGTTCGCATCCTCCACCGCCTTCTCGATAACGGAAAGCTCCACCCCGGGGTTATACTCCTCCCAGCCCTCGGTTCTGCCCAGTGCCCAGTGCCCCGCCGCGTTTGGGGGCGCATGGTAGGTGGTGTAATACTCGATGGTGCCGGGCTCGATGGCTTCCACATAGAAGGTATTCTCCCCGAAGGTGTTCTCCCGGAGAATGTTGTTCTTGTCGCCCTCGTCCTGCAGATTGACCACACCGATGAGGGCGTTTTGGAGGGTGTTGCCGCTCACCTTGACCGTAAAGGAGTCCCCGGTGTTATCCTGCGCGATCACCTTGGCGCGGAGCTCTTTTGTCCCGGTGACGGTGTTATTGGCAATTTCCAGCGTGCCGCCGCCTCCCCCACCGCCCATATAGCCGTGGATGGCAAAGCTGCAGTCGGTGATGATATTGCCGCTCAGGCGGCAGGTATCCCCCACGGGGATGTTATAGTTATCGTTCATAAACTCAATGGCATTGGAAAAGCCGCGGATCTCGCAGTCCGTCACATGAAGGGCAGTGCCATCCCAAAAGACGCCATAGAGGGCGCCCGCCCCCACGCCGGGGCCTATGACGGTGCAGTTTTCCACCGAGAGAGTGACCCCCGCGCCGCCGGAATAGCCGTTATGGGTCGAGATCGCCGAGGCACTCCAGCCGCCCTTGGCGGTGCCGGCCTTCACGGTCAGGTTTTTGAGCGTGACGCCGGTGCCGAAGACGTTGATGCCGCCGTTATCATCCAGCCCGAATTTCTCATCCCCGAGGACCTTCACCGTGACGCCCTGCCGGCTTTCGCCCTCGATGGTGAGCCCGGAGATGCCGCTTTGCCCCGTATAGGGCACGGTAAAGCGGTCATATTCCCCGTTTTCCACCCGGATGGTCCAGCCCGTGCGGTCGCCCTCGCATCCGGCAAGGTGATCGATGGCCGCTTGAATGGATGCAAAGTCCGCCGTCTCTCCCGCCCCCACCGTGAGGGTCTTTTCCGCCGCCCATGTTTTAACCGGCAGGAAGGCCAGCAGGAGCGCCGCCGCTGTCACGGCAAGAAGTCTTGTTTTTGGGTTCTTCATTCTGTAACCTCCTATTTATTTTCCGTCCTTTCCGGGACGTTTTTTCTCTGGTTCTTGCTAATAAAAATGGGTAGCGTGATTCAATTTATTCAATCAAATTGTTTATTTGTATCCATGGTATCTAATTTAATTAGATATGTCAAGTGAAATGGCTGAATATTCTAGTCATGGGTGCCAAATGTATATAGTAAAATGAAATGCGCAAGGTGGTGAGCTTGGTGGAAAAAGAAGATTTTATCAAAAGGCTGATTGAGCTGCGGATGCAGAAAGGCGTTTCCGCCCGCGATATGAGCCTCTCGATCGGTCAGAGTGCCGGTTATATCAACAACATTGAAAACGGCGTCAACCTGCCTTCGATGACTGTTTTCTTTTATATCTGTGATTATCTGGAGATCTCCCCAAAGGATTTTTTCGATTTCAGCACCCCCAATCCCTCCAAATCCCAGGAGCTTTTTGAACTGGCCAAGGGGCTGAGCGAGCATCAGCTGGATCTGCTCATCGCTTTGGCCCAAGAGTTAAAACGAAAATAAAAAAGATGCCGTTCCCTGCCGGGGCGGCATTTTTTATTCCTCGGAAAAACACCGCCGGGGATCTCCCCGTCCTCCGGATGCGTCCGGATGATCTCCGGGACTTATACAAAAAGGCGGCCGCGGGGGGAAAAGCTCCACCGAAAGGGCCGCCAAAAATATTTCTGCTCTAAAATGAATCAGTTTGTCCTTAAATCCTGCATTTTTCTGTTGAATTTTCCGTTTAACTGTGCTATATTGAATAAAACAACTCACCGGCTTGCAGAACTCCCCCGCTTTTCAGGGAACGCTCCGGTTTTTATAAGGAGAAGTGATAAAAATGATCGAGAACAAAGCTCTTTTGGAGGTCCTGGAAACGGTAAAAGCCAGAGATCCCCACGAACCGGAATTTATTCAGGCGGTCACCGAGGTCCTGGAGACGCTGGAGCCCGTCATCGACCGCCGTCCCGACCTTGTGGAGGCGGGCGTGCTGGAGCGCTTTGTGGAGCCGGAGCGGATCATCAGCTTCCGGGTGCCGTGGGTGGACGACGCGGGCAAGACCCGGGTCAACCGCGGCTACCGCGTGCAGTTTAATTCCGCCATCGGCCCCTATAAGGGCGGACTGCGCTTCCACCCCTCCGTCAACCTCAGCATCCTCAAGTTCCTCGGCTTTGAGCAGGTGCTGAAAAACAGCCTGACCACCCTGCCCATGGGCGGCGGCAAGGGCGGCAGCGACTTTGACCCCAAGGGCAAGAGTGACGGCGAGGTCATGCGCTTCTGCCAAAGCTTTATGAATGAGCTTTATCGCCACATCGGGCTGGACCGGGACGTCCCCGCGGGAGATATCGGCGTCGGCGCCCGGGAGGTCGGCTATCTCTTTGGGCAGTATAAGCGCCTTCAGAATCTCTACGGCGGCGTCTTTACCGGCAAGGGGCTTACCTACGGCGGAAGCCTGGCCCGGCGGGAGGCCACCGGCTACGGACTCTGCTATTTTACCGAGGAGATGCTCGCGGCCAACGGCAAGACCCTCGCCGGCAAGACCGTTCTCGTCTCCGGCTCCGGCAATGTTGCCATTTACGCCGCCGAAAAGGCGATGACGATGGGCGCCAAGGTCGTCGCGATGAGCGATTCCTCCGGCTTTATTCATGACCCGAACGGTGTGGACCTCGCGGTCATCAAGGAAATCAAGGAGGTTCGCCGCGGACGCATCAAGGAATATGTCGAGGCCCATCCGGACGCCACCTACACCGAGGGAAGCCGCGGCATCTGGGGCATCCCCTGCGATGTGGCGCTCCCCGCGGCCACCCAGAACGAAATCGACGGGGAAAGCGCCCGGCTCCTTGCCAAGAACGGCTGCTTCTGCGTCTCCGAGGGCGCCAATATGCCCTCCACCCCCGAGGCGATCGAGGTCTACTTCGAGAACAAGATGCTTTACGGCCCCGCCAAGGCCGCCAATGCCGGCGGTGTTTCGGTGAGCGGTCTGGAGATGAGCCAGAACGCGCTGCACCTCTCCTGGAGCTTTGAGGAGGTGGATGAGCGTCTCCGCGCCATCATGAAGCAGATCTTTGCCGCCTGCGACGCCGCCGCGAAGGAATACAGCACCCCCGGAAACTACATGGCAGGCGCCAACATCGCGGGCTTCCTCAAGGTAGCGGAAGCGATGAAAGCACAGGGCTGCGTGTAAAAAACCCCTGACGCAATAAAAAAAGACCGTCTTTCCCGGCGGTCTTTTCTTTTTGGGTGGGAAGCACTCCCCCCCGGCGCGCGCGGCTCGGGACTCGGAGGACTGAGAGTCCCTCCCGCGCGCTTCTCCCCCTCCCCGCAAAAAGCGCCGCTCCCTTTCGATTCGGGAGCGGCGCTTTTCTTCTCTTTTTAGTCCTCTCCCAGAAGGGAAAGCAGTTCCTCCGGGCGGGAAAGCACGGTCCGGGCGGGAACCTTCTGCCCGGCGCCCCAGCCCGCGAGGGCAAAGGCAACCCCTGCCCCCTCGGCACAGCGCAGATCGTATTCGCTGTCCCCCAGATAGATGACCTCCTCCGGGGTGAGCCCGCGCTTTTTCATGTAATAGAGGAGCGGGTCGGGAGAGGGCTTGTGTCCCTCGGTGTCGTCGGCGCAGACCGCCGTCTTAAAATAAGGCGCAATGCTGTACCGCGCGATATCCTCATCAAACTCCATATGGGTGCGGGAGGTCACGATGCCAAGCCCGTAGCCCTTTTCATGAAGTGCCTGCACCGTGGGCTCAATGCCCTCAAACAGGCCGACCAAATCGTCATAGTTCACGATCTGCTCCACCCAGCAGCGCATCGCCTCGGGGATTCGTTCGGTGAAGCCGAGGATGCCGAGAGCGTCCTCCCCGGGGATACCGAGACAGAACGCAAGCTCCTCGGTGGTGTATTTTTTGCCGTAAACCATATCCAAAGCGTCCTGCATCGAGCGCAGGATGGCCTGTTCGGTGTCCACGAGCGTCCCGTCTACATCAAAAATAACTTCTTTTATCTTGCCGTTCATTCCCATCGTCCTCCTTTTTCTGTTCCCTACTATACCAGAAGCTTTGCCATTCGGCAATGCTCCCGGGAAGGAAAACCTTTCCCAATGTGACAATATCATGGAAGGCGGCCGCCGGAAACGATATTCTTTGGGTAACATCATTTTTCAGGAGGACAAATTATGAAGCTCTTTGAACTGGAAAAGACCGAAACCTTCCGGGAGGCGCCGCCGGACGGCGGCATCGAAAGCGTCTGCTCCTGCGTGCTGAAAAAGAAGCCCCGCTGCACCCTTTGGGTGGAGGGCATGAGGAGCCTGCGGGATGAGCGGCGGGTGGAAAAGGCCCTGAGAGGGCTTCCGGGGATCACGGCCGAGGCCGACCATCGCAGCGGGAGCGTTTCCGTTCTGCTCGGCGCCCCGCACAGTGACGCGGAGCTTGCGGCCGCGGTGGAGGCGGCGGGCTTTGCCGTCACCGCCCGGGAGGGGTGAGCCGTCCCGCCTTCATTCGGGGGAGGGCTTATGGCTCCTGTCTCCCTTTTCCCTTTTGGACTGACCGGAAAAACGCCGTCGATTTTACGGGGATGCGCCTGTTTCAGCCGCCGCTTATAGTTTACAGTAAAAGAAAGATTTAATAGAAGCCGCACGCAAAATAACAGGAAAGTATGCTATAATGGGGCTGTAAACAACGAGTGAATCCGGTCAGACCCATCAGAAGCGAAGGGGCTATTTTATGCTTGATTTAATAATTGATTTTTTGGTAACCATCGGTGACCTGTGCGCAGATCTATGGGTGAATAAGATTGTGTCAAAATTCAAAAAGAAATAAAGCGCTACCATGCCGGGGCTCTCTGACAGCGCCTGCCAAAGCTTAAAATAAGACTCCGTCCTTTAGGGCGGAGCCCTTTTTGTCTCGTTCGGCTTTGTCCCATTCGGCAAAGAATTTTAAGGATCGTCTTTTTTCCCCCCAAAAAGGGAAAAGCGCCGCCCCTGTTTGCCGGATGACAAGCCCTCCGCGTTATGCTATAATAAGAGGATAAGGCGGGTGGGGCAGGACTCGGCGCCGCCCCGCTCTCCCCCAAAAACGACCAAGCGGAGGAGTCTTATGCCTACAAAACTCGTTGTTATCACCCTATGCAGCATCTTCGCCATCATGGTGGGCGGCGTGCTCACCGTCGTCGGCCTGGTGCGGGAAATCACCGCGCTCACCGCGGCGGGCATCGCTCTCGCGGCGGCCGCCTTTCTCCTCTTTCTGGTGGTGTTCCTGCGCACCCTCCTCCGCAATAGGCGGGAAAACCCCAAAAAGAAAAAGTAAGGGAGACTCTATATGAAACGTTATTCCGGCCTCTCGGAGCGCCTTGCCAAAAACGACGACCCCCTGCGCAAAAAGAAGCTGTGGCTCAAGAGCTTCTGCCTCGCGGGTGTGATGGGCGGCATGGGCCTCCTCTTCCTCTTTACCCTCGGCCCCGATTTTACCGTGTTCAGCGTGGTGCTCATCATTGCGGGGCTTTTGGCGCTGCTGGACGGCCTTGCCATGAAGCACCGCAAATAAATCCACCCACTCCAAAAAAGGAGGACCTTGTATGTTTCTCTTTCTCACCGGGGAAATACTGCTTCTTTCCACCTACCGGGAGAGCACCTACCGCCGCGTGACCGAGGAGCTGGAGAAGCGCCGCATCCCCTGCCGCGTGCAGGTGATCCGCTCCTGCTCCACCATGACCCCCGAGATGGCGGGCGCCAAGACGGAGATGGGCTCCGGCGCGCGGCCCGACGCCGAATACCGCCTCTATGTAAAGAAAAAGTTCCGGAAAGAGGCCGAGGAGATCGCCCGCCGCTTCCGGTAAAAATTCCCCGGCCCCAAAAGGGCGGCGATTCCTGAAACAGCAAAGCCAAAACGGCAGCACCCCACGCGTGGGTACTGCCGTTTTCTTTTTTATGAACGCTCCGCCAAAGCGGGGACTTTTTTCTCCCGAGGCTCAGTAGCCCGTGTCGGAGGGCATGATGAGCGCCGCGATGATGTACGCCACAAGGCCAAAGCCAACAGCAAACGCCAGAATGATCCAGATGAGCCGGATCAGCGTGGGGTCGACGTTAAAATACTCGGCGATGCCGCCGCAGACGCCGCAGAGCTTTTTCTCGCGGCTGGATTTTTTAAGACGTTTTGCGGTATTCATGATGGGTTCCTCCTGTTCGGGTCAGTCTCCGATGTAGATGTGCATCGCTTCCTTGACTTCCTTCACCGTCTCGTTGCCGATCCGATTGGCGCGGTCGCTGCCGCTCTTGATGATCTCGGTGACCTCGTCGCGGTGATTCTCATAGTAGTGGCGGCGCTCCCGGAAGGGATCGAGGAGGGTGTTGATGGCCTCCGCCAGTGCCTTCTTGCAGGCGACGCAGCCGATGCCGGCGTTTTTGCACATGGAGCAGATATTCTCATGCTCGTCGGGATTAAAGATCTTGTGGTATTTATTGACGACGCAGACGTCGGGGTTGCCGGGGTCCTTCACGCTGATGCGGTTTTTGTCCGTCACGGCGGCCCGGACCTTCTTCTCCACCGTCTCGCGGTCATCCGAAAGATAGATGGCGTTGCCGAGGCTCTTGCCCATCTTGGCGTTGCCGTCCAGACCCATCAGGCGGGGACAGTCGCTCAGCATGATCTCCGGCTCCACCAGGTTCCCGTTATAAAGCTCATTGAAGCGGCGGACGATCTTGCGGGTCATCTCCATATGGGGCTTCTGGTCCTCGCCGACCGGCACAAGGTTCGCCTTGCAGAAGGTGATATCCGCCGACTGGCTGACGGGATAGCCGAGGAAGCCGTAGGTCATATCATTGTAGCCGTAGTTGGCGGCTTCGGTTTTGATGGTGGGATTGTGGCGCAGCGCGTTGACCGAAACCAGCATGGAATAGTAGACGGTCAGCTCCCCGATGGAGGGGATGCGGCTCTGCTGCACCATGGTGATCTTGTTGGGGTCGAGGCCGACCGAAAGGTTATCCATGGCGACGTCATAGATGCTGTGCTCCAAAAGCTCGGGGTTCTCAAAGTGGGTGGTGAGTGCCTGAATATCGGCAAGCAGAATAAAGCTGTCATATTCATTCTGGAGCGCCACACGGCTCTTCAGGCTGCCGACATAGTGACCGAGGTGCAGCTTTCCGGTGGTGCGGTCGCCCGTTAAAATTCTTTTTTTCTCAGTGGGCATTGGTATTTTCCCCTTTCCGTCTCTCAAGATTCTCTCCTAACTATAACAGGAAACCCCGCCTTTTGCAATGTTTCCCGGACCGAAACCACGGCAGAAGGGAAATATTTACGGCAAAGGGGGACTCCTGAGGAAAAAGAAAAAGCACGGAGTTTGGGGCTTCCGCGCTTTCTTTTTTATGGATTGCTTCTTATCACCAGACATTCGGCTGCCGGTGGTTGGGATTATAAGAGACCGAGACCGGGCCGATCTCCTCGCCGGGGCGCAGGAGGCGCGCCATGACGACGAAGCGCTGGTTCGAGGTGTTGCCGTAGAACCGGGTGCAGGTGGAGAGGGTCAGGATCTTGTCCCCCGAATTGACGTCCACGCCGAACACATGACGGCTGCGGGACTGCGCCTCGCTGATGATGCCGTCCAGATTGCCCGGGTTCGTCTGGATGTACCAGTCGGTGCCCTCGGTATAGAAGCAGGCAAAGATGACAAAGGCCATCTGCTCCGAGGGGGTGGAGTAGTAAATATAGGGATACTGTGCCGCCCAGTCGGTGTAGTGGTAATTGGTGAGCGCGGCGAACATGATGTATTTCGCGGGGGAAAAGTTCGCGGCACGGACCTGATTGATCGCGTTGTTCCAGTTGTGCCCGTAAAGCACGGTGTTGGCGGGGAGGGTGTCGCCGGTGCCGAAGGTAGTCGCCGTCGGCGTCCAGATGCAGCCATAGTAGTGGGGCGCCCCCTGCCAGGTAAGGTTGCTGTAATAGTGGTCGCTGATGTTGCTGTGCATCACCGGGTAATTGATGTTGGTGCCGGGGATCCGCAGCCACGCGCTGACGTCGCTGTTGACGGAGCGGAAGGAGGGCAGGTTCCCCGCGCCGGTCACGCCGTTATAGGCCGAGGCCTTAAAGCTGCCGCCCTTTTTGGTGGCGACAAGCGGTCTGCCGTAGGCGTTGGTGGTGGAACCAGCCGCGGGCAGCGCCGTGGAATCTCCGGCAGAGATGTTCTGGGAGGCGGGGATTCCGGCTTCCGCCGCCAGCGCCGCCTTCCGGCCGCCCTCCACCAGCACCGCGGTGCGGGCTGCCGCAAGGCCGCGGGACTCCTCCCGAAGGCTCTCCTCCATCCGCGCGTGAGAGGCGAGGATCGCCGCGTCCGCCTCCTCCTGCTGCTGCAGGGACGCCGCCGCGACCGCTTCCCGATCAAGAAGGCGGTCTACGCCGCCGCCGAGCGAAAGGACCAGAAGCCATGCCGCCGCGGCAAAGAGCAGGGTCCAGTCAAAATGGGCATGAGAGGATTTTTCTGACATGATGATCTCCTTTATCCAGCTTTCCCTATGAGAAAGTGGTTGTTTTGGTACAATAACGGAACAATTATAGCACATTTTTCTTTTATTGGAAATGATTTTTGCGGCGGGGAGCGGTCGCGCCGGCAGGCGGTTGCGAAATGCCGCCGAAATCGGTATAATAGGAACGTTCCGGGGCGCGCGATTTTTGGGGCGCCCCTTGTTTAAGTGATTTTCGGGAGGGAATTTCCATATGCGTGTTGCCTTTTTCACTCTGGGCTGCAAGGTCAATCAGTACGAGACCGAGGTGCTGGCCGGGCGCTTTGCCGCGGAGGGCTTTGACGTCGTTTCGGGGCATCGTCCCGGGTGCGACGTCTATGTGGTCGCCAGCTGCACCGTGACCGCCGAGGGCGACCGCAAAACCCGCCAGATGGTGCGCCGCTTCAAGCGGGAGAACCCCGGCGCGGTGGTGGTGCTGACCGGCTGTTACCCGCAGGCGTTCCCGGAGGAGGCCGCCGCCCTGATGGAGGCGGACCTTGTAACCGGGGTGCGGGAGCGTGCCGCCCTCCCCTCGCTCGTGAAAACCTATCTCGACCGCCGGGAGCGGCTGGTGGCCATCCGTCCCCACGAAAAGGGAGAGGCCTTTGAGGCCTGCTCCGCCGCCGATTTCGGCGTCCGCACCCGCGCCTTCCTTAAGATTCAGGACGGCTGCGACAACTGGTGCACCTACTGCATCATCCCCAAGGCCAGAGGCCCCGTCCGCTCCAAGGAGCCGCAGGCGCTCCGGGAGGAGCTTTCCGCCATCGCCGCGGCGGGCTACCGGGAGGTGGTGCTCACCGGCATCAATCTTTCCAACTACGGACGGGAGTGGGGGCTTCACCTCTCCGACGCCGTCCGCATTGCCGCTGAGACCCCCGGCATCCTCCGGGTCCGGCTCGGCTCCATTGAACCGGACCTCATGACCCCGGAGGAGATCGAAAAGCTCGCCGCTCTGGGCGACGCCTTCTGTCCACAGTTTCATCTCTCCCTGCAAAGCGGCTGTGACGCCACCCTCGCCCGCATGAACCGCCACTATGATACCGCCGGCTACCGCGCGGTGGCCGAGGCGGTCCGGCGGGAGTTTGCGGACGCCTCCCTCACCACCGACATGATGGTGGGCTTCCCCGGCGAGACCGAGGAGGAGCACCGCTGTTCCATGGAATTTGCCCGGGAGATGGGATTTCAGAAGATCCATGTCTTTGCTTACAGCCGCCGGCCGGGGACCCGGGCCGACGCGATGCCGGGACAGGTCCCGCAGGAGGTGAAGCACCGCCGCTCCTGCGAGCTCATCGCGCTGGGAGAGGAGCTGCGCCGCGCCGCCCTCACCGGGATGACAGGCCGCCGGAGGAACGTCCTCTTTGAGGAGCGGGGCGCCGCGGGTCTCACCGGCTACACCCCCAACTTTACCCCCGTCACCGTTTTTGACCCCGCTGTCCGTCCGGGGGAGCTGCGGGAGGTTCTCCTCACGGGGCTTACCGAGGACGGCGACGGCTGCCTCGGCGTTCTGGCGGAGTAAGAAAGCCTGCTTTTTAGGCGCGCGCGAGGGCTTCCCTGATAAAAGACCGAGCGCGCGGCCCGGGGGAGGAGCCGAACGCGGGGGCACCCTGCCGCCCGCCCTTCCCTTTCGCGTACCGTTCCCGATTGGGGGTTTTCCCCCTTTTTTATTATCTATCCGGAGGAGGACAAACCATGCCCATCACCGTAAGCTCCGTTGACCGGGGCAGCCCCGCCGACCGCGCCGGCCTTCGTGCCGGGGATCAGCTCATCTCTCTCAACGGCAGCGAGATCCACGACGTTCTCGACTACCGCTTCTATATGATCGACCGCCGCCTCAAGGTGGAGGTCCTGCGGGAGGGAAAGCCCCACACCTTCCGCGTCCGCAAGGAGGAATATGACGAGCTGGGGCTGGAATTTGAGACCTACCTCATGGACCGCCAGCACCACTGCGCCAACAAATGCGTTTTCTGCTTTGTGGATCAGCTGCCGCCGGGCATGCGGGAGACCCTCTATTTTAAGGATGACGACAGCCGCATGAGCTTTCTCTTCGGGAGCTATGTCACCCTCACCAACATGCAGGAGGAGGAGATCCGCCGCATCATCAAGATGCACATCAGCCCCATCAACATCTCGGTGCACACCACCAATCCGGAGCTTCGGGTACAGATGATGAAGAACCCGAGAAGCGGTGAAGTGCTCCGCTTTATCCCCATGCTCACCGAAAGCGGCATCCGGGTGAATGCACAGATTGTCATTTGCCCCGGTCTCAATGACGGGGAGGAGCTGACCCGCAGCCTCAATGACCTCGGGCAGTACGCCCCCAACCTCCAGAGCATCGCGCTGGTGCCGGTGGGGCTCACCGAGCACCGGGACCGGCTCTATCCTCTCCGGTCCATGACCCGGGACGAGGCGAGGGACTGCATCCGCCGGGCGGACGAGTTCGGGGAACGGATGCTTGCCCTCTACGGGACCCGCATCGCCTTCTCAGCGGATGAACTCTACCTCATCGCGGAGCTTCCGCTCCCCGGGCCGGAGTACTATGAGGACTACGACCAGCTGGGCAACGGCGTCGGCACCACCGCGCTCCTGCGGGAGGAGTTTGCCGCGGCTCTCCGGCTGGAGGACGGGGACGACGTCTCCGCCCACTACGCCCTCGCGACGGGGGAGGCCGCCGCGCCGCTCCTCACCGAGCTGCTCGCCACCGCGAAAGAAAAATTCCCCCACCGGGAGATCACCGTTTACCCCATCAAGAACCGCATCTTCGGCGGCGGAGTCAACGTGACGGGACTGGTGACCGGCGGCGACATCATCAAGGCGCTGGCGGACCAGCCGCTCTTTGAGCGTCTCCTGATCCCGGACATCATGCTGCGGGAGGAAAAGGACCGTTTTCTGGACGACAGCACCCCGGAGGAGGTCTCCGAGGCGCTCCGCATCCCGGTCACCGTCTCCCCCACCGACGGCACGGGGCTTCTGGACGCCCTTTTGGGGCGGCTCCCCGGCATGGAGGAAGCCGAATAAGAAACGAAAAAGCCGACCCCGTCAGGGAGTTTTTCTCCCTTGGGATCGGCTTTCTTTTTTAGTCCTTCGGCGCGGGGCACGCCGCCTTCTGAGGGCGCATTCCCTCCACAGCGGTTCCCTTTTCCTCCGCGATATTCCGCGCGTGATCGGAGATACGCTCCAGACTGACGAGGGTATCCTGGAAGAGGATGCCGGCCTGCGCATCGCAGCGGTGCTCGGTCAGGCGGCTGATATTCCGGGCCCTGAACAGGATTTCCATCTGGTCAATCTCGGTCTCCACCTCAATGGTAAGGCGGAGCGCCTCCTTGTCCTCCTTCTCATAGGCCTTGAGGGCGTGGCGGTAGCAGACGGCGCTTCGCTCCGCCATGTCGGAAAGCTCCTGCCGCGCCATTTCCGAAAAGGCCATGCCCTTTTCCAGCAGCTGTTCCGCGTATTCCGCCATGTTTTCACACTGGTCGGAGATTCGCTCGATATCGGAGACGACCTGCAGAATTTCCACCGTCTCCCGGTGCTCCTTGCGGCTGATCTCCATGGAGGAAAGCTGGATGGCATAGGCGGAGATCTCCGCGGTCATTTTGTCCACCAGCTGCTCCTTTTCCTTGACCTCACGGATCTTATTCTCATCCGGTTTCAGGATGGCCTCGGTCGCGGTCTTCAGGATGCCGACTACCAGCTCTCCCATGCGGAGCAGCTCGTCATTCAGGGTGCGCAGCGCGATACCGGGAGTCTCGAGGAGACGCTCATCCAAAAGAGCGACGCGGGAATTGGCCTCCTCCTTCCCCGCCTTGGAGATTTTCTGGGCAAGGCGGATAATGAGATTCGAGAACGGGAAGAGCAGCAGCGTCGTCGCAATATTAAAGAGGGTGTGGATAAGACCGATCTGGGTCTGGGAGATGCTCTCCATCGCCCAGGCAGGCTCCGCCGCCGAAAGATAAATGATGGCGCCGGTCGCAAAAATGGTGGTTCCGATGATATTAAAGAGCAGGTGCATGAGACCCGCGGTCTTGGCGCTGCGGTTGGCGCCGAGGCCGGAGATGAGAGCGGTCACGCAGGTACCGATGTTCTGTCCCATGATGATATAGATGGCGGCATTGATGGGGATGAGCCCCGCGGCAGCCAGACTCTGCAGAATACCCACCGAAGCAGAGGAGCTCTGGATGATGGCGGTCACAATGGTACCGGTGGCGATACCGAGGAGGGGATTTCTTCCGAGAGTGACAAAGAGATTGCAGAAGGCTTCGCTCTCCTTGAGCGGCTCCACCGCAGCGGACATGGTGGTGATACCCACAAAGAGAAGACCAAAGCCAAAGACGATTTTGGCGACCTCCTTGGTCTTGAAGCGCTTTCCCGTCATCATAATAACGGTTCCCGCCATGATGGCGACAGGGGCCAGCATCGTGGGGCTCAAAAACTTCGCCCACTCGGTACTGGAGACCAGCCAGCCGGTCACGGTGGTACCGATATTGGCGCCCATAATAACGCCCATCGCCTGCTGGAGATTCATGATGCCGGCGTTAACAAAACCAACGACCATGACCGTGGTGGCAGAAGAGCTCTGAATGATGGCCGTGATGCCGGCACCGAGGAGCACTCCCAGCAGCTTATTGCGGGTCAGGATTTCCAGCAGGGAACGCATCCGGCTGCCGGCGGCGTTTTCCAGCCCCTGCGCCATGGTCTGCATCCCGTAAATGAACATACCGAGCCCGCCGACAAAGGGAATTAAAATTTCCAGGATTCTCATCTTTTTCCGTTTCCTTTCCTCTCAGCGCTTCCGGGCTTTCCCAAATGGGAGGTGCACGAAAGCAAATCCTCTTATAGTATTCCTCTGAAATCCTGCCGGAAGTCGGTCCTAAACCAAAATGCCGGCTTATTTCTCCTTTCCTCTCCCGCAGGTTTCTTAAAAAAAAGCGAGACCCTTACGACCATGTCCTTCATGGCCGTAAAAGTCTCGCTGTTTCATTACGAAGCGGGGTTTTCTTATTAGAAACCCGTACTGACGCCTGCGAACACGCGCCCAAAGGCGCGCCAGCTACTCCCTTTTACATAAAAAGCATACACGATTTTGCCCCTTCCTGTCAACGGAAAAGCCCTTGCCTTATTGCCGAAAAAAAGGCGGGTTTTCGCCGGGATTTTAGGGAGAACGTAAGGCGGCAGAGGCCCGCGGAGGGCGACCGCCGCCCGCCCCCGCGGGGCGGGAATAAAAGGGCGGCGCCCTTTTTCCGTGAAACCGCGGGCGGTTTCACAGGCGGTCGCCCCGGTAACGCTGCACATGGAAAAAGCCGCCGTTCTCCCGGAAAGCTCCCGCGGAGAGAGGCGCCGCAAAAAAAGCGGCACCTCTTTGGGGAAGGCACCGCTTCTGTTTTCAGGGGACGGGCTTAAAAGCCCTTATTCTGCAGATGCTCGGAGTAGCCGTAATCCTCCCGGCAGACCACCGGGTTCCAGCAGGTCGTCTGGAACACCACCCGGTTCTGCTTCCGCACCTCGTCGGTGATGCGGGTGGTGGCGAGCGAGATGGAAAGGAAGGACTCGCTGCCGCCGCGCGCCTTCACCATCTGGATGAAAGCGTCCAGCTCGCCGTAGTAGCCGGAGGGGGCATCCTCCGGAAGCGCGATTTCACGGGGCTCCTCGCCCTTTTTGCAGAGGGTGAGCGGGCTCATGGTCTCCCAGTTTCCAACCAGGATGCTGCCCTCCTCGCCCTGAATCTCACTGGGGAGGGCGCTGGTGGTGATGTTGGAGTAGTTCCACTCCACCAGAACGCCGGGGTACTGCGCCGAAATACTGCCCTGCGCCTCATAGTCGCCGAGCTTGGTGCAGACCGACGCCACCCGCTCCGGCTCGCCCATCATGGCAACGGTGGGAGCGATGCAGAAGACGCCGCACTCGGTAATGGCGGCATTGTTGAGGCGGTGGTTGAAGGCATTGGGCCGCCCGCCGTTCTTGTACTGCTCATAGTAAGGGGAGGTCCGGCAGTAATTCGCGGTGATGCGGCGCAGCTGTCCCACCTCGGGGATGAGCTCATGGAGCTTGGCGAAGCCGGGGCAGAACAGGGTCGGCATCGCCTCCAGCAGCACCACGCCGCTGTTGTGTGCCGCCAGCACCAGCCCGTCGCAGTCCACATAGGTGGTCGCCATCGGCTTTTCGCAGAGGATGTGCTTTTTCGCCTTCATCAGGGCGAGCGCCTGCTCGGCGTGGGCCAGGTTGGGGCTCGCGATGTAAACGGCGTCGATCTCCGGGTCGGCGGCAAGGGCGGCAAGGTCGGTGTAGACCTTGGGGGCGCCCATCTCCGCGGCAAACGCCTGCCCCCGCTCCTCGGTGCGGGAATAGACCGCCGCCAGCTCAAATTCGGGATGCTTTTTCGCCTCCCGCAAAAACCGCTCCGCCGCTCTTCCGGAGCCTATGGTCGCAAAACGGATCATTCTGTGTTCCTCCCAAAAGAATATCGCAATTTTCAAAAAAGACCCGCAGGCACTGCTGTGGGTCTTTCCCGTCCGGTTCCGGATGAATTATTTCTTGTCGTCCGCTACCTTGACAACCTCAACGCCCTTGTAGTAGCCGCAGGCGGGGCATACGCGATGGGGCAGCTTGAAGGAGCCGCAGTTGGTGCAGCGGCACATTGCGGGAGCATCCATCTTCCATACGTTGGAACGTCTTTTATTCTTTCTCGCTTTGGAAAGTTTTCTCTTCGGTACAGCCATGTTCGTTTCCTCCTGATTTCGGTCGTATTCTTAATTTTCCAGTAATTTTCTGAGCGGCGCCAGACGGGGATCTTCCGTCTTTTCGGCACACCCGCAATCGGTCAGATTACGGTTCGCCCCGCAGATCGGGCAGAGGCCCCTGCAGTCCTCCCGGCACAAAAAGCGTGTCGGCAGCTCGGGAAGGATATCGTTGGTAGCGAGCTCGGTAAGCTCGACGATTCCATCCTCGGTCACCAGATAGTCCTCCTCGTCCTCGGTGTTTTCGAGGGCGCGGACCACCGTGTGACGGACCGTGCGGGTCGAGGGAATTTCCATGGGAGCAAGGCATCGGTCGCAGTTCACGCTGAGCGTAAATTCGTAGGTACAGTCGAGTGTAACGATACCTACATGGTTTTCGGCTCTGGCCGTGACGCGAACGGGAGCAGAAAATGGATGGCGTCCGTAAAAAGCGGCGTCGGTCAGGTCCACATCCGTCGTTACCACATCGACTTCTCCCGACCGGTCCAGCACACGCCCCAGATCCAGCTTCATTGCTCGTCCAACCCCCCGTCATAAAAACACGGGATCGGTCCCGCTCTCTGATCCTACCGATCCCGGAGCGCATTACAAAAAATCCATCTCCGAGACGGTCACGGAATTATTATAGGAAGGTTTGCCGCCAATGTCAAGTAAATAGCGGCTTTTTCCCGCATTTTTCCCGGCTTTGGCATGAAGGGCGGGCGTTCCTCCCATACTTCCCCCAAAGTGAGGTGTTTTTCCCCTATGAAAAAACGCGCCGAATCCCGTTCCCCGGCTTCCCTTTCCCGGATCTTTGCCCTGACGCTCGCAGTCACCATGGGGCTTTTTCTGCTTGTCTGGCTCGGCTTCGCGGCGGCGGGTCAGAAGAAGGAGGAACTGCCCCCTCCCCCCGGCTCGGTGCGTCCCACCGAAAAGGAGCGGCTCACGGTGCTGGTGCTGGGGCGGGAGAATGAGGAGACCCCGCCGGGCGTGCTCTATCTCTTCGGCTTTCTGCCAGACCGCGGCAGCATCGTGCTTTCCGCCTTCCCTCTCGATACCGTCTGGAAGGCAAGGGGCGGTCAGGGCACCCTTCTCTCCGCCTTTCGGCGGGGCGGCTCCGACTACCTCCGCCGGCAGTTTTCCGACTACCTCGGCGTGCCCATAGACCGGACGCTGGTGCTGACCGAGGCGGGGCTGGAAAATCTGTTTCTTACAGCAGGGCCCTTCCCCTACCAGCTCACCGAGGATCTTTCCGGGTCGGTGCACGGGCGGGAGGTCTCCTATCCCCGCGGGCCCTATACGCTGGATGCCCGTACCATGGCTGACCTTTTGGCGCTCCCCGCCGAGACCCCTGCCAAAAAGTGTGACCGGGCGGTTTCCCTCCTCGCGGCGCTCATCCAGCATCACCTGCCCTCGGTGCTGACCGAAAGCGGCGAGGAGCTTTACCGCAACCTCCTCACCGAGGGGCGCACCGACCTCGCAGTGGAGGACTACACCAAACGACGGGAGGCGGCGCAGTACCTTGCCATGCAGGAGGGGTGGGTCTCCCTCTGCTATCTCGACGGCACGGCAGGACGGGACGGCTTTTTCCTCTCGGAGGAGTGTCTTCGCTGCATCCGCAGCGCCTACGGCGGAGAAAAGGCGGCACCCGCCGACTGAGGGAACGCCCCCCTTTCCTTCCTTTTAACACCTCCCGGGAGTGCGGGGCGGGGTGTTCCCCTCCCCGAAAAAGCCGGTCAGGACCGCTTCGGCCGGAGCACTTTTCCCCTCTCCCGGAGGGGATTATTCGTTGCGCCGCGCATAAAAATATGGTAAGATAAGGGGTAAGCAGTTTACAGGTTCCTGACCCGTACCCATCTACCTAAAAGGGGGCAATGATATTGATCGCAAAAAAGCTCAACGTCGGCGTACTGTTCGGCGGTGTTTCCACGGAGCATGAGGTTTCCCGTCTCTCGGTAACCTCGGTGCTGGAGCATCTCGACCGCTCCAAATACAACGTCATTCCGCTCGGCATCAACCGCGCGGGACGCTGGTTCCACTATAAGGGCGACGTCTCCCTCATCGCAGATGGCCGCTGGGAGACGAGCGGCCAGATCACTCCCGTTCTCCTCGCGCCCTCTCCCCACCTGAAGGGCGTCCTCATTGACGCGCTCGACCATGTCCGCGCACAGCCGCTGGACGTCGTCTTTCCCGTTCTCCACGGCAAAAACGGCGAGGACGGCACCGTGCAGGGCGTTCTGGAACTGGCGGGGATCCCCTATGTCGGGTGCGGCGTAACGGCCAGCGCCAACTGCATGGATAAGGACGTCGCCAAGCGGCTCTTCGCCTCGGCCGGCATCCCCGTCGCCCGGTGGGAGACCTTCTATCCGGAGGATCTCGCGGATTTTGACCGCATTGCGGCCGCCGCCCGGACGCTCGGCTTCCCCGTCTTTGTAAAGCCCGCCGCGGCCGGCTCCTCGGTGGGCGTCAGCCGTGCCTCCGATGAAGAGGAGCTTCGTGCCGCCCTGGAGGAGGCGTTCCGGCAGGACCGCAAGGTACTGGTGGAGGAAGCCGTCTCGGGAGCGGAGGTGGAGTGCGCCGTCATGGGCAACCACGCGGACTGCGTGACCAGCGACGTTCTGGGGGAGATCGTCCCCAAGCGGGCGCTTTATGACTACGAGGGCAAATACTTAGACGGCTCCACCGACCTCTTTATTCCTGCTCGCATCCCGGCGGAGCAGACCGCTCTCATCAAAAAGACGGCGCTTGCCGCCTACCGCGCGCTGGACTGCGCGGGGCTTTCCCGGGTGGATTTCTTCGCCAAAGCGGACGGCTCCATTATCCTCAATGAGATCAACACCCTCCCCGGCTTCACCAATATCAGCATGTTCCCGAAGCTCTTTATGGCGAGCGGCCTGACCTATGAGGAGATCCTCGACCGGCTGATTGCGCTGGCGCTGGAGGAGCACCCCGCGAAGTCTTAAAAACATCATTTTACCTAAACAGCAAGGAGCTCAAAAATTCATGAATAATCGTCCCATCGGGGTCTTTGACTCCGGTTCCGGCGGTCTTTCGACCGTCCGTGCCCTCTCCCGCCTTCTGCCGCGGGAGGAAGTCCTCTATCTCGGGGATACCGCCCGGATGCCCTACGGCGGGCGCACCCCGGAGGAGATCGCGCTTTTTTCCCGGGAGATCACCGATTTTCTCCTCCGGAAGGACTGCAAGGCGGTCATTGCCGCCTGCGGCACCATCAGCAGCAACTACCCCGGGCTTTCTTCCCTTCCCGTCCCGGCCTTTAACGTCATTGACGCCTCCGCGAAAGCGGCGGCGGGGGCCACAAAGAACGGGAAGATCGGCCTCGCCGCCACCGACGCCACCATAAAGAGCGGCGCCTTTGCCCGGGCCATTGAGCGGGAAAGCGGGAAGCCTGTCTCCGCCGTCGCCTGCTCCCTTCTCGCGGGGCTGATCGAAAGCGGCGCGGACTTTAACAACCCCCGCCTTCTCGATTCTATCTCCTGCTATACCGATCCGTTCCTTAGGGCGGGCGTGGATACCGTAGTGCTGGGCTGCACCCACTATCCGCTCATCGCCCCCACCTTCCGGCAGCTTCTCGGGGAGGGCGTCACCCTCATCGACAGCGGCGCCGAAGCGGCAAAAGCGGCGGCCGCCTACCTCACCGAGCACGATCTGCTCCGGGGCGCGCCCCGGGAGCGGGATCACTTCTATTTTACCGCGAACCCCGCCGAAACCGCCCGGAGAGCCCGGCTCTTTCTCGCGGGACGGGATATCCGGCCGGAAACCGAACTCCTCCCGCTGGGAGAACTGACCGGAGGCTCCGTATGAACGATCTTAAAAAAACCGACGGCATGATCACCCTTCACGCCACCCAGTCGGTGGACGGCGAAACCGAGCGGATCGAGGTTCTGACCACCGGCTACTATGCCATTCGCCGGGGGAGCTTCTTCATCTCCTATGATGAAAGTGAAGCCACCGGCTTTGAGGGGAGCCGCACCACCCTGCGCTACGATCCCGCCCACGGGCAGGTCACCATGACCCGCATCGGCGCCACCCAGAGCGAGCTCATCATCGAAAAGGGAAGGCGCCACCAGTGTACCTATGACACCGGCTACGGCAACCTCATCCTCGGCGTTTCGGGGGACTCCATCGAAAGTACCCTCGACGAAACCGGCGGAGAGCTCCTCTTTCGGTACAGTCTGGACATCAACACGGCGCTGGCAAGCGAAAACAGCGTGCAGATTCAGGTGGCGCTGACCCCGCAGTGAGTCCTGCCTTTTTATGAGCTTTATGGGGGAAACCAAACGGCACGCGCCGGGCGATCCCCCCAAAACCCTTCTGGGGGGCCCGGCCTCCGGCGGCCGCCTCTGCCTCCGGCAGGGAAGGGACGCCCCCGCGGGGCGTCCCTTCCCTGCCGGAGGCAGAGGCGGCCGCCGGAGGC
>JAHHSN010000002.1 GCA_020025195.1 Angelakisella sp.
TGCTGTGCTCCGCGATGGTCGGCTCCATGGAGCCGACCATCGCGGAGCACAGCATGCTGTTTGCGTGGCGCGTCCATGACCCCGCCAAGCTGGAGCGCGGGGACATCGTGGTCTTTGATTCCGAGGAGATGGGCGGCAAAAACCTCATCAAGCGGCTCATCGGGCTGCCCGGCGACAGCGTCACGATAGGGGAGGACGGCTCCCTTACCATCAACGGCACACCCTATCCGGAGGAGTACGTCGTTTACCAGATGGGAATGCCGATGGAATTTTCCGTCCCGGAGGATCACTACCTCTTTATGGGGGATAACCGTGCCAATTCTTATGACGCGCGGTATTGGAGCGATCCCTACATCCCGGCGGACGCCATTGGAGGACGAGCGGTCTTTACCCTTTTCCCCTTTAATAATTTCGGTGTCCTCAAATAAAGTAAGTTCGGAGAAGCGTGCATGAACAGAACAGCAGTCAATGCGCTCATCATGGTGCTGACCACCATTCTGGCGAAGCTCCTTGGCTTTACCCGGGAGCTTTCCCTCGCCTTCGCCTACGGCGCGGGCAATGTGAGCGACGCCTACGTCGTGGCATTCAGCCTGCCGACCATCCTGTTTTCCGGGATCGGAACGGCCATGCTGACCAGCTACATTTCGGTCTATACCGATCTGCAGACCAACGAGCCGGGCGAGGAGAAAAAATTTCATAACCATGTCATCACCATGTCCTTCTGTCTGTCGCTCTTTTTTGTGGCGGCCTTTCTGGTGCTGCGTTATCCGCTGGTGCGGCTGTTTGCATTGGGCTTTGAGGGGGAACAGCTCACGCTGACCGTGAACCTTGCCACCGTAATGATCCTATCCCTTCTGTTCCTCGGTGTGGGATATATTTTGCAGGGCTACCTGCAGATGAAGGGGCGGTTCTTCGCCGTCGGCATGGTGAGCGTCCCGCTGAATATCGCGGTGATCGTCACCATCCTTCTGGCGGGCACCAATTACCAGCTTCTCGGCTGGGGCGTGGTCATCGGCTACGCCGCCCAGACCCTGATGGTGCTTCTGGTGGCGCGGCGCAGCAGCTTCCACTATCACCCGGAGCTGGATTTCCGCAACCGGAATGTGAAGCGCTTCCTCCTCATGGTGTTTCCCATCTTTCTGGGGAAAGCCATCAACGCCATCAACAACCTCATCGACAAAACCATCGCCTCGCTGCTTTCCTCCGGCGTGGTTTCGGTGATGAACTACGGCAACCGTGTCACCGGCTTTGTGACGTCGGTTTTCGTGGTTGCTATCACAACGGCGCTCTTTCCGCAGATGTCCCGGCTTTCCGCCATCTCCGATACCCGCCACCTCAAAAAGACCTATGTGACAAGCTCCGGCATCATCAGCCTCTTTGTCATTCCCATTTCCGCGGGGCTTATGATGTTTTCCCGGGAGTTTGTCTCCCTGATGTTTGAGCGCGGCGCCTTTAACGCCGAGGCGGTGGAGAAAACGGCGGAGGTCGTGTTCTTCTATTCTTTGGGGCTTCTTTTCTTCAGCCTCAAGGAGGTCACCATCAACGTCTTCTATGCCCTGCAGGACGCCAAGACCCCGACCGTCAACAGCCTCATCGCCATCGGGCTTAATATCGTCCTCAATCTGCTCCTCATGAAAAAGATGGAGCACCGGGGACTCGCGCTTGCCACCACGATTTCGGGGCTTATCACCCTGCTGATGCTGCTCTTCTGCCTCCGGAAAAAGATGGGGCAGCTGGGCTTCAAACGGCTCACGGTGAGCCTTGTCAAAATGGTCGTGGCTTCGGGACTGATGGCCGCCGGCACGCTGCCGCTTTATGGGCTTCTTCTGGAAAAGCTCGGCAAGATGCCGCCCGCCCTCATCCTTTCCGTTCTGGTTGGCGCGCTCATCTATTTTGCCGCCTGTGTGCTGCTGCGCATCCGGGAATTCGGCATGGTGGTGGTCGCAATCGCGGAACGGCTTCACAGGAAGAAACCCGCGTAACAAACAGGAAGTAAGAGCTGCAGGCCCCGGTGGTTTGCAGTTCTTTTCCGGAAAGGGAGGTTTCCCATGTCAGAAAAAGTAATGGTCGCCATGAGCGGCGGCGTGGACAGCTCCGCGGCGGCACTCTTCCTTTTGGAGCAGGGCTATGAGGTCGCGGGAGCGACCTTCCGTCTCTGGGAGGACCATGCCGACGGCTCCGACCGCAGAACAGAGGAGAGCATACGGGATGCGGCGGCGGTCTGCCGGACCCTCGGCATCCCGCATTATGTGCTTTCCTATGAGGAGCTTTTCCGCCGGGAGGTCGTGGAGCCTTTTATCAGCGCTTACCGGGAGGGGGAGACCCCCAACCCCTGCGTTTTCTGTAACCGTGCCGTTAAATTCGGTGCGTTCAGCGAGACCGCACGGGAGATGGGCTACTCTTATCTTGCCACGGGGCACTATGCCCGGGTTACCCAAAACCCTGTGACCGGCCGGTATGAGCTGGGCTGTGCCGCCTCCCGGAAGAAGGACCAGAGCTACGTCCTCTATAACCTCACGCAGGAGCAGCTTTCCCGGCTCCTCCTGCCGCTTTCCGGCTATACCAAGGAGGCGATCCGCGCCGCCGCCGAGCGGGCGGGGCTGGCGGTTGCCCACAAGAGTGACAGTCAGGATATATGCTTTGTGCCGGATGGCGACTACGCCGCTTTTTTGGAGCGGGTGACGGGAGAAAAAGCCGTTCCCGGAAACTATGTGGATGGGGAGGGGAACTGCCTCGGCTGTCACCGCGGCATCGTTCACTATACCATCGGGCAGAGGAAGGGGCTGGGCATTTCGCTCGGCTGTCACGCCTTTGTAAAGCACATTGACCCTAAAACCAACGAGATTACCCTCACCACCGAGGAGAGGGAGCTCTTTACAAGGTCCGTCATCGTGCGGGACTTAAACTGGGTGAGCATCGAGGCGCCCGGAGAGCCCCTTTTCTGCCTTGCCAAAATCCGCTATGCGCATCAGGCGGCGCCCGCCATGCTCACCTGCTTCCCGGAGGACCAAAGCGCCCGGCTTTTCTTTGAGGAGCCGCAGCGCGCCCCCGCGCCGGGACAGTCCGCCGTCTTTTATGATGAGGACGGCCGGGTGCTGGGCGGCGGCGTTATCACAAGAGAAAGAGAGGACATCCCATGAAAGATTATGTTTCCGCGTTTTCCGGCGAGCTTCACGGACACACCGAGCTTCGCGCTCAGGTGAACCGCGCCCGGGTCGTCGGGATGCTGAACGGCAGTCTCATCGCCAATTCCCGCGCGGACGCGAGCGGCGTTTCGGCCCGCGTCTATGAGGGCGGCGTCTATGGCTTTGCGAGTGCCGCCGATTACGACGAGGAGAGCGTTCGCCGGGTGCTGAAGGCGGCGGAGGAGAACGCCCGCTTCCTTCACCAGAGGGTTCCCAAGGGAAAGCCCCCCATCGCCCCGCTCCCGAAGGGGAAGGTCGCTCTTGACCGGGAGTACCCGGACCTTTCCCAAAAGGACGCCGTGGAGTTCATCCGGGCGGCGGAGGACTACCTCAAGAATAAATATCCGGCGCTTTTGAGCCGCACCGTCCTCCTCAAGGAGGAGTGCATGGAAAAGCTGCTGGTGGTGAGCGACGGCACCGACAGCCACAGCATCCGTCCCCGCAGCCACTTTATGGTGAACCTTTCCGCGGAGGCGCCGGACGGCTCTCCTGTGGAATATTTTGATGTCATCGGCGGAGGAGAGGGCTCCTTCGGCGATTACTTTACCGACCCCGCCCTCTTTTATGAGAAGCTGGACCGGGTGGTGGAGACCCTGATGCAGAAGAGGGAGGGCGTCTACCCGGAGGCGGGACTTTGGGACGTGGTGCTTTATCCTGAGCTGGCCGGGATTTTGGCGCATGAGGCGGTGGGCCACACCGTCGAGGCGGATCTGGTGCTGGGCGGCTCGGTGGCGGCCGGCGCCCTCGGGAAGCAGGTGGCCAGTGAGCTTATCACCCTCACGGACTTTGCCCACACCGCCCTCGGGAAGCGCTGCCCGCTCCCGGTCTATGTGGATGACGAGGGAACGCCCGCCAAGGATCAGCCGCTCATCAAGGACGGTATTTTGGTGGGGTATATGAATAACCGAGAAACCGCCGCCGATTTCGGCATGGAGCCCTGCGGCAATGCCCGCGCCTTCGGCTTCTCCGATGAGCCGCTCATAAGGATGCGCAACACCGCCATCCTCCCCGGAAAGGATAAGCTGGAGGATATGATTGCCTCCATTGACCACGGCTACTGCTTTACCCAGACCAACAACGGTCAGGCGGACACCACCGGCGAGTTCATGTTCGGCATCATGATGGGGTACGAGATCAAAAACGGCAAGCTCGGCCGCGCCCTTCGGGATACCACCATCTCCGGCGTCGCCTTCCATATGCTCAAAACGGTGGATATGCTCTCGGACGATATGGTCTGGAGCGGGAACGGGACCTGCGGCAAAAAGCAGCCCATGCCGGTCGGCATGGGAGGTCCCGCTGTGAAGTGTAAAGTCAACGTGGCAGGAAAGTGAGGGAACAGGCATGATGAAACTGGAAGAAGCGGCAAGCTACGCGCTGGAATCGCTCCAAAAGGCGGGAGCCGACGCGGCCAGCGCCTCCACCGCGGATGCGAAGCTGGATGAAATGAATATCGACAGCGGCGAGTTCAGCCTGATGCGCTCGGTCTTTACCTCCAGTCTGGTGCTCAAGGCGCTGAAGGATCAGAGAGCCGGCACCATCGCCGTCAACAATCTCGAAAAGGAAACCATCGACCGTGCCGTAAAGGACTGCATGGCGGCGGCGGAGGCGGCGGAGCAGGATGAGGCGGAGGAGATCGCCCCCCTCACCGAGAACGGAGAATTTGCAAGCGGCGCTCTCCGGGAGGACCGCGACCGTCTGTTTGAAACGCTTCGTGAATTTATGGGAACCGTCAAAGAGGAATGTCCCAAGGTGCGGATGGAGCAGCTCATCGCGAAGCACAACCACAGCGAGCAGCTTTATCTCAATACCAACGGCGTTCGCTTTCGGGAGGAGTGCGGCTACTACTCCTTCAGCAGTATGTTTTCGGCGCACGACGGCGACAAAGCAGGCTCCTTTAACGGCGCCTACACTGTGGCAGACCACCTGGATACGCCGCTTTATGACGGCTGGATGACCGGGCGGCTCCTCCGGGACGCCGAGGCGGATCTCACCGCGCGCCCGGTCGGGGAAAAATTCACCGGGACGCTGCTCATTTCGCCCGCCTATCTCGGGGAGTTCCTGGAGACGATGGTCGGCTGCTATCTGAGCGGCAACGCCCTCATCGGCGGCACCAGCCTCTGGAAGGACCGGCTGGGGGAGCGGGTCACCGCCCCGGGCTTCACCCTTTCCACCCGCCCGCTGGATGAGCGGATCGTCTGCGGAGAGCGCTTCACCGAGGAGGGCTACCGCAGCGAAAATATGAGCATCATTGAGGACGGGGTGCTTAAGAACTTTGTCCTCGGCGCCTATTCGGCCCGCAAGACCGGGAAGCGCCGCGCGGGGAACCTCAGCAGCGCCTATTTCCTGGAGCCGGGCGAAAAGAGCCTGGAGGAGCTGATTTCCGGCATCGAGAACGGCATCCTCATCAATCGTTTTTCGGGCGGAGAGCCGGCCGCGAACGGCGACTTTGCCGGCGTGGCGAAGAACAGCTTCCTCATCAAAAACGGACAGCTGGCGGGCGCCGTCACCGAGACGATGATCAGCGGCAACGTGCGGACCCTTCTCGGGAACCTTCGCGGCATCAGCCGGGAAACGGTCTCGGATGGACTCACCGTTCTGCCATGGGCGGCTTTTGACGGCGTCACGGTAAAATAAAAGAAAAGCCCTCAATTTTTCGCGAAATTGAGGGCTTTTTTTCTTGACATCCCCTTTTATTAGTGATAATATAAATAGGCAGTGTTTCGGGCCCGTGGCTCAGTTGGGAGAGCGCCGCGTTCGCATCGCGGAGGCCGAGAGTTCGAATCTCTTCGGGTCCACCAAGCAAAAGAGCAGTTTATCGCAGGATAGGCTGCTTTTTCTTTTTTCTCCGTTGCCGTTTCCCACCGAGAGAGACGGTACCGGTCTTGTAAAAACCAAAAGACCGCATCTCTCCAAACGGGAGCGACACGGTCTTTTTTTATTATGTTTTTTTCCAGTATTGCTGCTTTGTGACGTCAAAAACGCCCTGTGTGGTGATTCGCAGTGCGGGGATGACCGGCAGCGCCATAAAGCTGAGCGTCATAAAGGGGTCCACCCCCGGCGTGACGCCCAGACGGAACGCCAGCGCCTTGGCGGCTTCCAAACGGTCGTTTACCTGCTCCAGCGTCTCCTCGCTCATGATACCGGCAACGGCGAGCGGGACCTCCGCCAGGCTTTTGCCCCCGGAGAGCACCACAATGCCGCCTCTCAGCGCCGTAACCCGGTTCACCGCATCCGCCATATCCTGCTCATTGGTTCCCACCACAATGATGTTGTGGGAGTCATGGGAGATGGATGTGGCGACCGCACCGGCTTTCAGCCCATAGCCCTTCAGATAGCCGATGCCGATGTGCCCGGTGTTGTGATGGCGCTCCACCACGGCAATTTTGAGGATATCACTTTGCGGCTCGATGCCGTGGGCAAGCCCCAGATCCTCGGTGATGATCTCCCCCTTCAGCATACCGATCAGCGGGCGGGGCTCGGTGAGGACAAAGCTCTCTGCGGTGAGAGCGCCGACCCGGAAGGTATCGTGGGAGCGGCGGATGAGCGTGGGGCTGATTTCCGGGAGCGGAAAGGGGAGGGCTTTCCCGTTTTCCGCGGTGAGAACGCCGTCCCGGTAGACCTTTTGCACAGCAAATTCTTTAAGGTCCTCCACCAGCACCAGATTGGCGCGATAGCCGGGGGCAATGGCGCCCTCGTCCTCGAGACCGAAGTGTTGCGCGGCATGGAAGGAGGCTGCCTTGACGGCGCAGATGGGGTCGGCGCCGAGCGCGACCGCCTGCCGGAGGATGTAGTCGATGTGGCCTTTATGAAGGAGATCGTTCGGGTGCTTGTCATCGGTGCAGAGAATGCACCGCCCGTCATACTGAGGGGAGAGAAGCGAGACCAGTGCCTCCAGATTGTGGGCAGCGGTGCCCTCACGGATCATAATGCACTGACCAAGCTCCAGCTTGCGGAGGGCTTCCTCCCGGTTGGTGCATTCATGGTCGGAGGAGACTCCCGCGGCGATGTAGGCACAGAGTGCCCCGTCTGAAAGTCCGGGGGCGTGGCCGTCCACCCGCTTTTGGTGAAGCGCGGCGGCGGTAAGCTTCTCCAGAGGGGCGTGTGCGGCCTGCACCACGCCGACAAAGTCCATCATCTCGGCAAGACCCTGAACCCGGGGGTGAGCATAGAACGGCTCGATTGCCGCATAGTCCAGCTCCGCGCCGGATTCATCCAGCGGGGTGGCGGGGACACAGGAGGGGAGCATCACCCGGACGCTGAGGGGGAGCCCCTTGGTCGCCTCCAGAATGTATTGGATGCCGTCGCACCCCATCACGTTGGCGATCTCATGGGGATCGGCCACGATGGTGGTGGTGCCGTGGGGAACCACCGCCCGTGCGAATTCCGCGGGAGAAACCAGCGCGCTCTCCAGATGGATGTGGCCATCAATAAAGCCGGGCAGTACCGTAAGACCGGTGCAGTCCAGCTCCTGCCGTCCGGTATAACACCCAATCCCGACGATGACTCCCTCCGCCACGGCGATATCCGCATGACAGAGACGGTTCGTAAATACATTTAGGTAGTCCGCGTTTTTAAGCACCAGGTCAGCCGGCTCTCCCTGAGCCGCCACCCGGATGATCCGCTCCTTTTTCCGGAGCAGATGAGCGAACGGTTCCTTCCTTATTTCACCCATAAAATGCTTCCCTCTTTTCCTTTTCTTATACTTTATGACAAGGAAAGGAAAAAATCAACCATTCCAAGGGAAAAAATTCTTCCCAGACGCAAAGCGGAGAGAAAAACGGAAGAAACACCTAAAGGAGGAAACGGGACGAATCACTTGGGAGGGCGGAAAGGAGGAAAGGACATGTTGCATAAAACAAAACGGCTTTTTTAGGGATTCATGACGAAAGTTACAAAAAGCGGTTGACCTTTCTGCAAAGCGTGTAATATAATCCAGTTGTAATTAGTTAATGCGCTGAACAAACTAACCCCGAACGACATCAGAGAGAGGAGAAGAAGTCCTTTGAAAGTGCTGAGCCAGCAGTTGATAAAGCAAAACAATTTGAAACAGGTTTTTGCGCTGGTCCGGTCGAATGAAGGGATCTCGCGGGCCTCTATCGCTTCGCTTTCGCACCTCAGCAAGGCGACGGTTTCCTCTCTGGTGGAGGAGCTGATCGAGGCGGATTTCATTGTGGATGAGGGCGCCGGACAGACCACCCGGCAGGGGAGAAAGCCTAACAGTCTGCGGGTGGAGAACGAAAAGAACCTCATCGCGGTCATCAGCTGGAGCGCCGAGCGCTTCCAGATGGGCTTCGCGGCGCTGGACGGCACCGTTTCCCACTATCAGGAGACGGTGTACCGGGACGAGGAGGATTCGGTGGATCAGCTTTTGGACGCCTACCACCGGCTGATCGGCTCGCTCTGTGAAAAGAGGGAACAGACCCGGGTGCTGGCGCTTTGCGTCATCGTTCCCGGCATGATCGACCCCGTCCGCAAGCGGATGTATTCCAGCGTGCTGCCGGTCAAGACCGGGGAGTGGGTGATCCGCCGCTTCCGGGCGGCGCTGCCGGAGATTCCTCTTGCTTTCTTTAATGATACAGCGTGCTTTGCCTACGCGGAGAAGGCCTTTGATCCTCAGGTGGAGAACGCGTCCATCTTTGTGAACCTTTCCGGGGGCGTCGGCGCCGTGATGTTTTCCGCGGGGGGGATGCTCCGGGGTGGAAACGGCATGACCACCCAGTTCGGTCATTTTTCGGTGGATCGGAACGGCCCCCTCTGCCGCTGCGGCAACTGCGGCTGTCTGGAAATGAAGATCGGGGAAAGCGTTCTGGAGGACCGGGCGCGGGAATTTATGCCCATGGAAAAAATACAGGCCTTCGGCCCCATGACCTATGAGTCCATCGGCCGGGCGGCGGATGCCGGAGACCCCGACCTTAGAAGGATGATCGACTCCATGGCGGCGGATCTGGCGTTTGCCCTCGGGAACCTCATCACCGTTTATTCCGTGCCCCGGGCCGTGATCGGCGGTCACGGCCGGCGCTTGGGACGATACTTCTTTGAGCGGCTCAGGTGTCACCTTTCGGTCTGCGGCTTCCGCCAGTTTGTGGATGACTGCGAGATCCGGTGCAGCAATGCCCCCGAACCGGCGGAGCTGATCGGCGCTGCCCGCTACTTTATGGATAATCATTTCCGTTTCTATGAAAATATGGACGGAGCTTTATTTCTCAGATAGTTTTTAATGAGGACGCCTTACCGGGCGGTAGAAAGGAGTTTATCAGAATGGAAAAGATCAGAACAGGTGTTGTCGGCGTTGGCTTTATCGGTGCGGTACATATTGAGCAGCTGCGCCGCCTCGGCAATGTGGAGGTCGTGGCGATCACCGAAGCCTCCGGTGCGGAGGAAAAGGCGAAAGCGATGTTTGTGCCGAAGGCCTATAACGATTATCGGGAGATGATCGACAAGGAAAACTTGGACTGCATCCACATCTGCACTCCCAATGCCACCCATTTTGACATCGCGATGTACGCGATGGAGCACGGCGTCAATGTCGTCTGCGAAAAGCCGATGACCTGCAGCGTGGAAGAAGCCCGCAAGCTCAATGAGGTTGCCAAGGAAAAGGGCCTCATCAACGCGATGAACTTCAACTGCCGCTTCTACCCGATGGCGTACCAGATGCGCGAGATGGTGAGAAGCGGAGAGGTCGGCGATATCTATACCGTCCACGGCGGCTATCTGCAGGATTGGCTGTTCCTCGATACCGATTACAGCTGGCGTCTGGAGCCGGAGCTTTCCGGCGCGTCCCGCGCCTTTGCCGATATCGGCTCCCACTGGCTGGACCTTGTGGAGTTTGTGACCGGTCTTAAGGCGGTGGAGGTGCTGGCGGACTTCGCCATCTTCCACAAGACCCGCAAAAAGCCCACCAAGGAGATCGCCACCTATTCCGGTATGGCGCTGCGTCCGGAGGACTATGAGGAGGTTCCCATCAAGACCGAGGATTATGCCTCCGTTTTGTTCCACATGGAAAACGGCGCTCATGTCTGCTGCAATATCAGCCAGGTCTTTGCCGGCCGCAAGAACCAGATGATCGTGGCCGTAGCGGGCTCTAAGTGCTCCATGCGCTGGGATTCCGAAAATTCCAACGCGCTCTGGGTCGGACGCCGCGAGCGGGACAACGGCGAATTCGTCAAGGACCCCTCCATCCTCAGTGATAAGACCAAGCAGGTCATCAGCTATCCGGGCGGCCATGTGGAGGGCTTCCCCGATACCTTCAAGCAGAACTTTAAGAAGATCTACGCGGCGATCGCCGGCGGCAAGCCCGAGGATTACGCCACCTTTGAGGACGGCCTCAGAGAGATGCGCCTCTGCGACAAGATCGTGGAAAGCGCGAGAGAGCGCCGCTGGGTCAGCCTGGAAGACTGACCGGATCGCTATAATATAAGGAGGGCGAGAGACTATGTTTAAGATCGGAACGTTAGCCGACTGGTTCCATGTGGGGCTGCTGGAGGGCATTCGTGCCTCCGAGCGCTGCGGGGCCAGCGGAGTACAGATCTACGCATGGAACGAGATGGACCCCCGCACGATGACCGCGGCGAGACTGGCCGAGGTAAAGAACACGGCGCGGGAGTGTCACCAGACCGTCACCGCGCTCTGCGGAGAGCTGGGCGGGCATGGCTTTGAGATCGCGGCGGATAATCCCGACAAGATCGAATACCTGAAAAGAACGGTCGATCTGGCTCTCGCCCTGGACTGCAATGTTGTCACCACCCACATCGGGCGGGTCCCGGAGGACGAAACCGGTGAGCGCTGGAGGAATATGCAGGAAGCGTGCCGTGAGGTCGGCGGCTATGCCGCGCAGCACGGTGCCTCCATCGCGGTGGAAACCGGCCCCGAGCCGGTCGCGCGGCTCATGAAGTTCCTTGGGGACTGCCCCGGCGTCGGCGTCAACTATGACCCCGCCAACCTCGTTATGGTCACCAAGGACGACGAGGTGGAGGGCGTCTACACCGCCGGAAGCAAGATCGTCCACACCCATGCCAAGGACGGCCGCTGCAACTTCTATGCCGGCCCCGAAACGGTCTACGGCATCTTTGCCGAGGGCGGCATCGAGGCGCTCAATACGGTGAGCACCTACTTTACCGAGCTGCCGCTGGGACAGGGGAGCGTGCGCTGGGACAGCTACCTGAAGGCGCTGCTGAATGTGGGCTACAACGGCTATCTCACCATCGAGCGGGAAGTGAACGGGGATGTGACCGCGGATATCCGTCTCGCGGTGCAGTTCCTGCGGGAAAAGCTCGATTCCCTGGCATGATTTAGACAAGAGTTATAATAAAGGAGGACATTTATCATGATGAAACTGGGCCTTGTATCGGCGATTCTTCCTACCCTCAGCTTTGAGGAGCTTATTGATTACGCTGCCGGCGTCGGCTTCAAATGCGTCGAGGTCTGCTGCTGGCCGAAGGGCGAAGCCGCCCGCCGCTATGCCGGAGTTACCCACATCGATCTCAACGGTCTCACCGAGGAGAAGATGAAATATTATAAAGACTACGCCGAGAAAAAGGGTGTTTCCATCAGCTCGCTCGCCTTCTATCCCAATCCGCTGGATGCGGACGAGGAAGCCGCGCGGGAGTGTATCGACCACCTGATGAAGCTCATTGAGGTTTCCGCCAAGATGGGCGTCAACATGGTCACCACCTTCATCGGCAAGGATAAGAACAAGACCGTCGAGGAGAACCTCGAAAAGTACGTCAAGGTCTGGACTCCCATTGTCCGCCACGCGGAGGAGTGCGGCGTTCGCATCGGCATCGAGAACTGCCCCATGTATTACACAAAGGACGAATGGCCGGGCGGCAACAACCTCGCCTCCACCCCCTATATCTGGCGCAAGATGTTTGAGCTGATCCCCTCCAAGAATCTGGGCCTCAACTATGACCCCAGCCATCCCTATCTCATCGGCGCGGACTATATAAAGCCCCTCTATGAGTTCAAGGACCGCATCTTCCACGTCCACTTCAAGGACATCAAGATTGATCAGGATAAGGTCAACGAGTACGGAATGTTCTCCTATCCCGCACTCTGGCATTCTCCCAAGCTGCCCGGTCTCGGCGGCGTTGACTTCGGCGCCTTCTGCTCCGCGCTCAACGATATCCGCTATGACGGCCCCGCCTGCATCGAGGTGGAGGACCGCGCCTTTGAGGGCTGTCTTGAGGACGTAAAGACCGGCATCGAGATCGCCTATCGCTATATGCGTCAGTATCTGTAAGCCGGTCCCCATTCCGAAAGAGAAAGGGAGATGAAACCATTGATCAAGATCGGTATCGTCGGCGTCGGCGGTATGGGCACGGTCCATCTTAATAACTACGCGGAGCTTCCCGACTGCAAGGTGGTCGCGGTCTGCGACCCCACCGAGCAGGCGGCCAAAACCGCCGAGGAGCATCATCTGCGGCACTATCGGGATTTGGAAGAAATGCTGAAGGACCCCGAGGTGGAGCTTTGCGATGTCTGCACGCCGACCTTTCTGCACAAGACCCATGTGACCGCCGCTCTGAGGGCGGGACGTCACGTCATCTGCGAAAAGCCGCTGGCGCTCAGCCTCGCGGACGCGAAGGAGATGTTTTCTCTCGCGAAGGAGATGGGAGTCCGCCTCTTTGTGGGGCAGGTGCTCCAGTTTTCTCCGCCCGCCCGGGTGCTGCATGAGCTGGTGGAGAGCGGACGCTTCGGAAAAATGCTGGACGCTCAGTTCCTGCGCCTTTCCGCCTGCCCCCGCTGGGTCAAGAACGGCTGGCTCTTTGATAAGACCAAGAGCGGCCATCTGCCCTTTGACCTCCACATCCATGATCTGGATCTCATCGTGAGCCTCTGGGGCAGGCCGGACAGCTTCTCCTACACCGCGGTGGGACGCGAGGGGCTGGGCTACAACGAGCACTACCGCTTCTCCTACCGCTTTGGGGACTCCACCGTTTCGGCGGAGGCGGCCTGGTATAACGCCGATATTCCCTTTACCGCGACCTGGCGGGTCTATTTTGAGGAGGCGGTCGTCCTCTTTGACGGCACCACCCTCACCGCCTATCGCTTTGACCATGAGCCGGAAACCTTTGACATTGAGGAAAAACGGCTCATTCCCACCGGCATCAATCTGCCGCCCACAGGAATGTTCTATGAGGAGCTCGGCTCCTTCCTGCGGGAGATCGAACGCGACCCGCATGCCGCTCCCGCCCGGGAGGAAGAACTCCTCACGGTCATCGGGATTCTGGAGCAGGTCGTCAATAACAGCTGAAAAGAAATACGAGCCGTTAAAATGGCTCTGAGTCACCGACCGCCGGGGACGGCGTTACCAAAAAAAGAAGGGAGGAGCCGCGCATGATTGAGGTGAGTCATATCACCAAGGAATATGGCACCAAAAAAGCGCTCTCGGATGTGAGCTTTTCGGTGCCGCGCGGTCAGGTGCTGGGACTTCTGGGACTCAACGGCGCCGGCAAGTCCACCACGATGAACATCATTGCGGGCTGTCTTGCCGCGACGGAGGGAACTGTGAAAATCGCCGGCGTGGATATTGCGAAGGAACCGGGTGCGGCCAAGCGCCACATCGGCTATCTGCCGGAGATCCCGCCGCTCTATGTCGATATGAAGGTAGAGGAATTCCTCACCTTTGTCTATGATCTCAAGAAGCTCCGGACCGGGCGGAAGGCCGCGGTCGCGGCGGTCGCGGAAAAGGCGGGTGTCGCGCACGTTCTGGGCCGCCTCATCAAGAACCTTTCCAAGGGCTACCGGCAGCGTGTCGGGCTGGCGGCGGCGCTTCTGGGAGACCCCGAGGTGCTCATTCTGGATGAGCCGACGGTCGGACTGGACCCTACGCAGATCATCGAGATCCGCACCCTCATCGGGGAGCTGGGCGCCGACCGCACCGTCATTCTCTCCTCTCACATTCTTTCTGAGATTCAGGCAGTCTGCGAGCGGGTTATCGTTCTGGACGGGGGACGCATTGTGGCGGACGACACCCCGGAGAACCTTGAAAACGCCATGCAGAGCAAAAACAGCTGCACCGCACTCATCGAGGGCGCGCCCGGGGCCGTCACGGCGGCACTCGGCAAAGCGGCCAGCATCGAAAGCGTGGAGGCGGGCAGGGAGGTCGAGCCCGGCGTTTGGGAATACACCATCCGGGGACAGGAGAAGGCGGATATCCGCCGCGACCTGTTTAATGCCCTGGCGGAGGCCAAGCTGCCGCTTCTTTCGACCCACAGCGCCCACGTCACCCTGGAGGACGTCTTCCTCCGTCTGGTCGGCGCGGAACGCAGAGGAGAGGAGGCAGACGCATGACGGCAATCCTGAAGCGTGAAATCAACGCCTATTTTGATACCCCGCTGGGCTATGTTTTCCTTGCGGTCTACCACCTTTTTGCGGGCTATTTCTTTTACCGCTATAACATCTTCGGCAATTCCACGGATATGCGTTCCCTTTTTGAAATGCTCTTTACGGTGACGCTGTTCCTGATTCCCATCCTCACCATGCGGCTGATGAGTGAGGATAAGCGTGCCAAGACCGATCAGCTCCTTTTGATGGCGCCGGTCTCCACCACCGGTATTGTGATGGGCAAGCTCCTGGCAGCGCTCATTGTCTACCTCGCCGCGATGGCGATCACACTGGTAGAGGCGGCGGTGCTTTCCGTCTATGCTCCGGTGGAATGGAGCGTAATCCTCGGTCATTTTCTGGGGCTTTTCCTTCTGGGCGCGGCGCTCATCGCTGTGGGACTCTTTATCTCGGCCCTCACGGAAAACCAGATCATCGCCGCGATCGGCGGGTTTGCGGTCGGGTTCTTCCTGATGCTTCTGGATTCGGTTTCCGCGCTCATCAGCAATTCCCGGCTGGCAGGCTTTGTGACGGATCTTTCCTTCCAGACGCACTACCAGCACTTCACCCTCGGAATCTTTGATCTGGCCGATGTGATTTTCTATCTCAGCGTGACCGCACTGTTCGCTTTCTTTACTATCTGCGCGGTGGAAAAGCGCAGAGTGGCTTAAAGGAGGTGCGCTGTGATGAAAAAGATATTAAACCGAAAGACCGGTGTGAAGAGCATTTACGCGGCGCTGATGGCGCTGGGTCTCGTCATTGTGATCCTCCTCAACATCGCCGCCGGAGCGCTCGCCGACCGGTATCCGCTTTCCATCGACCTCACCCGGGACCGTCTGTTCGGACTGGGGGAGGAGACCGTTTCCTACATCGAAAAGCTGGAAGAGCCTCTCAAGATTCAGGTGCTGGCCACCGAGGAGACCTTCCGCAACAATTCCACCTATAACGCGCAGGCCAACGAGGTCATGCGCCAGTTTGCCCGCTATTCCGACGCCATCGAGATCGAGTATATCGACTATATCTCCGACCCGACCTTCGCGGCGTCCTACCCCGATCTCACCATGAAGCACGGCGACGTGCTGGTAACCTCCGGGGAGCGGCACCGCCTCGTGAAAACCGAGGAGCTCTTTAACTACACCTACGATCAGAAGGGGCGGCCGCAGATCGCTTCCTCCCGCGCGGAAGAAGCCATTCTCAGCGCGGTGCTGGCCCTTTCCGGGGACGAGATTCCCGTCGTGGCGGTCATTACCGGCCACGGAGAGACCGTCTCCGAGCCGTTCCTGCGGCTTCTTACCACCAACAACTACGATGTTCAGAAGGTGAACCTCCTGACCGGAGGACTGCCGGAGGATGCGAAGATCGCCCTCCTTCCGGCACCGATCACCGACCTTTCCGCGGAGGAGATCGAAATGCTGGACGCCTTCCTCAAAAACGGCGGCGCCTACGGCAAGACCCTCTTCTATACGGCAAGCCCCGAGCAGCCTCCCCTCTCCAATACCGAGGCGTTCCTGGCGGAATGGGGCGTCAAGATCGGGGATGGCCTTGTTTTTGAGACCAAGGAGGACCGGGTTTACTTCACCCAACCCTTCTATGCCATCGCGGACTATGCGGAGGAGCATTATTCCTCCAAGATGGCGGACCGGTCGGTCCCCATGCTGGTCCCGGTGAGCCGCCCGCTGGAGATCACCTTCCGTCAGCAGGAAAACTACTTTACCGAGGAGCTTCTCCGCTTCGGGGAAACGAGCGGGGTGCGTCCCTCCGATGCGGGGGACAGCTTCACCGCGTCGGATGCCGCGCAGCGCGGCCCCCTGCCGGCGATGGTGCTCTGCTCCTACCGCCTCCTGGATTCCCAGAACGGGAACGCCGAAAAGGCAAGCTCTCACATCTTGGTTTCCGGCTCGACCGAGCTTCTGGCCAACTACGCGGTGGGCAATCGCTCCTTTGCCAACGGAGAATATCTCATCCATGTGCTCAATGATCTCTGTGAACGCTCCGACGCGATTGCCGTGACCCCCAAGAGCATCGTCGGAAACGCCCTCAATCTCACCCAAGCGCAGGGAGACCGTCTGGGTTACCTCTTTGTTCTGGCCATCCCCGTGGTGGTGCTGGGCGTCGGCGTGGCGGTCTGGCTCGGCAGGAGGCATAAATAATGAGTAAACCTGTAAAATCGCTGATCATCGTTCTGGCGGTCGCCCTTGTTCTGGGCGCCGGCGTCTGGTTTCTCCTGTCCGCTCCGGAGGAGAAGCCCGCGCCCCCCGCAGAGGAGATAAATTATCTGGTGAACCGTCCCTCCGGGGAGGTCGCCCTTGTGGAGGTCAGAAACCAAAACGGCAGCTATACCGTCACCGGTAAGGATGGCGCCTATACCGTTGAGGACATCCCCGCGGAGCTGGTCATCCACGACTATCTCCTCATGCTTCTGGATGAGACCTCCTCGGTGCAGTACCAAAGTGTTGTCTCCCGGGATCTTTCTCATGCGGCGGACTACGGTCTCAGTGAACCCGAGGCAGAGGTCAGAGTCACCTATACCGACGGGGGAACGCTGGAGCTGCTGATTGGCAGCCATGAACCGATCTCGGACGGACGCTACTTTATGGTAAAGGGCGGCAGCGAGATCATGATTATGAAGAACGGGCGCAGCATCCGCTTCACCATGCCGGTGGAAAACTACATCGACTATGTCATTGTCCCGTCCCCGGCCACCTCCTCGCCTCTGGCGGAGGTGCAGGACATCACCATCAGCGGCAGCCTTATGGAGGAACCCATCGTTCTGAAGGCCGTATTGCCGGAGCGCCCCGAGCTGCAGCTTCTCGGCCTCAGCTACGGCGCCCTTACCCATCTGGTGATGGAGCCGGCTCTGCATGAGGCGAACCCCAACGGGCTTATGACGCTGGTCACGCAGATGACCGGGCTCATTTCGGAGGGCATTGTGGATTACAACTGCACCGAAGCCGAGCTTGCGGGGTATGGCTTTGACCGTCCTCTTTTGCAGTATGATTTTGACTATAAGAACGGGGAAGACATTCCGACGGTTTCCCATACCCTTAAGGTCAGCCGTCTCGGCGAGGACTACATCGTGACCTATGATGACGAAGGCGTCGTCTACCGCATTCTCGATCTGGATTTTCTGCACATTGAGTATAACGATCTTGTGTTGCGCTGGTTCGTGTCGCCCTTCATCAGCGATGTGAAGAGTCTCACGATCACCCTGCCCGAGGAGGAATACACCTGGTTCCTTTCCGGCAAGGATGCGAAGGATCTGCAGGTGAAAGACGAAAACGGCGCCCCGGTGGATGCCGAGCGGTTCCGGAAGCTCTATGGGCTCGCCACCTCTGCGGCAGCGGACGGTCCCGTTCTCCAAACGGCGCCCCCTCTTTCCGGGGAACCGGTCCTCACCCTGCGCTATACCTACCGTAATGCGGAAAAGCAGGACGATGTGCTTCGCTTCTTTGACGCGGGACAGCGCCGGCTCTATGTGGAGCAGAACGGTGTCTGTCAGTCCACCATCCGCGGCAATTTTGCCGCTGCCCTCAAGGACGCCTCCCGGGCGTTCCAAAAGGGAGAAAGCTTCTCTACGGAATGGTGACAAATTCCACGTTTCAAATTTGTATGAGACGTACAAAAATGCAAGAATATGTTGAGAATTGCAAGCAAATGTGCTAAAATGAAAACAAGAAAATGGGCTCGCAGTTCAATATTCCGGCTTTTATCAGTGATAATCGTGGACGCGATTTCCGCGCCCTTGGTTATAAATATTAAAAGGAGGAAATCCCATGAAAAAAGTTCTCAGCGTTCTTCTGGCTGTGCTCATGGTGGCAATTCTTTTTGTTGCCTGTGGTGGCCCGGCCGAACCCAACGAACCCGCAACGAATGGGTTCAAGGTAGCTTCTCACAACGCGATCATCGAAGGCAACCCTTACCGGACTGTCTACGAGGAGCAGATGACGGAAGCTGTCGGTGTTGCTAAGGAAGCCGGTCTCATCAGTGAGTACAACAGCTTCGTAGCGAACAACGACCCCGCTCTCGAGACTCAGCAGCTCGAGGAGTCCATCAACAATGGTTATGACATCATCATCGTTAACCCCATCGCGGCGACCGGTCTTGATGCTGTAATCGACAAGGCCATCGAGGCTGGCATCGTCTATGTCAACGCCGACTGCATCTATCCTTCCGATAAGATCACCAACGTTGTTGTTGACCAGGATGCCTGGGCCAAGAAGGCTTCTGACTTCGTTATCGCCACTCTCGGTAAGGGCGCTAAGGTTGTTCAGTTCAAGGGTATCGAGGGCAACTCCGCTACCGCCATCCGTGACGCCCGCTGGGCTGCTGATCTCCCCGCCGCTGGCCTCGAGATCGTTAAGTCCGTTGCGCATCAGTGGAACGACGTTACCGCGAAGCAGCTGATGAGCCAGATCCTCTCCTCTGGTCTGGAGTTTGACGGCATCATCAACGAGGAAGCCGCTAACGGCATCATGGATGCCTACGAGGAAGCCGGCGCCGGCTATCCCGGCTGCATCACCTCTTCCGAGGAGATCAACTGGATCCGCCGTATCGCTGACATCAATAAGGATGAGCTGGTTTGCCCGTTCATCGTTGTTGAGAACCCTCCCGGAATCGGTGCGACCGCTCTGGCTGTTGCTATCAACCTCAAGCAGGGCAACGAGCTGGATTCTGCCAAGCTGAAGGACGGCGTAATCTATTATGATCCTCAGTGGATCATGACCTATGACAACATGCAGGAGAAGCTGGATTCCGTTAAGGATCTCTCTGATTCCACCTCTGTTTCTTCCTACATGACCGTTGAGCAGGCTAAGGCTGCCTATTTTAAATAAGGAATAACGGCCGGCAATCAGAATTAACGCACAGCGTTCGGCTCCCGCCGGCGGGCCAATCGGTCCGTCGGTGGGAGCCGTTCCCATAGGAACCCCATTCATGGAAAACTCCTTTTAACAAAACACTTAAATTTGAAAATTGTTCCGCTTATCCTGCGGATCGACTATAAATTATGGAGAATTGGAGGGATGCTCCTTGCTGCAAATGACTGGTATCAGTAAGAACTTTGACGCTGTAAGGGCGCTCAATCACGCCTCTCTGCAGGTTAATTCCGGTGAGATCATGGCGCTGCTCGGTTCCAACGGCAGCGGCAAATCCACGATGGTCAAGGTCCTGAGCGGACTTGTCAACCCGAATGAGGGAGAGGTTAAAATCGACGGAAAAGTTGTGGAGATCAAATCCGGCGCCGACGCCCGAAGATGCGGCGTCGCAGTGGCCTATCAGGATCTTTCCCTGATCCCGCAGCTGAGTATTGCAGACAATATTGCACTGGGCGCGGAGCCCATGGGCAGGCTCGGTGCCGTGGACCGCAAAAAGGCCCGCGAAACGACCGAGTATTACTTAAAAAAGCTGAAAATCAATGCGGACCCCGACGCGCTGGTGCAGTTCCTCATGCCCAGCACCCAGAGCATGGTGGAGATCGCCAAGGCGCTTGCGCTGGAGCCAAAGATCCTGATCCTCGACGAGGCGACCGCCTCGCTGCACTCCGATGAGGTCGATACGGTATTTGAGGTGCTGGAGGAGCTGAAAAAGCAGGGCCTTTCCATCATCATCGTGACCCACCGCATGGGAGAGATCTTCCGGATTTGCGACCGCTGCACCATCCTCAAGGGCGGCGAAACGGTGGCGAGCGGCAAGATCAGTGAAATGAATCTGGATGAGATCGTATTCCACATGACCGGCAAGCGTCCCGATCATTCCGTTTCCGTGAACCACACCGTCCACGAGAACCGGAAGGAGGACCTCCTTTTGGATATCAAGGGGCTTTCGCTTCCGCCCAAGATCGACTCGGTCAACTTCTGCGCCTATCGCGGCGAGGTCGTCGGCATCGGCGGTCTGGACGGACAGGGTCAGGCGGACTTCATCCGCGCCATTCTGGCAGATCAGAAGGCCTCCGGCGGTACTATCACCTACAAGGGCCGGGAGGTCCACTACGGTGGCCCTGCGGATGCCATCAAGGATGACATGGGCTTCATCAGCGGCGACCGTGCCCGTGAGTCCATCTTCCCGATCCGCAGTGTGGCGGAGAACATCTTTGCCGGTAAGGCGACCAAAGGCAAGCTCTTTGCCCGCCTTTCTCCCAAGACGGTACGCTCCTTTGCACAGCAGGCGATGGACGATTATAACATTGTAGCAGGCAGCCTGGATCACCCCGCGAACTCGCTTTCCGGCGGTAACCAGCAGAAGCTGGTCGTCGGCCGGTGGCTGGCGCTGTCTCCCTCGCTCCTTTTGCTGGACGACCCCACCAAGGGCGTTGACATCCATTCCCGCCACGAGATCCACGCCATCCTCAAAAAGTGCATGGAACAGGGAATGAGCGTGATCTATGTTTCCAGTGATAACGAGGAGCTTCTGGAGATCTCTGACCGGATCTATGTCTTCTATGAGGGCAGGATCAGCGCGCACCTGCAGGGCAGCGACCGCACCGAGGAGAAACTGGTTGCGGCGATGCTTGGTCTGGGCGAAAACGATAAGAACAAGGAGGCGTCTGAGGCATGAAAGAAAAATTCAATAAACTAAAGGCGTCCCCGGCGTTTTCCGGACTGGTTCTTTTCCTTGGCGCTCTGGTTTTTTATCTCATCATCCAGTTTGTGCGGGATCCCGGCAACTTCTTCTCGATGCGGACCTACCGCAGCTTTGCCTCCATCTTTAAGAACTACGCGCCGCTGATCCTGGTCACAATGGGACAGGCGCTCCTGATGCTCATGGGCATCATCGATATCTCCATCGGTATCCAGATGAGCTTTGCCAACGTTCTCGCCGTCATGCTGCCCGAGTGGACCGGAATGCCGGTTGCGCTGGCGTGGGTCCTGACCGTTGCGGCCAGCGTCCTGCTTGCGACCCTCAACGGCGTGATCGTTTCCTATCTCAGAATTCCACCGCTTCTCGCGGGTTATGCCATGATCTACATTGTCAAGGGCATCAACCTGATGATCCGTCCCGCACCCGGCGGAACGGTGGCCTCCGAGATCAACCGCTTTTATGATAAGCTGTGGGGCGGCTTCCTGCCCACCAGCGTCATCATCATCGTGCTCTGCTATCTGGGGTGGGTCTACCTCAAGCGGACGCCGCTTATGAACCACGTCTATGCCATCGGCGGCAATGAGCGCAACGCCTTCGCCACCGGTATCAACAGCCCCGCGACCAAGGTCAAGGTCTATGCCATCGTCGGTCTCCTTACCGGAATCGCCGGCCTTTGCTACACCGCGGCTTATTCCACCGGAAACCCCATCACCGGTGAAGCCTACGGCCTGCAGTCCATCAGCGCCTGTATCCTTGGCGGTATCTCGATGGCAGGCGGCTGGGGCACCATGCCCTGCGCCCTGTTCGGCGTCGGCTTCCAGCTCTTTATTCAGACCTCGGTGCCCAAGATTTTCTCGATGCTGCCCGGTCAGTTCAACACCTATTGGCACAACCTCGTGTCCGATACCATCATTCTGATCGGTCTTATCACCACCATCTTCGCGGTGAGAGCGCAGCGTGAGACCCTTCTGAAGGGCATTAAGAAACAGATCGTGCCGGAAGGAGGGGAACAGAAATGAAAAACAAAGAAGCCTCCGGAAAGTTTAAGACTTTCGTAAAATCCAATCAGATCGGAATGGCGCTCATCATCAGTGTCCTGCTCTTTGCCCTCACGGTCATTCTGAACCCCAAGAGCTTCAATCCCGTGGCATTCGGCAGCATCCTGGCGCTGACCTCCATGCTGCTCATCGCCTCCGCGGGCCAGACTCTGGTCATCATCTCGGACGGCATTGATATGTCCGTCGGCGCGACCATGTCCATGACCGCCCTGATGACGGTTGTCGTCATGCGCGGAGAGACCAGCTTCGGGCTCACCCTGCTCGCGTTCCTGCTCTGCCTCGCCATCGGCGCGGCGATTGGCTTCCTGAACGGCGTCGGCTCGGTCAAGGCGGGTCTGCCCCCCATGGTCGTCACTCTTTATATCTCCAATATTGTCACCAGACTGCAGTATGTTCTGACCGGTGGTACCCCGGAGCATACCAGCGCTCCCCAGTGGTTCAGAGACGCCATCACCACCCGTATCGGCGGTTTCTTCCCCCATCTCGTCTTTATTGCCGCGATCTTCTTCCTGCTGGTATTCTTCCTGCTTTCCCGTACCCGCTACGGCCAGCAGCTGACCCTCACCGGCAATAATAACCGCGCGGCTTACCTCACCGGTATCAATACCACCAAGATCAAGATGCTCAACTATACCATCGCGGGCGTGCTGGGCGGTATCGCGGGCTTTATCGGCGCCGCGGATTCCAGCTACGTCAAGTGCGGTATCTATGACATCATGACCATGAACTCCATTGTCGCGGTCGTCATCGGCGGTACGCTGCTTTCCGGCGGTAAGGGAAGCTACACCGGTACGGCGGCAGGCGCCCTCCTGTTCATCATCCTGTCCAATGGCCTTGCGGTTCTGCAGGTCACCGACAGTATCCGTAATCTCATCATGGGTGTAGTCCTCATCATTCTGCTGGCGGCCTACAACCGTGCAAAGCCCGTCCGCCAGTAAGGACGAGGCATCCTGCCGGGATTGAAACACCACTGGTTTTGATCCCGGCATCCTTTTGTGCATAATACCGAAAAATGCTCTGAAACAAGGTACAAATGTTCAAACTTTTTCGCGAATGTTGATTTTTGAAACATTTTGGAGTATTTTTAGAGTAAGAAATAAATCTGTAAAGGAGAATTTGCTATGGACAAAAAAACTCTGATGAACGAAATCGTAGCTGCGACACTGCCTCCGATGCCGAAGCGCAAGGATTGGCGCATTGCCTGTGTGGGCGCGGGCTTCATTATGCGCGACTGCCAGCTGAAGGCTTACACCGACATGGGATTTTCTCCTTACGCGATCACCTCCCTCTCCCGCGCGGAGAGCGAAGCGGTCGCGAGGCAGTACAATATCCCCAAGACCTATGATTCCTGGATGGAGATGCTGCAGGACCCCGAGGTGGAGATTCTGGATATCGCCATTCCTCCCGACAAGCAGCTGACGGTGGTGCGCGAGGCGGTGAAGCACAAGAACATCAAGGGCATCCTCTGTCAGAAGCCCCTCGCCATGTCTCTGGAGGACGCCCGTGAGACCGAACGCCTCTGCCGTGAGGCGGGCATCCCGGTCGCTGTCAATTCCAATATGCGCTATGACCAGTCGATGCGCGCCCTCAAGTATGTTCTGGATAAGGGGTATCTCGGCGATCCCGTCATTGCCTCCATCGAGATGCGCGCCATTCCTCACTGGCAGACCTTCCTGGAGGAATACGATAAGCTGGAGATCTTCGGCATGGGCATCCACCATGTGGATATCTTCCGTTATCTGTTCGGAGACCCTGAGGAAATCACCTGTGTCTGCCGCACCGATCCCCGCACCAAGTTCGCGCATAAGGACGGCATCACCCAGTACACCTATCAGTATAAGAACGGCCTGATGGCGACCTCCCTCGATGACGTCTGGGCGTGGCCCAACGATCCCTGCATCAAGGATACCTACATCAAGTGGCGTGTCGAGGGCACCGATGGCTTTGCCGAGGGCACCGTCGGCTGGCCGCAGTACCCCGAGCACTGCCCCAGCACCTTCAAGATGACCTGTAATCAGTTCCCCAATGAGTGGATCGCTCCCGAGTGGGATACCGTCTGGTTCCCGGACGCCTTCCGCGGCACCATGTCGAGCCTGCTCTGCGCCATTGAGGCGGGGGAGGAGCCGGAGATCAACGTCCCCGACAACATTAAGACCATTGCCTGCGTGGAAGCCTGCTATCAGTCCATCGCCCAAAAACGTACCGTCAGCCTCGATGAGGTTCTTAACGCAAAATAAGGAGGAAAAAACATGATCCCTGTTGGCATTTTTACCGGTTATTATCCCTGCACCATTGACGAAACCATCCGCCGCATCAAAGCGCAGGGGTTCTCCTGCGTGCAGCTGGACGTCTCCTTCAAGGACTGTGACGCGACCCGCGGCGAGCTGACCGACGAGAAGGCGGAGGAGATCCGCAATAAATTCCGGGAGGCGGACCTGCCCGTCGTGGCGCTCTCCGCCTACACGAACTTTGTTCATCCCGACCCCAAGAAGCGCCAGGAGAACATCGACTACTTCAAGATGATGATCCGCTTTGCGAGAAAGCTCGGCTGCGGCTACATTGCCAGCGAGACCGGCACCTACAATCCGGAAAGCGACTGGGTCTGGGACGACAAGAACGCCTCCGAGGAGGCGTATCAGGAGGCGCTCGCCATCATCAAGGACCTCGTGAAATGCTGCGAGGAGAACGGCGTGACCTTCATCGTCGAAAACTACATCAATAACGTGATCGGCAGCGTGGAGCAGGTGGAGCGTCTTTTTAAGGACGTTAACTCCCCGAACCTCGCCCTCATCTGTGATCCCACCAACTACTTTACCGGCGCCAATATCGGCAATATGGACGCGGAGCTGGAGAAGATCTTCGACCGCCTCGCTCCCTATATGCGCGTGGCGCACGCCAAGGACTGCAAGCTCGCGGAGAGCGTGGAGGAGAAGCACGCGGACATCGACGCCGACGCCTCTCACTCCTTCCGTGGTTCCGGCGATGTGGAGCTGCCCGCCGCCGGCCTTGGTTCCCTCAATTATGACCTGTATGTTCGCCTCTTGGCGAAGCATCATCCCAATATGCCCCTGATCATTGAGCATTTGGACGAGGGCGGCATCCCCCGCGCCAAGCAGTTCGTTGACAGCACCCTGAAGAACGCGGGCGTTTAAGCTCCGTTCTTCACAAGGCGCCCTTTGCGGCGCAGAGCAGAAGAGAGGTAGAAAAATCCATGAAATATTATCTCGGTATCGATCTCGGCGGAACCAACATCGCGACCAGTGTCATCGATGAGAATTATCATTTTCTGGCGCGGCACAGCATCCCCACGCTGGGGAACCGCCCCTTTGAGTTTGTGGTAAAGGATATGGCGGACGCCGGGCGGGAGGTCCTCCGCAAGGCGGGCCTTACCGAAAAGGACATCGACTATGTCGGGATCGGCGCACCCAGCACCATCGAACCCAACACACAGCACATCGTCTTCGCGAATAACCTCGGCTGGAAAAACGCCGATCTCGCGGGGGAGTTTAAGAAATACTGGGATATCCCCGTGAAGATCGCGAATGACGCGGACTGCGCGGCGCTGGGAGAGTCGCTGGCGGGTGCGGCCAAGGACTATGACAGCGTCATGATGCTCACCCTCGGCACCGGAGTCGGCGGCAGCTTCATCATGGATAAAAAGATCTATCTCGGCGGCAATGGCTACGGCTGCGAGCCGGGTCATTCCACCCTTGTTTATAACGGGGTGCGCTGTACCTGCGGACGCCGCGGGTGTCTGGAGGCCTATGCTTCCGTCACCGCTCTCATCCGGGAGACCATCGAGATGATGGCGATGTACCCCAACAGCCTGATGCGGGAAATGTGCGGCAACGACATCTCCAAGGTGGACGGTCGCACCGCGTTCGACGCCGCCAAAAAGGGAGACGAGGCCGCCATCCGCGTGGTGGAAAACTACGAGGGCTATCTGGCAGCCGGCATCGGGAGTCTGGTCATCTCGTTCCGCCCCTCTGTGGTTATTCTGGGCGGCGGACTCAGCAATGAGGGCGAAAATCTTTTGGGACCGGTTCGGCGTCTGGTGCATGACACCCTCTATGCCGCCGACCTGATCGCCCCGCCCGCCATTCTCAAGGCCACCCTCGGGAATGACGCCGGGATCATCGGTGCGGCTATGCTGGGCGCCTAAAATTATTCTGAGACCGGGAAGGCCTCCACGCACCCCGTGGAGGCTTTTCTTCCCCAACAGGAAAGGTGTGTTCTCTTGAAGGTTCGATTTGGTATGATCGGCAGTAATTTTATTACCGACTGGTTTTTGAACGGGGCAAGGCTCTGTCCGGAATTTGAGCTGGCGGCGGTTTATTCCCGCTCCGAGGAACGGGCCCGCGCGCTCGCGGAAAAGCGGGGGGCTCCCCACGCGCACTGGACGCTGGAGGCTCTCGCGGCGGATGATACCGTAGACGCCGTCTATATTGCCAGTCCCAACGTCTGCCATGTGGAGCAGACCCTTCAGATGCTCCGAGCCGGAAAGCACGTCCTCTGCGAAAAGCCGATGGCCCCGAGCCTTGCGGAATTTGAGCTTCTTATGAAAACTGCAGAGGAGAACGGCGTCATCCTCATGGAGGCGATGCGCAGCGCTCACGACCCTCTTTTGCCGGTCATCCGGCAGAAGCTGGAAGAGATTGGTCCCATCAGAACGGCGTCTTTTTCCTATTGCCAGTATTCCTCCCGCTATGATAAGTGGAAGGCCGGTGTCACCGAAAACGCCTTTGACCCTGCCATGCAGGGCGGCGCCCTGATGGATATCGGCGTCTACTGCGTCCATATGATGGTGATGCTTCTGGGCGCTCCGCAAAGGATAAAGGCGGAGGCGTGCTTTCTGCCCGGATCCATTGACGGGCTGGGCGGCCTCACCGCGGAATACGCGGGGCACTACGCACGGCTCACCTACAGCAAGGTGCATGACAGTTTGCTGCCTGCGGAGATTTCCGGGGAAGGGGGAACCCTGCAGTTTGGGCCGGTGGCGGCGCCCTCCTGGGCAAAATGGAAGCCAAAATCGGAAAAAAATGGCGAATGGACCCCACTGGGTATTGAAGTAATCCCTGAGGACATGTATTATGAGGTAAAGGACTTTATTGCCGCGGTGCAGGGGACCCAATCTGCCGCGGTGTTTGGGGAGTGGTCACGGCAGGCCATCCGGGTGATGGACGCCGTCCGCCGGGAGACCGGCATCGACTTTCGGCCCCATAGCAGAACGGAACAAGAGGAGAGAAGATTTCTATGATCGCATCAGAGCGCAACCTGTATATCCTGCGGGAGATCCATGAGCGTGGGGTGATCAATCTGAAGGAGGTTGCCGCAGCGCTCGGTACTTCAGAAGCGACCATCCGCCGGGATCTGGAAAAACTGGAACGACAGGGAAAGCTGACCCGTGTCAAAGGCGGCGCCACCAAGAACGGCGGGGCCGATGAAATTTTGGGCATGGGGGAGCTTGCCATGCGCAGCAAGACCCAGATCAACCATGCGGAAAAGCTGGCGGTGGCCGCGGAAGCCGCCAAGACGGTGTGCGACGGCGATACCGTATTTTTGGACTGCGGGACGAGCCTTGCGCCGCTGGCGGCCATCCTCCTGCGCCGTGACGTCCAGATCGTCACATACAGTGAGCTGGTGCTGGGGCAGGTAAAGAACCCCAAGGCGGAGCTGATTATGGTCGGCGGCATCTACAACGCTCACCACAATATGTTCACCGGCACGCTTTCGGAGCAGATGCTCAGCAACTTCCGCTTTCAGCACGCCTTTATCGGCTGCTACGGGCTTTCCCTCACCGAGGGAAAATGCTTCGACCTCGATATGGCAAGCACCAACATGAAGCTCATCGGCATGGAGAACGCCGAGCACCGCTATCTTCTGGTGGATGATTCCAAGCTGGGGAAGCGGGGATTCTATACGCTTGCGGATCTTTCGGCGTTTGATAAAGTTTTTTGCAGTGAGCCAAAAGAGCCGGTGGAGGCGCCGGAAAACTTCATATTCGTTCAAAAATGAAAATAAATGCAAGAGATTGCAAATAAACTATTGAATTTGAAAACCGCTGCTGTTATAATTATGGTAGACCATAAGGATAACAGCGGCGGCTTTTTTATAGGCCTTTCCCCGAGGGGAGCCGCTCAAAATAACGGCAGCCGAAGCGGCGGCAAAAAGAAGAATGGAGGATACATATGAAAACACAGGACCCCAAAAAACGTGCGATTTTGGAGAGCTTTAAGAACGGTCTGATCGTCTCCTGCCAGGTGCAGAAGGACGATCCGATCTATACGGACGACATGGTGGTCAAGATGGCGGAGGCGGCCCAATGGGCGGGCGCCGTCGGCATCCGTGCCAATACCCCGGAGCAGATCCGTGCCATCAAGGCGAAGGTGAATCTGCCGATGATCGGTCTTTATAAGATCTGGCACGAGGACACCGACGTCTTTATCACCCCCACCTTGGAGGCGGCCCGGCAGGTCTGGGAGGCCGGCGCGGAGATCATCGCGCTTGACTGCACCGATCAGATCACCCATGAGGGACGTCCCGCGTGGGAGCTGCTCCCCATCGTCAAAAAGGAGATCCCCGAGGCGATGATCTTTGCGGATATCTCGAATTATGAGGAAGCCAAGCGCGCGGTGGAGCTGGGCGCGGACATTGTCGGTCCCACCCTCTACGGCTACACCAAGGAGACCGCTTCCATCGAATATCCCGATCTCCGGGAATTTGCCCGGATGTGCCGCGATATGGGCGACGAGGCCTATTTCGTGATGGAGGGACATATCTATACGCCCGAGGACGCCATCAAATGCCTCTATCTCGGCGCGCACACCGTTGTGGTCGGCAGCGCCATCACCCGTCCCCATCTTACCGCCAAGCGCTTTGTGGATCTGATGGGCGGCTACCGCGATAACTGGCGTGACGCAGAAAAGAGCAAACACTAAATGATATTTTAGAACTCTCCCAGCGGAGGGAAAGGAGAACCAATATGGCAAAATTCAATGTAGACGGGATTCAGAACGTGGAGGTCAGCAAAAAGCTTCCTCCGCAGATGACCGCTTCGCAGCAGCTGGCGCTGATGCAGAAATACACCGATACCCACAGGGCGTGCGCTGATCTCCCCAAGGAGATGCGGGAGCTTCGCTGCCTGGAGGTTCTCTATCCCACCCTTCTGCGCCGCATGGAGCCGGGGGACCGTTTCCTCGGACGCCTCGACTTTCTGCCCATCGGCTTTGGCTGCGTCACCTCGCTCGGCGGCGTCGGTCATTACTGCGTGTTCGGAAAGCTGAAGCTCCTCCGGGAAAAACTCCCGACCGAGGAGGAAAAGGCGCAGCTGGACGCGCTCTATCAGTACTGGCTCCAGCACGACTGCAAGACGGTCTATTGCCGGGAGGAGCTGATTGACGATGTCATCGGGCGCTTTATTGATGTGGAAACCCCGCTCATCGCGACCGCCCGTCTTTCCGGCATGATGCTGGATTATGAAGCACTCCTGTCGGGCGGCGTGGACGGCCTGCGGGAGAGAATCCGGGAGGGAATGGCCTGTAACGGCCAAAACGCCTTCTATGAGGCGTCTCTCGGCGCGCTGGATCTCTTCTGCCGCGCGGCGGAGCATCTCCGTCAGGAGGCGCTGGAGACCGCCGGGGAAGAGAAAGAGCCCAAGCGGAAGGCGGAGCTTCTCAAGATGGCGGAGGTTCTTGCGAACATTCAGCACGGGGCGCCCGCCACCTTCCCGGAGGCGCTGCAGTTGTTCTGGCTCTATGCGCTGCTGGCCGGCGTCATCAATTACGGCCGGCTGGACGACCTGCTGGGGCCGTACCTGAAGGCGGACCTCGACGCGGGCCGGCTCACCGAGGAGGAGGCGTATGAGTATGTCAAGTGCCTCTGGCGGATGATCGAAAACCGCCGCACCACCGTGAACGGCCGCATCATCGTCGGCGGCCGGGGACGCCGTCATCCTGAGGCGGCGGATATCTTTCTGCGCCTCGGTATGCGGGCGGCGACCGAGCTTCGCTATGTGGAGCCGCAGTTCACCCTGCGGATCACCGAGGATATGCCGGAGGAATACTGGGACAGTGCGATGGAGGCTCTCGGCCGCGGCGCAACCTATCCCACTCTCTATAACGATGATGTCAATGTGCCGGCGGTCATGCACGCCATGCGGGTGGATGAAAAGACCGCTGAGCAGTATGTTCCCTTTGGCTGCGGTGAGTATGTCATCGCGGGTCAGAGTACCGGCACCCCCAATACCTGCATCAACCTGCTTAAGATTTTCCAGATGTCGCTCAATGAGGGTATTGACCCGATGGACGGCATTGATAAGAGCGACGGCGTGGTGCTTCGCCCCGTCACCGAACTTAAAACCTTCGAGGAGGTTTGGGAGCAGTATACCAAGCTCCTTGACCACTACCTCGACCTCTCCATCCACGCGCAGATGCATTCCTACGAGGTGATGCGCCGTCAGGTGAGCTTCCTCTTTACCAGCCTCCTGATGGATGACTGCATTGCCCGCGGCAAGGCGGTGCTGGATGGCGGTGTCCGCTATCTCGGCGGCACCAATGAGACCTACGGCAACATCAACACCTCCGACGCTCTCTGGGCGATCAAGGATCTGGTCTTTGATCAAAAGAAATACACCCTGAAAGAGCTGGTGGACGCCGCGAACGCGGACTTTAAGGGCCGGGAGGATCTCCGTCTGGAGCTTTGGCGCTGCGACAAATACGGCAACGACCTGGAGACGGCAGACGGCATGGCGAACCGCCTTTATGAGTATGTTGCGAACGGCGTGAGGGACCGCGGTATCGCGGCGGGGATGCAGTACTATCTCATCGTCATCAGCAACAACCAGCTCAACACCGAGTGGGGACGCCGTACGGCGGCTTCTCTGGATGGGCGGCACGCGGGTCAGTATATGAACCCTGCCAACAACCCGCAGGGCGGCGCCAACGTCTCCGGCCCCACCGCTATGCTCAATTCCCTCGCGAAATTTGACGCGAAGCTGCATGGCGCCTCGGTACAGAATATCAAGTTTTCCACCGCCTTCTTTAAGGAGAACCGGGAGAAGATCAAGGCGCTCTTCAAGACCTACTTTAAGCGCGGCGGCTGCCACCTGATGGTGACCGTCATCGACCACGGTATTCTGGAAAAAGCAGTGGAGCATCCCGAGGACTACCCCGATCTCATTGTCCGTGTGAGCGGGTTCTCCGCCGTCTTTGTCAATCTGGAACCGGATATTCAGCAGGAGCTGATGAGCCGTGTTATGTATGAATAAAAGGAGCTTTCCGATGGAACCGCTGCTTCATGTCATGGATATCGAGCGCTTTGCCACCAAGGACGGCCCGGGCATCCGTACCACCGTCTTTCTCAAGGGCTGTCCGCTCCACTGCCCGTGGTGCGCCAACCCGGAATCCCAGAGCGCTCTGCCGCAGCTTTTGTGGTTTAAGAATAAGTGCACCGCCTGCGGCGCCTGTGTCGCGGCCTGTCCGAACGGCGCCCGGCAGGGGAAGCCGGGAGAGTACCCCCGGTTTGACCCCGCCCTCTGTGTGGCGTGCGGCGCCTGCCAAAGGGTCTGTCCCGCCGAAGCCCTCAAGGTTTCCGGAAAGGATTATGATATTCCCACCCTTCTTGCGGCGGTGCTCCGTGACCGGGACTACTACGAGACCTCCGGCGGCGGCGTGACCGTCTCCGGCGGGGAACCGCTGGCCCAGCCGGCGTCGCTGGCCGGCTTTCTTGCAGCGTGCAGGGAGGAGGGCTTACATACCGCGGCGGAAACCTGCGGCGCCTTCACCGAGGAGGCGTTTGCCCTTGTCGCGCCCCATCTGGATCTTTTCCTCTTTGACATCAAATGCGGGGAGGAAAAGAAGCTGCGGGAAACGACCGGCGGCGACCTTGCCGCGATCAAAAAGAACCTGACCCACGCCGTGGAAAGCGGCAAGGAGGTGATCGGACGGGTTCCGGTCATCCCCGGTTTCAACCACACCAAAGAGGGGATGGAGGCCATCTTTCAGACGGCGCGGGACTGCGGCGTCAGGCGTCTCGATCTCCTTCCGTATCACACCCTTGGAAAAAATAAATACGCCGCGCTCGGTCGTCCCTACCCCTTGGAGGGAGTCCCGATGCTGACCCGCGAGGAGCTTCTGCCGTGGCAGGCTCTGGCGGGGGAGTGGGGACTGGACGCGAGGATCGGCGGTTAAATTCGCATTATTTCTCCTCCTTATGATTATGCCAAAAGCCCGTGCGCCCATTTCTGGGATCGCGGGCTTTTGGTCATTTTAAGGGAGCTGTTTCTATCCAGGGACAGCGAAATCCGCCCCCCGATTGGAGAGCGGATTCCATGAAGGTATTAAGAATGTAGAGAGAAACTAGCAAAAATTATTTGCCCTCGCGCATGGCCTTGGCCTCAGCGGGGGTGCAGCCCAGCACCACGGGGGTGGAGCGGTAACCAATGCCCATCCGGTCGATGCCCATGTCGATGAGCTCAAAGAAATGCTCCCGGGTGCGGATGGCACCGGAGCCCTTGATCTTGCAGCGACCCTTGGTGGTCTCCATCATGGCGGAAATGACCTCGCAGGTCGCGCCGTCGCTCTTGCCGCCGGTGAAGAAGCCGGTGCTGGTCTTAACAAAGTCGGTGCCGGCGGAAATGGCGGTCTCGGTCGCCTTCTTGATCTCATCAATGGTCAGGGCGTCGGTCTCAAAGATGACCTTGACGGCGGTGCCATACTTGTGGCAGACGTCGATGACCGCCTTGAGGTCGGCCTCTACGTCATCCCACTTGCCGGAACGGATCCAGCCGTAGTTGGCGACGATATCAAGCTCAAAGATCTTGCCGGTCTTGCAGTATTCTTCCGCCTGCATGACCTTGGAAGCGGTGGTGGAAAGTCCGAAGGGGAAGTCGCATACCACGCAGATCTCGGTCCCGGTGCCCTCGCAAAGCTCGATGGCGATGGGGAGAGAGGAGGGGTTGATGCAGACGGTGCGGCATCCGAAATCAATGCCTTCCTGAATGTACTTGCGAATGTCGGCCTCGGTGAATTCGGGTTTCAGTACAGACTGGTCAATATAGGAGGCAAGCTCCGCGACGGTCATTTCAGCAGCCTTTTTGGTAGGTTTCATGATATGACAATGCAGGTCCATAATTTGCCCCAAGGAGCAGGACGCCGCATCTCCTTTCGACAGCTTTATTCTAGCACACCGTTACTACATTGTCAATGTGAAAATGTAGTTTCGCTACAAAAATGCTTGCAGAAGGGCGGCGCGGCAGGTATAATAGGGATGAGTTCAAGGGGAGGTGCCTTTTTATGCAGAACTGTCTCAGAGCGGTCAAGCAGGGCTATGCTACGCTCCGTGCATCGGAGCAGCGGGTGGCGGACTGGGTGCTGGAGCATCCGGACCGGGTGTCGGAGCTTACCATGGCGCAGCTGGCGAGGGCGGCGGGCGTCAGCGAACCGACGGTGGCCCGTTTCGCGGCGGCCTCCGGCTTTGAGAGCTTCCGAGCGATGCGGCTGGCCTTTGCCAAGGGCGGCGCCGAGCGGCAGCAGACCCCCTTGGTGGACGTCCATGTCCGTCCGGAGGATGACCTTGGCAGCGTGCCGGACAAAATGTTTACCCTGGCGGTCAAAGCGCTGGAGGATACCCACCGCATCCTCGATCAGCAAAGCTATCAGCGGGCGGTGCAGGCACTGGCGGGCGCCAGAATGATCGACGTCTACGGTGTCGGAAACTCTGCGGCGGTCGCCAATGATATGATGGTGAAGCTCCTCAGGATCGGGCTTTGCTGCCGCAGCTATGCCGACTCTCATGTGCAGCAGATCTGTGCCTCCTCGCTGGGGGAGGGGGATGTTGCCGTCGGCATCTCTCATTCCGGCTCTACCCGGGATACGGTGGACGCCCTCCGGCTGGCAAGGGACCGCGGCGCCACTACCATCGCCATCACCAATTTTAAGGGCACAGAAATTCTGAAGGCTGCGGACATCGCCCTTCTCACCGGAGACATTGAGACCGCCTACTACACCGAGACGATGCTCTCCCGCATCTCCCAGCTGGCCATTGTGGACAGCCTCTACATGGGCATCATGCTGCAGGACTTTCCCCGCTATTCTGAGACGCTGGCCCGCGTGAACGAAATGGTGAGCCGCAAGGTCTACCACGAATAAAATGAGAAAAAGCCCCCCGAAGGTACAGCCGTTCTGTATCTCCGGGGGCCTTTTTTATGAGTTGTTGTGAGGAACAAAAGTTAGGTGAGGAGCGCACGGTCACTGGAAAACTCCTGCTCGGTGGACTGGGAGAAGGCGCACAGAAGGTCATCCACGGTGAGCTTCTTCTTCTCCTCACCCTTGATGTCCAGAATGATCTTGCCGTTATTCATCATGATGAGGCGGTTGCCGTGTACGATGGCGTCCTTCATGTTGTGGGTGACCATCATCGCAGTGAGCCCGCCCTCCTCCACAAAGCGGTCGGAAAGCTCCAGCACCTTGGCAGCGGTCTTGGGGTCGAGGGCGGCGGTGTGCTCATCGAGGAGCAGCAGCCGGGGGTGCTTCATGACCGCCATCAGAAGGGTCAGTGCCTGACGCTGTCCGCCGGAGAGCAGTCCCACCTTGGCGGAAAGACGATCCTCCAGACCGAGGTCCAGCTGGCGGAGCTGTTTTTTGAACTCCTCGCGGTCGGCGGCGCTGATGGACCACCTGAGCCCGCGGCGCTCTCCGCGGTGGGCGGCGAGGGAAAGGTTCTCCTCGATCCACATATCGGCGGCGGTGCCCATCATGGGGTCCTGAAAGACCCTTCCGAGGAAGGCGGCACGCTTATGCTCCGGGAGATGGGTGATGTCCTCTCCGTCGATGGAGAGGGTGCCGGCGTCCACGGGGTATGTTCCGGCGATGGTGTTGAGGAGGGTGGATTTGCCTGCGCCGTTTCCGCCGATGACGGTGACGAAATCGCCGTCCTCCAGCGTGAGGGAAAGGTCGCGAAGCGCGATCTTTTCATTGACGGTGCCGGGATTAAAGACCTTGGTGATGTGTTCTGCTTTCAGCATGCCACTTTCCCTCCTTTCTTTTTGGTGCAGTGCTTCTTTTTCAGATAGGGCAGAGCGAGGAAGATGGTTACCACGACAGCGGAGAACAGCTTGAGGTCGCTGGTGGAAAGTCCCGCCCAGACCACGACGGCAAGGATCACATAATAAACCACAGCGCCGAGGACGGTGGTGACAAGGCGCAGGGCAAAGTTCTTCATTTTGCCGAGGAGTGCTTTGCCGATGACGACGGCGGCCAGACCGATGACGATGGCGCCGCGTCCCATATTGATGTCGGAGTTGCCCTGATACTGGGTGAGCAGTCCGCCGGAAAGACCGACGAGGGCGTTGGAGAGCATGAGTCCCAGCACCTTGGTGAGGTTGGTGTTGATGCCCTGCGCGCGCGCCATGTGCTCATTGTTGCCGGTGGCACGGATGGCAGAGCCGATCTGAGTGCCGAAGAACCAATAGAGCAGCAGGATGACGCCCACCACAAAGAGGGCGGAAATCAGGATGGCGCGTGGAACCTCAGCAGAGGAGAGCAGGAGGTCATACTGGGTGCGGCTCACGGTGATGTTGGACTTGCCCATGATGTGCATATTGATGGAATAGAGGGCAAGCTGAGTGAGGATACCGGAGAGGATGGCCGGGATGCCGAGAGCGGTATGCAGAAGGCCGGTGACCATGCCTGCGAGAGCGCCCGCCACGGTGGCAAAAAGGAGCGCGAGGAGGGGATTCATCCCGCCCACGATGCAGATCGCGGCCACGGCGCCGCCGGTGCAGAGGCTGTTATCCACGGTGAGGTCGGCGTAGTCGAGGATTTTATAGGTAATGGCAACGCCGATTGCCATCAGTCCCCAGATGAGACCCTGCGCCAGAGCGCCGGGCAGAGAATAGAAAAGTGCCGTTAGTTGGTTCATGATTTATCCCTTACTTCTTCTTAGTATTTTTGGCCGATCACTTGGCGGAGTCGGGGAGGGTGATCCCCAGTTCCTTGGCATTCTGCTCATTGACGGCGAGGGTCAGGCTCTCAGCGTCAAAGAAGTAGATGGGCATTTCGCCGGGATTTTTGCCGTCAAGGAGGATCTCTGCCGCCATATTGCCCGCTACACGGCCCAGCTCATGGTAGCTGATGGAGTAGGAGGCCAGGAAGCCGCCCTCCACCTGGCTGACCTCGGCGCAGATCACGGGCTTGCCGGCGGAGGTGGTGATGTTCGCCATGGTGGTGATGTTGGAGGAGATGAGGTTGTCGGTGGGCTCGTAGAAGGCGTCCACCTCGGTGCAGGCCTTGGTAACGACCGGCTGGATCTCGTTGGAATCCGCCACGGTGTAGATCTTGACGGCGTAGCCCGCCGCCTCAAAAGCGGTCTTCGCGTCCGCTGCCTGCAGGGCGGAGTTTTCCTCACCGGAGCAGTGGACGATGCCGACGGTCTTGGCCTCGGGGCAGAGCTTTTTCAGAAGCTCCACCTGCATGGAGACGGGGTTGCTGTCGGAAACTCCGGTGAGATTTTCTCCGGGGGCTTCATTCGCGGCTACCAGACCGGAAGCCACATAGTCGGTAACGCTGGTGCCGACAATGGGAATCTCGGAGGTCGCCTCACGGGCGGCTTTCACCGCGTTGGTCGCGTTGCCCATGATGAGATCGACGTGGGCGCTCACGAATTTATTGATGATGGTGGTGCAGTTGGTCTGCTCACCCTGCGCGTTCTGGATGTCGAACTGTACGCGGTCACCGAGCTTCTCGGAGAGCGCTTCCTGAAAGCCGCGGGTCGCCTCGTCCAGAGCGGGGTGCTCTGCCAGCTGGCAGACACCGACGGTGAAAACCTTTTCATCGGGGTTCTGGGGCTCCCCGCTGCCGCAGGCGGCCAGTGAGAGGAGCGTGAGGGATGCGGTGAGAGCGGCTAAACATTTCTTCAGTTTCATGGTGAGTCTCCTTTTATCTTATCGTTACAAAACAGGCTGATGGCGAACAGGCAGGAGGTAAATAAAAAAGTCCCTGTATCCTAAAATACAGGGACGATAGATTCTATCGTGTTACCACCTTGCTTCAAGTCTCTCTTGCGAGAAGGCTCCTCATCGGGCAGCCATCACTGCCCCAGCGATATAACGGTCGCACCCGTCAAGGCCTACTGTTGTTTCAGCCCGCAGCTACCAAAACGTACTTCGTCAGCCTTACTCCTCGTTGCCTCGCAGCACCGGCAACTCTCTGGGGATTTTCAGGGGGACTACTTCTTTTTGGTCACAGCCTTTGGTGATTCTTTTTCTGTACTTTAGCACTTCTACTCGCGAAAGTCAATACGCCTTTTGCAAAAAAATTTAAGTTTTGGGAAACTTTCCGGCTAAAACTCCGGGAACTCGATGAATTTTTGTCTAGTTTCACAAGAAAATAAGCCTTAGCCGAGGACGGGAGAGAGGTCCACCCCCAGCTCCTTGGCATTTGCCTCATTGACCACGAGGGTGAGGCTTTCGGCATCGAAGAAATAGATGGGCATTTCGGCGGGGTTCTTGCCGCCGAGGAGAATGTCCGCCGCCATCTCACCCGCCACATGACCGAGGTCATAATAATTGATGGAGTAGGTGGCGAGGAAGCCGTCCCGGCACATGGAATCCACCGAGGTGAAGACCGGCTTGCCGGCGGCGGTGGTGACGTTTGCCATGGTGGAAACGTTGGAGGCGATGAGGTTGTCGCTCGGCTCATAGAAGGCGTCCACCTCGGTGCAGGCCTTGGTCACAACGGGCTGGATCTCGTTGGAATCCGCCACGGTGTAGATCTTGACGGTGCAGCCCGCCGCCTCGAAGGCGGCTTTTGCTTCCTCTGCCTGCAGGGCGGAGTTTTCCTCACCGGAGCAGTGGACGATGCCGACGGTCTTGGCCTCGGGGCAGAGCTTTTTCAGAAGCTCCACCTGCATGGAGACGGGGTTGCTGTCGGAAACTCCGGTGAGATTTTCTCCGGGGGCTTCATTCGCGGCTACCAGACCGGAAGCCACATAGTCGGTAACGCTGGTGCCGACAATGGGAATCTCGGAGGTCGCCTCACGGGCGGCTTTCACCGCGTTGGTCGCGTTGCCCATGATGAGATCGACGTGGGCGCTCACGAATTTATTGATGATGGTGGTGCAGTTGGTCTGCTCTCCCTGCGCGTTCTGAATGTCGAACTGCACGCGGTCGCCGAGCTTCTCGGAGAGCGCCTCCTGGAAGCCGCGGGTCGCCTCGTCGAGAGCGGGATGCTCTGCCAGCTGGCAGACGCCGACAGTATAGACCTTTTCGTCAGGGTTCTGGGGCTCCTCGCTGCCGCAGGCGGCCAGAGAGAGGAGGGTGAGGGATGCGGTGAGGGCGGCTAAGTATTTCTTCAGTTTCATGATTTTTCTCCTTTAACATGCTGTTACTGTTCTATTGATGGCGAACGAGCAGGAGGTAAATAAAAAAGCCCCCGTATCCTCATCGGATACAGGGACGATAGATTCTATCGTGTTACCACCTTGTTTCAAGTCTCTCTTGCGAGAAGGCTCCTCATCGGGCAGCCATCACTGCCCCAGCGATTTAACGGTCGCACCCGGCAGAGCCTACTTCATTTTTCAGCCCGCTGCTCTCGAAAGGAACTTCAGAACCCGTGACAGCCATTGCCTCGCACCAGCCGGCAACTCTCTTTGCGCCTTGGGGGAACCTACTTTTTTTCGGTCAAAGCATTTTTTATATTGACTGTACTTTATCACCCCAAAGGACTAAAGTCAATCGGCTTTTTGGCACTTTTGAAAACTTTGTGACATTTGTCATAAAGTTGGGACGGATTTCAAACGATTTCGGTGGTTTTTGGCGCTTCTGTGACATATTCACTTGAGACCGCTGCCAAAAAGGTGTATCATTACAAAAAACTTTTCCGCGCCCAAGGGCGCCCGGAGGGAGGCTTTTCTATGAGTCAGATCGTCATTATCGGTTCCGGCCCGGCGGGGGTTTCCGCCGCTCTTTATACCGCCCGCGCAGGGATTCCCACCACCGTCCTTTCCCGGGGCGGCGGCGCCCTTCTCAAGGCGGAGAAGATCGAAAACTATTACGGCTTCCCGGAGCCTGTTTCCGGCGCGGAGCTGATGGAGCGCGGCATCGCGGGCGCGAAGCGTCTGGGGGTTGCCTTTGTGGAGGCGGAGGCGGTGGGCCTTGGCTTTGAGGAGACCCTTACCGTGGAGACGACGGCCGGAAAATTCCCCGGCGACTGCGTCATCATCGCGACCGGCAATCCCCGCGTGACCCCGAAGATCGCGGGCGTCACGGAGCTGGAGGGACACGGCGTCAGCTACTGTGCCATCTGCGATGCCTTCTTCTATCGGGGACGGGACGTTGTGGTCCTGGGCTCCGGGGAGTATGCCCTCCATGAGGTGGAGGCGCTCCTGCCGGTGGCGGGTTCGGTGACCCTTTGCACGGACGGCGTGGAACCGACCGCCGCTTTCCCGGAGAAGGTTCGGGTCCTCACTCAGAAGGTGAGCGCCATCGAGGGCGGCGATCAGGTGGAGGGTGTTCGGTTGGCGGACGGCACCAAGATCCCGGCAGCGGGCGTTTTTGTGGCGTACGGCGTCGCGGGCAGCGCGGACCTTGCCCGGAAGATCGGTGCGGCGACGGAAAAGAACCGCATCGTGGTGGATGAACACATGATGACCACCATCCCCGGACTCTTTGCCGCGGGGGACTGCACCGGCGGGCTGCTCCAGATTGCGAAGGCGGTCTTTGAGGGAGCGACGGCGGGCACCGAGGCGGCAAAATCCCTGCGGAGGAAGGCATAACGCCCGGGACGATATTTAGAGGAAAAACGGCGATGGGAAATCCAAACCACTAGATATAGTGTAGAGAAGAAAGGGCGGTCTCCTAAAAGGGGGGCCGTTCCTCTTTTGGGAGGGCGGAAACAGGCGAACCCATGTGATTTTGTAGAGGTTACCCATATTTCCTTTCGTTTTTTCATTAGAATTGAGCGCATTAAATGGAACGAAACCATTGCAAACCAATATCTAGTATAGTACAATAGTATGCGGATGAAATGGGGCACTATATATAGTGTGTTGATGAGAAACAAACGAAAACCGCCTGAAACAGGGCGTTTTCCGTGTTTTATCTTCCCCAATAAATTGCAGATTCGGCTGAAGGATAAAATTTCTGCAGCAAACGAATGGCTATACAAGGAGGAACTCAACATGAAGGTCATTAAGAGAAACGGTTCCGAGGTGGATTTTGACATTACAAAAATCATTGCCGCTATCACCAAAGCGAATGACGCCGCGGAGGAAAGTGAGCGTATGACCCCCGTGCAGATCCGTCGGATCGCGGAGCGGGTGGAGCTGGACTGCCAGAAGATGAACCGTTCCCCCTCGGTCGAGGAGATTCAGGATCTGGTGGAGAGCCAGATCATGGCGCACGGCGCCTATGAAGTCGCAAAGCGCTACATTACCTACCGTTACACCCGTTCTCTGGTGCGCCGCAGCAACACCACCGATGAGAAGATCCTGACCCTCATTGAGTGCTGCAACGAGGAAGCCAAGCAGGAAAACTCCAATAAGAACCCTGTGGTCAATTCCACCCAGCGAGACTACATGGCGGGCGAGGTCTCCCGTGACATCACCAACCGTATCCTGCTCCCGCAGGAGATCGTGGACGCGCACAACGAGGGCATCATCCACTTCCATGACGCCGACTATTTTGCCCAGCATATGCACAACTGCGATCTGGTCAATCTGGAGGACATGCTCCAGAACGGCACCGTCATCACCGGAACGCTCATCGAGCGTCCCCACAGCTTCTCCACCGCCTGCAACATCGCGACCCAGATCATCGCGCAGGTGGCCTCCAACCAGTACGGCGGACAGTCCATCTCTCTTGCCCACCTGGCGCCCTTTGTGCAGGTCAGCCGGGAGCGGATCCGCAGCGAGCTGCAGAGTGAGATGGAGGAGATTGGTGCCCATCCCTCCGAGGAGAAATTCTCCGGGATGGTGGAAAAGCGTCTCCGTGATGAGATCCGCCGCGGCGTACAGACCATCCAGTATCAGGTTGTGACGCTCCTCACTACCAATGGTCAGGCGCCCTTTGTCACCGTCTTTATGTATCTCGGCGAGGCGAAAAACGAGCAGGAGAAGCACGACCTTGCCCTCATCATCGAGGAGACCCTCCAGCAGCGCGATCAGGGCGTCAAGAACGAAGCGGGCGTCTGGGTCACTCCCGCCTTCCCCAAGCTCATCTATGTCCTTGAGGAGCAGAACATCCACGAGGATTCCCCCTATTATTACCTGACCGAGCTGGCCGCCAAGTGCACCGCCCGCCGCATGGTCCCGGACTACATCTCCGAAAAGAAGATGCTGGAGCTCAAGAAGGACAAAAACGGCGAGGGCCACTGCTACACCTGCATGGGCTGCCGCAGCTTCCTCACCCCCTATGTGGATGAGAACGGAAAGCCCAAGTATTACGGCCGATTCAATCAGGGCGTTGTCACCATCAATCTGGTGGATGTAGCACTCTCCTCCGGCGGTAACCTGGAGAAGTTCTGGAAGATCTTTGACGAGCGGCTGGAGCTTTGCCACCGGGCACTCATGTGCCGCCACAACCGCCTCAAGGGCACTCTCTCCGACGCGGCGCCCATCCTCTGGCAGTACGGCGCGCTGGCCCGCCTCAAAAAGGGCGAGACCATTGATAAGCTGCTCTATGGCGGCTATTCCACCATCAGCCTCGGCTACGGCGGCCTCTATGAGTGCGTCAAGTATATGACCGGCAAGAGCCACACCGACCCTTCCGCCACTCCCTTCGCGCTTTCTGTCATGCAGTATATGAACGATAAGTGCGCCGAGTGGAAGAAGATGCACAACATTGATTTCTCGCTCTACGGAACGCCCCTCGAGTCCACCACCTACAAGTTTGCCAAGTGTCTGCAGAAGCGCTTCGGCATTATTGAGGGCGTGACCGACAAGGGCTACATCACCAATAGCTATCACATCCACGTTTCGGAGGAGATCGACGCCTTTTCCAAGCTCGCCTTTGAGTCGAAGTTCCAGGCACTTTCTCCCGGTGGCGCCATCAGCTACATCGAGGTCCCCAATATGCAGCAGAACCTCGAGGCGGTCATGCAGGTGCTCAAGTTCATCTATGAGAACATCATGTACGCCGAGCTCAATACCAAATCCGACTACTGTCAGGTTTGCGGCTGGGACGGCGAGATCGAGATCGTGGAGGAGGACGGCAAGCTCATCTGGAAATGCCCCCGCTGCGGCAATACCGATCAGGACAAGATGAATGTCGCGCGCCGCACCTGCGGTTACATCGGCACTCAGTACTGGAATCAGGGCCGCACACAGGAGATCAAAGAGCGGGTACTGCACCTGTAAGGGCCGGAAGTTTATCGTTTTATTGCAGCCCCTGCGCCTTGCAGGGGCTCTGCTTTTTAAGGAGAGGGAGAAGGATATGTATTACGGAGAGATCAAAAACTGTGATATCGCGAACGGCGTTGGGGTCCGGGTGTCACTCTTTGTTTCCGGCTGCACCAACCATTGCGAGCACTGCTTCCAGCCGGAGACCTGGGACTTTCGGTTCGGGCAGCCCTTTACCGAGGAGACCGAGCACCACCTGATGGAACTTTTGGCCCCGGAATACATTACCGGGCTTTCGCTCCTCGGAGGGGAACCGATGGAGCCCCAAAACCAGAAGGAGCTGCTGCCGCTGCTTCACCGCTTCAAGAAGCGCTTCCCCCGCAAGACTGTCTGGGTCTTTTCCGGCTTCACCTGGGAGGAGCTCACCACCCCCGGCAGCTATCCCTGCTGTGAGGAGACCAGGGAACTGCTCTCTCTGGTGGATGTTCTGGTGGACGGACGCTTTGTGGAGGCGCTCCATGACATTGCCCTCCGCTTCCGGGGTTCCAGCAACCAGCGGCTCATCGACGTCCCCAAGACCCTAGTGACCGGCACCGTGACCCCGTGGGATGAAAAATAAATACGAGTAAGAACAAACCCGATGTGACTCATAAAATCACACCGGGTTTGTTTTTTATAAAGCCGGGGAGGGGAAGAGGGCTTAGCCCATCAGCACCTCCAAAGCCGCCATCTTCTGGCAGAGACAGAACAGCTCAATGCTCTGGTGAAGCTGTTCCATGGTGGCATAGGTGGGGGCGATACGAATGTTCTTATCCTCGGGATCAATGCCGTAGGGGAACGCCGCACCCGCCGCGGTCAGCTTGACGCCCGCCTCGGCGCAGAGCTCCACGCAGCGCTTGGCGGTGCCGGGGAGACCGTCATAGCTCACAAAGTAGCCGCCGTTGGGACGGGTCCATTCTCCGATCCCAAGACCCGTAAGATCCCGGTCCAGATCGGCCAGCACACCGTGGAACTTGGGGCGGATGAGGTCGGCGTGTTTTTTCATGTGGGCTCGGATGCCGTCCGCCGTCTTAAAGTATTTGACATGGCGGAGCTGGTTGATCTTATCGTAGCCGATGGTCTGAACGCCCATCTGCTTGAGGAGAAATTTCACGTTATTCTCGCTCGCCGCAAAGACGGCAAGCCCCGCGCCGGAGAAGGTGATCTTGCTGGTGGAGAAGAACTCGTAGACCATGTCCTCGCTGCCGTATTTCTTGCAGGCGTCGAAGATGTTGACCAACTCATCCTTCTTTTCGCCGTGGTCATGCACCAGATAGGCGTTATCCCAGAAGATGCGGAAGTCATCCGCGGCAGGCTTCAGGGCGGCAAAGGCGTCTACCGTCTCGGCGGAATAGGTGTAGCCGGAGGGGTTGCTGTATTTGGGAACGCACCAGATGCCCTTGACGGCGGGGTCGCTCTCCACATACTGTTTCACAAGCTCCATGTCGGGGCCGGTGGAGGAAAGGGGAATGGAGATCATCTCAATGCCGAACTGCTCACAGATGGCAAAATGACGGTCATAGCCGGGCACGGGGCAGAGGAATTTGAGCGGACCCTGCTGTCCCCAGGGTTTGGCACCGCCGTAAACACCGAGGAGCAGCGCCTTGGCAATGGCGTCATACATGAGGCACAGACTGGACTGACCGCCCATGATGATGTTATTCATTTTAACGCCGAGCAGATCAGCAAACAGCTCCTTGGCCTCGTCCACGCCCGCCAACTCGCCGTAGTTACGCACGTCGGTTCCCTTTCTGGTAAAAATGAGGTCATAGGGGTTCTGCGCCAGCATATCCATGCTGAGATTGAGCTGCAGGGTATCCGGCTTGCCGCGGGACATATCGAGGTGATAGCCCTTCGCCTTTGCCGCCTCATATTCCTTGGTGAGGGTGGAATAGAGAGACTTCATTTCTCCTTTTGTGAGAGACTGGAAATTTTTCATTGGGAATCCTTCTTTCGGCTAAAAATGATATAAAACTTAATATGAACATTCAAATTTCACTCCAATCATACCAGCAGAAAGGTGGAATGTCAAGTAAAATAGGACGGTTTTACCGCTTGTTATTGCGCTTTTTTTGATTTTTTTGATTTTCACGAAAATGAATTTTTGAAAAAACCAACTTGCAAAAACGGCACTCACGTTTTTCACAAAACATCAGCGGATTCCTCTTAAAAAATTGTGGGAATTCCGCAGGAACTGTGTTATACTGAAAAAGGGAAGAAAGGGCTTTTTTCATCCTATGGGAGAACGGCTTTTTCGGTTCCCGATTCACAGGAAAGGAGGAACGATTCGATGAATCATCCTATTTTGTTGGCCTACAACCTGAATCCAACAGGGCCCAAATGCATCAAAGTGAAGCAGCTCTGTGTTCGACTGGGGATTCGTTTCCGATTTGTGGAGCCCCGGGAGTATGGCCGACCGCTCCTTTCGCTTCTTACACCGGGCGCCGCTGCCCCGGCCTTTACCGGGGAGCCCTTTTCGGATGAGATGCTCCTTTTTGCAAACTTTTCCGGTGAGCAGCTGGACGAGTTCCTTCGCAGTTACCGGGAGGCCAAGCTGGTGCCCATCGCCCTTAAGGCGGTGCTGACCCCGGCCAATTCCGGCTGGAACTCTCTGCAGCTTCATAAGGAGCTGAACCGTGAGCACGCCGAGATGCAGCGTCAGGTGACGGCCCGCAGGAACTGAATCCGGCCATGCGGGAAAGGGCTTTTGCCGGCCGAAACCAGAATAGGGATCCGAGATGGGGGGTACGGTAAATCCGGTACGCCCCATTTCGGATTTTTTTAGGATATGCCCTCCTTGGGGCGGCGGGGTTATTACAGCGGGGGAGAGGACAAAAGAAAAACGCCGACGGGGAAGTCCCAATCGGCGTTATTTTTGTATTATGCGCTAAGCGTTAAACTCTTAGTAGTTCTCCTTGCGAACCTCGAAGAAGCTCTTGGGATGAGCGCAGACGGGGCAGACCTCGGGAGCGGTTTTGCCCATGACGAGATGTCCGCAGTTGCGGCACTCCCACATGGTCTCCTCGCCCTTGGCAAAGACCTGCTGCATCTCGATGTTCTTGAGCAGAGCGCGATATCTTTCCTCATGAGCCTTCTCGATGGCGGCTACTGCGCGGAACTGGAACGCCAGCTTCGCAAAGCCTTCCTCCTCGGCTTCCTTGGCAAAGGTGTCATACATATCGGTCCACTCGTAGTTCTCGCCCTCAGCGGCAGCCTGGAGGTTCTTGGCGGTGTCGCCCAGTTCGCCCAGCGCCTTGAACCAGAGCTTGGCATGCTCTTTCTCATTGTTGGCGGTCTGCTCGAAGATAGCGGCGATCTGCTCATAGCCTTCCTTCTTGGCTACGCTTGCAAAGTAAGTATACTTGTTGCGGGCCTGAGATTCACCCGCGAATGCGGTCATGAGGTTTTTTTCGGTTCTAGATCCTTTGAGTTCCATAGAGATAAGTCTCCTTTCAGATTTATAGCATAAGTTTTCTTGCTGAAATCATAATAACAGGAATGATTCCTAAAGTCAAGCCTATTTTTCAACTTTTCTCCTAAAATTTGAAAAATGGAATTTTATTCGGGATGCGTTTACCCGCCGCACCATCCATGGTATAATAAAAAAGTTATTTTAACCCCAAAAACAGAAAAACAGTGAGGATTAGCATGACCAAAATTTTATTTGTATGTTCCGGCAACATCTGCCGCAGCCCTATGGCGGAGTTCGTCTTTAAGGATTTGGTGCGCAAGGCCCATCGAGAAGGGCAGTTCCAGATCGAATCCGCGGGCACTACCGTTTATGCGCCGCAAAGCCCGGTACATGAGGGGACCCGCCGCAAGCTCCGTGCCGTGGGCGTCCCCTGCGAAAAGCGCGGCTCCCGTCCGGTCGTTTCCTCCGATTATGAGGAGTTCGATTATCTGGTGGGGATGGAGCGCTGTCATGTGGATGCCATGCGCCGTCTCTTTGGCGGCGACCCGGAGGGCAAGCTCATCCGGATGCTGGACTTTACCGGACACCCCGGGGACATTGATGACCCGTGGTACACCGGCGACTTTGATGCCTCCTATCGGGATATTTTGAAGGGTGGGGAAGCCCTCCTCCGCCATATCCTCGAAGAAAAGAAATAAGCTTCAGAAAGGAAGGGGAAACCATGATCCTCTATTTTTCCGGGACAGGAAACAGCCGTTACGCGGCGCTTTGCCTCGCACGTCTTTTGGAGGACGAGGCGGTGGATGTGACGATGGAACTTAAAAACGCGGGGACGCTTCGGTTCCATTCGGAAAAGCCCTATGTTTTTGTTTCCCCGACCTATGCCTGGCGGATCCCGCGGGTCTTTGAGGCGTTCCTGAAGGAGACGACCCTGGAGGGGGCCCGCCGCGCCTATTTTGTTATGACCTGCGGCTCGGAGATTGGGGACGCCGGCTCCTATCTCCAAAAGCTCACCGCGGAGCTGGGCCTTGAATATGCCGGTGTGGCGTCCGTTCGCATGGCGGAAAATTACCTTGCCCTCTTTGAGACCCCCGACCGGGAGACCACCGAACGCCTCACCCGCGCGGCGGGGCGGCGGACGCTCCCGCCCATTGCCGAAACCATAAAGAAAGGCGGCACGCTGACGCCGCCCAAGTCCGGCGTCATGGGCTTTTTCATGAGCCACCTCATCAATCCCGTATTCTATCCCCTCATCGTGAAGGCAAAGCCCTTCTGGGTGGAGAAGGAGCGGTGCGTCGGCTGTGGTCTCTGCGAAAAGCGCTGCCCCTTGGGGAACATCCGCCTGACCGCGGGTGTTCCGGTTTGGGGACGGGACTGCACCCACTGCATGGCGTGCATTGGCGGCTGTCCCACCCGGGCCATTGAGTACGGAAAGGTTACCAAAAAGAGAAACCGCGTCTGGAATGTAGCGGTGCCGGAGGAGGAGCCGTAAGCCCTTTCCAAGCAATAAAAAAGGATGGCGCAGGCCATCCTTTTTGCTTTTGTGCGGTCAGTTCAGTTCACGCCCTCCCGGAAGGAAAGTCCCTCCATGGCGGCAATATCCGGCAGAAGGGACTTCATGCTTTCCGAAGGATGATACACCGCAAGATAGATGCAGTCCCAATCGCAGACGAGAAGACTTTCCTCCTCCGGGAACAGAACGGTGAGCGTCCCGGAGTGGTTCTCCATCAGCCGGTAGACGGCGCGTGACACCGTGCCGGGGGAGGGACGGTCATGCCAGCCGTCCCAGAGGATCTCGGTATGGAAGTAGCACATCAGCTTGAGTATCACATTGACGAAATGCTCTCCCAGCGCGTTGCGGCGGTTGCTGTTGAGGAAGTAATGCTCCACCTCAAAGAACTGCCCGTCGGAATCCGCCGGCACCTGCCGCGGCAGAAGGTCGAGGACATAGCATTGCTGTTCCAGTAAACGGTCAATCTGTTCGTCTCTTTTATCCATGGATAACACCTCCCAATTCTAAATGAAAAGCGCGTATAACGTCCCGCAAAGCCGTTGCGGGAGTGGAAACAGAGAACGCAGGCAAAAGGAGGACGGTCAGTCCTTTCGGGTGGCATTTTCGCGGTGCAGTTTCGCCAGCTTCTCATAGAGGTGGGCGTTCTTTATATTCCCCTCCACCTGCACGGAATAGATCTCTGCCACCGCCTCCGCGGGACAGCCGACAATGAGGGAGCCCTCCGGGAAGCGGGAGCCCGCCGTCACCAGAGCATTGGCCCCGACGATGCAGTTGGCGCCGATGACTGCGCCGTTCAGAATGGTGGCGTTCATGCCGATGAGGGAATTGTTTCCGATGGTAGAGCCGTGGATCACTGCGTTATGACCCACCGAAACGCCGTCGCCGATCACGATGGGGGCGCCCTCATCGCTGTGCAGGGTGACGTTATCCTGTATATTGGAGCCCTCCCCGATGGTGATGGAGTCAAGGTCACCCCGCACTGCGGCGCTGTACCAGACCGAGCTTCCCCGGCCGATGGTGACGTCGCCCACAACGGCGGCGCTTTCCGCCACAAAAACATCGGGGGCCAGAGCGGGGACTTTGGAACCGAGAGAGAGAACCATTTTGTGTACCTCTTTTCAAAAATATAGCTTATTTCGATTATACTATGACGGATGGCAGGCCGTCAATGCGCAATATTGACGTAGAAATGCCCTTGCTTTTTGGCAAAAAGAATGGCGAACGGCTTCCAAATCTGCTATAATAGAGGTACCAACTTAAAAATTACAAGGAGTGTATCAGAAACCATGGCTATGGAAAGAACCTATATCATGCTGAAGCCCGACTGCCTGAAGCGCGGTCTCATGGGCGAGGTCATTTCCCGCATCGAGCACAAGAACTACAAGATCGTCGACGCCAAGATGATGACCCTCGACGAGCCGATCCTTCGTGAGCACTATGCCCACATCGCGGACAAGCCCTTCTTCCCCGAGATCGTTTCCTACATGACCTCCGGCCCCGTTCTCGCGATGATCGTAGAGGGCGACAACGCCGTCAAGGGCATGCGCATCATCATGGGCGCCACCAAGTTTGAGGAGGCCGCCGCCGGCACCATCCGCGGAGACTTTGCTTCCTGCACCGCCGAGAACCTCATCCACGGCTCCGACTCTGTGGAGAACGCTGAGATCGAGATCAAGCGCTTCTTCGGCTGATTTTTATAAGCAAACCGAAAAAAGAGAGAGAGACTCGTCCCCCAAAAAGGGAGCGAGCCTCTTTTTTATGCCATCATACAAAAAGAGCCGCCCCGAAGGACGACCCTTTCTGCAATTTAAGGAAACACAAACTTATTTCTTCAGAGCCTTGATGGCGTCGATCATCATGGGAACGACCTTGAAGAGGTCGCCGCAGATGCCGTAGTCAGCAGTCTGGAAGATGGGAGCGGTCTCGTTCTTGTTGACCGCGATGATGCACTCGGAGTCGCTCATGCCGGCCAGGTGCTGGATGGCACCGGAGATACCGAGAGCTACATAGATCTTGGGACGAACGGTCTTACCGGTCTGACCGACCTGATGGTCGGCAGAGAGCCAGCCGGCGTCCACAGCAGCACGGGAGCCGCCGACAACGCCGCCGCCGAAGGCCTCAGCCAGCTCTTCGGCCAGCTTGATGCCGCCTTCCACGTCCTTGCTGATGCCACGGCCGACGGAGACGATAACATCGGCGCCGGAGAGGTCAACCAGCTCCTTGGCGGCCTTGACGATCTCCACGATCTCGGTCTTGAGGTCGGAGGCGTCGAGGGTCACCGCATACTTCTCAACAACGACCTTGTCAGCCTTGGCCTGGTCGAAGGGAGCCTTCTGCATAACGCCGGGACGAACGGTGGACATCTGGGGACGGAAGCGGGGGCAGATGATGGTAGCCATCAGGTGGCCGCCGAAGGCGGGACGGGTCATCTTCAGATGAGTGCCCTCGTCGAACTTCATGTTGTCCACGTCCATGGTGGAGGTGGTCTTCAGGAAGGCCTTGTATTTCTCGACGTCAACGTCCAGATGGGTGCAGTCCGCGGTCAGACCGGTGTGCAGACGAGCCGCGCAGCGGGGGCCGAGGTCACGGCCGATGTTGGTCGCGCCGATCAGCATGATCTCGGGCTTCTTCTCCATAACGACATCGCAGATGACCTTGGAGTAGGCGTCGGTGGTGTAATCCTTGAGCAGGGGATGCTCACAAACGATGATGCGGTCAGCGCCGTAGCCGCCCAGCTCCTTCGCGAGGCCCTCCACATGATCGCCAAGCAGGAGACCGCAGAGCTCAACGCCCAGATCATCGGCCAGCTTGCGGCCCTCGGAGATCAGTTCAAAATCGGTGGGCATCAGCTTGCCCTGACGCTGTTCACAGAATACCCAAACGCCCTTGAAAGCGGAAGGGTCTGTATTCATAAAAGTAGACATAGTCATTTTCTCCTTTCTATCAGATGATGTGTTTGGCAGCGAGCAGCTCAGCGAGCTTCTCGGCGGTTGCCTTGTCGGCGCCTTCCAGCATCATGCCGGCGCCCTTCTGAGGAGGAGTAAAGGACTTGTATACATTGGTGGGAGAACCCTTAAGACCGATGGTGTCCAGCTCGACCAGCGGATCGTCCTTCAGAGTGTCGAAGTTGTAGACCTCCAGGGGCTTCTCATAGCACTCAAAGATCCCGCTGACGTTCATGTACCGGGGAGCGTTAAGCTCCTTGATGCAGGTGAGCAGGCAGGGAGTCTGGGTCTTGATGGTCATGTAGCCGTCTTCCAGCATTCTCTTGCAGATGACCTTGTTGCCGTCCATCTCGATGTCGGCGACATAGGTGATCTGGGGGATATCCAGCTTCTCGGCGATCTGAGGACCGACCTGAGCGGTATCGCCGTCGATGGCCTGACGGCCGCAGAAGACGATGTCTCCCTCCTCAAGGCCGACCTTCTTGATGGCGGCAGCGAGGATCTGGGAGGTAGCGAAGGTATCGGAACCGCCGAACTCACGGGCGGAAACGAGAACAGCACGGTCGGCACCGCGGGCAAGCAGCTCACGGAGCATCCCCTCAGCAGGAGGAGGACCCATGGAGATGACGACGACTTCGCAGCCGGTCTTATCTTTGAGCTCCAGAGCGGCTTCGATGGCGTTCAGGTCATCGGGGTTGGTGATGGTATCCATGGAAGCACGATCCATGGTGCCGTCTTCTTTAACAGCAACCTTACCGGAGGTATCCGGTACTTGCTTAACACAAACAATGCATTTCATAGCGATATACTCCTCCTATCAGTTTACTTTCAGGTGCGAAGCGATGACCATTCTCTGAACCTCGGAGGTACCCTCGTAGATTTCAGTGATCTTGGCGTCGCGCATCATGCGCTCAACGGGATACTCACGGGTGTAGCCGTAACCACCGAAGAGCTGTACCGCGCGGCGGGTCACGTCGCTGGCAGCCTCAGCAGCAAACAGCTTCGCCATGGCGGCGTCAACAGAATAGGGAACATGCTCGTTCTTCTTCATTGCGGCGGAGTATACAAGGAACTTAGCGGCTTCCATGCGGGTGTGCATATCAGCCAGCTGGAACTGGGTGTTCTGGAACTGAGAAATGCGGCGGCCGAACTGTACACGCTCGTGGGTGTACTTGATGGCCTCCTCCACAGCGCCCTCGCCGATACCCAGAGCCTGAGCAGCGATACCGATACGGCCGCCGTCGAGGGTAGCCATCGCGATATTGAAGCCTTTGCCCTTCTTGCCAAGCAGACGGTCGGCGGGGATGCGGCAGTCTTCCATGATGAGTTCGCAGGTAGAGGAACCGCGGATACCCATCTTCTTCTCATGCTTACCAACAGAGAAGCCGGGATCGGTGCGCTCTACGATAAAGGCGGAGATCTCCTTGCGGGTCTTCTTGGGGTTGCGCTTATCAGGAACAATGCCGGTAACGGCAATGATGATGAACACGTTGGCAAAGCCTGCGTTGGTGATGAAGATCTTGGAGCCGTTCAGCACCCACTCATCGCCATCCAGGACAGCGACGGTCTGCTGACCCTGGGCGTCGGTGCCGGCGCCGGGCTCGGTCAGACCGAACGCGCCGAGCCACTCGCCGGAGCAGAGCTTGGGCAGATACTTCATCTTCTGCTCCTCGGTGCCGTTCTCAAGGATGGGAGCACAGCAGAGGGAGGTGTGGGCGGAGAGGATAACACCGGTGGTGCCGCAGACCTTGGAAAGCTCCTCAACAGCCATAACATAGGAGAGAACGTCACCGCCGGCACCGCCGTACTTCTTGGGGATATAGATACCCATCATTCCGAGCTTAGCCATCTTTTTGACGGTCTCCTCGGGGAACATTTCTTCCTCATCCACCTGCTCGGCGAGAGGTTTTACTTCATTTTCAGCAAACTCGCGGAACATTTTCTGCGCCAGAGCCTGCTCTTTGGACAGATTGAAATCCATGGTAGATCCTCCTTAACGCTTACTTTCTGTAATCATAGAAGCCAATGCCGGTCTTCTGGCCGAGCTTGCCGCCGCGGACCATCTTGCGGAGCAGCGGATGGGGACGATACTTGTCGTCGCCGGTCTCAGCCTGCAGGACTTCCATGATCGCGAGGCAAACGTCCAGACCGATGAGGTCGCCCAGAGCGAGCGGGCCCATGGGATGGTTGGCGCCCAGCTTCATCGCGTTATCGATACCCTCAACAGAGGCAACGCCATCCGCCAGGATGCCGACCGCTTCGTTGATCATGGGGATCAGGATACGATTAACAACGAAGCCGGCGGCTTCCTCAACCTGTACGGGGGTCTTGCCGATATCCTCGGAGATCTTCTTGATGGTCTCGACCATCTCAGCGGGGGTGTTAAGACCGGCAATGACTTCCACCAGCTTCATGACAGGAGCGGGGTTAAAGAAGTGCATACCGATCAGGGGACGATCCAGGCCGGCGCCGATCTCGGTGATGGAGAGGGAAGAGGTGTTGGTCGCGAACATGCACTCGGGCTTGCAGATGTCCTGCAGCTCCTTGAAGGTCTGCTTCTTGATCTCCATGTTCTCGATGGCAGCCTCAATGACGAGGTCGCAGTCCTTGCAGATGGTCTTGACGCCGGTGGTGATCTTGGAAACGATCGCGTCAGCAGCGGCCTGCTCCATCTTACCCTTGGCTACACGGCGGTTGAGGCCGCCCTCGATCTTGGCTTTGCCCTTAGCGGCAAATTCCTCGTTGATGTCGCACAGAAATACTTCATAGCCGTTCGCCTGAGCAAAAGCCTGAGCAATGCCGGAACCCATGGTGCCTGCGCCGATAATACCAACTTTCATCATGATACCTCCAAATTAAATATTCAAAATATAAAGTAAACTTATATTACTTATTCTGGAATTCCTCGTGTTTGCGCTTCTCGAGGAACGCGTTCATGCCCTCTTTCTGGTCGAGGGTCTCAAAGCAGTCGCCAAAGAGCTTTTCCTCGATGACGATGGCCTGATCCATATCCACGTCGATGCCTTCGTTCATTGCCTTCTTGCAGTTGCGAACGGCAATGGGAGCATTCTTCGCGATGGTGGAAGCGAGCTTCTTCGCAGCGGGAAGGAGCTCCTCCAGGGGATAAACGCTGTTGACAAGACCGATACGATACGCTTCGTCCGCCTTGATGTTGCGGGCGCCGTAGATCATCTCCTTGGCCTTGCCGGTGCCAACCACGCGCATGAGACGCTGGGTGCCGCCGAAGCCGGGGGTGATGCCGAGGCCAACCTCAGGCTGACCGAAGACGGCGTTCTCGGAGCAGATGCGGATGTCGCAGCTCATGGAGAGCTCGCAGCCGCCGCCCAGCGAGAAGCCGTTAACCGCAGCGATAACGGGGAGGGGGAAGGTTTCCAGACGACGGAAAACGTCGTTGCCCTTCTTACCGAAGGCTTCGCCCTCGGCCTTGGTGAGGGTGCTCATCTCGCCAATGTCCGCGCCCGCCACAAAGGCCTTTTCTCCGGCGCCGGTGACAATGAGGCAGCGGATGGCGTCTTGATCGACCGCGTCCAGAACAGCGGAAAGCTCATCCAGAACAGCGCTGTTCAGCGCATTGAGCGCCTTGGGGCGGTTGATGGTGAGGATACCGACCTGACCCTCCACTTCATAGGTAACAAATTCCATGGATCGTCACTCCTATAAATATGATGATGGCAGGTCACCGGGCAGCAAAGCGCTGTCCGGTGACCCAGATTAATTATAACGATTAGTCACGCTCAACTACGGTCGCGCAGCCCATGCCGCCGCCGATGCAGAGAGTGGCAAGACCGGACTTGGCGTCGCGCTTCTGCATCTCATGGAGCAGAGTAACGAGGATACGGCAGCCGGAAGCACCTACGGGATGGCCGAGGGCGATGGCACCGCCGTTGACATTGAGCTTCGCCATATCAAAGCCGAGGTCGCGGCCGACAGCCAGAGACTGAGCAGCGAAAGCTTCGTTGGCTTCGATGAGATCCATGTCAGCAACCTTCTTGCCGAGACGATCCATCAGCTTGCGGGTAGCAGCGATCGGGCCGAGACCCATGACGCTGGGATCTACGCCGCCGAGGTCACCGCCGACCCAGGTAGCCATGGGCTTAACACCCAGCTCCTTGGCCTTCTCCTCGCTCATGACAACCACAGCGGCAGCGCCGTCGTTGATACCGGAGGAGTTACCGGCGGTCACGATGCCGTCCTTCTTGAAGGCGGGCTTCAGCTTGGCAAGACCTTCAGCGGTGGTGCCGGGACGGGGACCCTCGTCGGTGTCAACGATGGTGTCGCCCTTCTTGCCGTGGATAACAACGGGAACGATCTCATCCTTGAAGGCACCGGCTTCCTGCGCGGCAACAGCCTTCTGCTGGCTGTTGGCGGCAAACTCATCCAGCTCCTCACGGGTGAGGTGATACTGCTCAGCAACGTTCTCAGCAGTAATGCCCATGTGATAGTTGTTGAAGACGTCCCACAGAGCATCGTTGACCATGGTGTCGACGAGCTCGCTCTTGCCCATGGGGTAACCCATGCGGTAACCGTTACGGCCCTTCATCATTGCGAAGGGAGCCATGGACATATTCTCAGTACCACCGGCGACAACGATGTCGGCACGGCCGGTCTCGATGAGCATCGCGGCGGTGTTGACAGCCTCAAGGCCGGAACCGCAGACGACGTTCAGGCAGACAGCGGGAGTGGTGATGGGAAGACCCGCCTTGAGAGAAGCCTGACGGGCAACGTTCTGGCCCTGACCGGCCTGAATAACACAGCCCATGTAGACCTGATCGACCTGCTCGGGCTTAAGACCCGCGCGCTTTACAGCTTCCGCGATGACAACAGCGCCGAGATCGGCAGCGGACACGTTGGAGAGAGCACCGTTCATTTTGCCGATAGCAGTACGGCAGGCGCCGGCTAATACGATTTTCTTCATGATGTAGTTGCCTCCTTAAATTGAATCTTTTAAATTGTAGACTAATATTTTGAGATTGCCTCGCAATCGGGGTGACGGTTCAGAGCTGGCCCTGGCTGAGCTTTTCCCGCAGCCGGGCGGCGACATAGGGGTTTACAAACTTATTGATGTTGGTGCCCTCATAGTGCGCTACCTCCTTGACGATGGTGCTGCTGAGGTAGGCGTAGCGGGGGCTGGTGGTAAAGAACATAGTGTCGATGTTGGGGTCCAGGATGCGGTTGGTCTGTGCCATCTGCATCTCCACCTCAAAATCGGTGACGGCACGCAGCCCGCGGATGATGATATTGGCGCCGCGGTCCCGGGCAAAGTCCACTGTGCGGCCGGTGAAGGTCTCCACCGTAACGTTGGGGAATTCCCGGGTACTTTCCCGCAGCATATCCACGCGCTCCTCCACAGTAAAGAGAGGATGTTTGTCTCGATTGATGAGCACTCCGATGATGAGGTTGTCCACAGCGCGGGAAGCGCGTCGGATGATGTCGATGTGGCCGAGGGTGACGGGGTCGAAGCTCCCCGGATAAATCGCTTTTATCATAGCCCTATCCTTTCAGCGGAGATGGTTCATGAGGGATTGTTCTTCTTGGCCTCAATGAACATTGCTCCAATATAAGAACAATCCCAGTATAACTATTTGACAAACGATTGTCAAATAGTTGACAATCGTCAAAAAGACGGAAAACAGGGGTGTTTCATGGGTAATATTACCCCCTCATTTTACGATTTAGGGGAAAGCTATAAAAGCTTGCACCCATTTATGAATAAATACATTCCTATCTTGTTATATAGCACCAATAAATGAGCGAAAATAGTGAAAAAGTAAACGAGCGAAGGCGACAAGTTGCACAAAAAACGGACATAAAATTTGGAATTGGCTGGTGCCGGAAAAAAACAGTTTGTTGTTTTTTTATAGTAGAAATGTTATGGTAACTTCAAAACCCATGCTGCTCCCATTATAGATGCACAAAGAAAAAAGAGAAGTGCGGAGAGAGAATCCCGGGCAGAAAAGGTGTCGCGGGAGGTGGAGGTTCGTGGTATAATGGAGCCGGAAACCACAGCTTGCCGAGAAAGAGAGGAATTGCCATGATCCTGTCCACCCTTTGCTATATTGAAAAAGAAGACTGCTGCCTTCTGCTTCACCGTGTGAAAAAGAAAAACGACCTCAACCACGACAAGTGGATCGGGATCGGCGGGAAATTTGAGGAAGGGGAAAGCCCGGAGGAGTGCATCCTCCGCGAAACGCGGGAGGAAACGGGGCTCAGCCTTACCGACTACCGCTACCGTGGCCTTGTGACCTTTACCTCAAACGAAGCCCCTGCCGAGTATATGCACCTCTTTACCGCCTCGGGCTTTACCGGGACGCTGAAGGAGTGTGACGAGGGCACGCTGGAATGGGTTCCGTGGAAAAAATTCGCGTCTCTGCCGCAGTGGGAGGGCGACCGCATCTTCCTCAGGCTTCTTAGGGAAGGAGCACCGTTCTTTTCCCTCAAGCTTACCTATGAGGGCGACCGCCTTGCCGCGGCGGCGCTGAACGGAAAGCCGCTTGAGAAAGGGGAGTGGAACGCATGAATATTCTGGTCAGCACCTGTCTTTTGGGGCTTCCCTGCCGCTATGACGGCGAGAGCCGTCTCTGCCCGGAGGTTTTGGAGCTTATGAAGGTGCATCATCTGGTGCCGGTCTGTCCCGAGACCATCGGGGGACTGGCCACCCCGCGCCCGCCCGCCGAGCGGAGGGGAGAGCGGGTTGTCACCCGGGAGGGACGGGACGTGACCGAGGAGTACAGAAGGGGTGCCGAAGCGGCGCTCACGCTCTGCCGCCTGTTTGACTGCAAAGCGGCGCTCCTCAAGGAGAGAAGTCCCAGCTGCGGGTGCGGTTTTATCCACAACGGGCTCTTTGACGGAGGTCTGATCGAAGGGGACGGCGTCACCGCCGAGCTCCTGAGGGAGCATGGCGTTCCGGTTTATGGCGAGAGCGAATGGAAAAAGCTGCTGCCGCCAGAGACGGAAAAGCCGAAAAAGTATAAGTATTAAATAGAAGAATAGCATAAAACGGTGCAAAATAACACCATTTCATAAATATTTTACAAAAGACAGAAAAAAAGGACGGCGAGACCGGGAGGGCCTTGTCGTCCTTTTAATTGATGCGTGGGAAAAGTTTAGATGACGCCCAAATGCCTCACCGCAAAGGCAACTCCGTCCTCTTCGTTTCGGCGGGTCACAAAGTCGGCGGCGGCTTTCACCTCGTCCAGAGCGTTTCCCATCGCGACGCCGATGCCGGCCAGCTTTATCATGTCGGTGTCGTTGTCCGCATCCCCAAAGGCGATGCATTCCGCGGGGGAAAGGCCTAAGATCTCACAGACCTGCCGGAGCCCCCAGCTTTTACTGGCTCTCCGGTCGTTGATCTCCAGATTGTAGGGGAGAGTGCTCACCATACGAAGTGCGTCTCCGAAGCGTTCCCTGCCCCAAGCCTTTACCGACGCCTTCTGCTCGGGAGTCACAAAGGGCAGGTTGACCTTTTCCACCGGGAAGGCGTTGGGCTCGGCGTAATGGCGGATGTTCTCCACCACGACGCCGGTGCCGCTACGGAAGGCGTGGAGATGATAGGGGGGAAGGTGCAGCTCCTCCCGGCGCTCCCAGTGCGCCCGGGAAAGGAACATCTGTCCGCCGGCGCAGAGCTCCACCAGAAGCTCCGGCTCCTCCCGCTCCAGATGGGCGAGAATCTCCTCGGTAATGTCATAGGGGAGAGCGGCGCGGCGCAGAACGGTACCGTCCCGCCGGGTGACGGAGCTTCCGTTGCAGGTGATGAAATAGCGGATGTATGGGATGGCGCGGACGGCGGGGGCCACGGCGCTGAGGCTCCGTCCGGTGGCGGCGACCACATGGATACCATGGGCGGCGGCCTCATCTAGAGCGGCGCGGTTCGCGGGGGAGACGGTCTCGTGGTCGTCCATCAGCAGGGTGCCGTCGAGATCCAGCGCGATGAGTTTAATGGGGGCCATGGGTTTCCTCCTTTGGGGGGCAGTCCCGGCGGGAGCCCCTGCGGTAGTTTTCTCGGATCTCCTCCACCGTGGTGGGCGCGGTTTCCCGCAGCTCCTCGGTGAGGGCATGAAGCGGTGCTTCCCATGCAATCCCCTTTTCTTCCAGAAGCGTTGCCATATCCTCCGGGAGGGGCGCGGTGAGGAGAAGAAGCTCCCCCGTCGCGGGGTGGGTGAAGGCGACTCCCACCGAGTGGAGCGCCTGCCGCTTCAGCAGTTCCATCGGGCCGCCGTAAAGCTCGTCCCCCAGAAGGGGATGCCCGATGGCGCTCATATGTACCCGGATCTGGTGGGTGCGCCCGGTATAAAGCCGGAACCCCACGAGCGAAAGGCTTTGGTCGGGGGCGGCTGCCAGCACCTCATATTCGGTGACGGCTTCCTCGCCGTCGGGGGAGATGATCCGCTTCATCTCATAGGGGGCCTCCCGTTCAATGGGAAAGCGGATGACCCCATGGGGCTTTTCCGGAACGCCCGCCACCACGGCGCAGTAACGCTTGGTGACTGCCTTCCAGAGCTTCCCCGCGGCAATTTTGTGGCGTGCCACCACCACCGCGCCGGTTGTGTCTTTATCAATGCGGTTGACCGCCCGGAAAACGGCAGAAACACCTTCCTTTTGGCACATGGCGGCATAGACGCTGGCAAGCGTCCCGAAGATATGCCCGCCCGACTGATGCACCGGCATATCGGCGGGCTTATTAAAGACGGCGACGTCCGCGTCCCAGTAGAGGGTCGGCACCTCAATGTCCGAGAGGGGGAGGGGGCGGGCCTCCTCCTTGAGGTTTATTTCCAGAAGATCGCCCTCCCGCAGGAGGTCGACGGTGCGGGCGTGCGCGCCGTTCAGGAGGATGCCCTCCGGGTAGTGCTTGAGGGAGATGATGGTACGGCGGGAGACTCCCTCTTTTTCCCGGAGGTACTGCTGGATCTCCAGCCCCGCGTCCTCTTTTCGGATGGGGAACCGAAGCGTCGTCATGGGAAAAGCCCTCCTTTCGCCCGGCGGCTTACCCGCCTTGAAATTCATCCGCTATTATAGCATATTCCCGGCGGCCCGACAAATGCCGCCCGTAAAAAAGCACGCCGCGGAGGCATTCCTGCCCGGCGGCGCGCGATGATGTGCTTATTTTGCCACGCCGAGATACTCCTCCAGCGTGATGCCGTGTTCCATGATATAGGTGGCGACCTCCTTGCCGACATAGCGGAAGTGCCACGGCTCAAAGCCGATGCCGGTCACCTCGGTCTTATCCTTGGGGTAGCGGAGAATGAAGCCGTATTCCGCGCAGTGTTCCTTCATCCAGATGGCCTCGGGATCATTCTCAAACTCCGGCTCCAGATTGGGATGATGCATATAGAAGTCCATCGAGATGATATCCACCGCAAGCCCGGTGTTGTGCTCGCTGGTTCCGGGAGGGGCGACCCACTGGGCGGCAACGACCTCCGCCTCCTTGCGGGAAAGACCCTCCGTATTCATGCGGAAGATGACCTCGTTTTCCAGAAGCTCCGCGCTTTTGGCGAAGGTGCGGTGCCCGGAGATGATCTGAAGGCTGTGGCCCGCCTCCTTGGCGCCGTTTATAAACGCCTCCAGATGGGGCGCCACGCGGGTGTCGATGCGGCGGTTGCCCACGGTGGTGAGATCGATGTCATACTCCTCGGAGAGGGGGTAAGCGGCGCTCACCAGAACGGTGCGCCAGTCCTCATGCCCGGGGTTGGTAACGCCGTTCGCCGGGACCAGAGGCCCGGCAGGCTTCACCGGGGGGACATAGGGCTTTTCCTCGGGCGGCTCGGCCGGCGGATCGGTCTCTTCCGGATTCTCGGGGTCCCCGGGAAGGGGCGGCTTTACCACCTCGCCGGGGTTCAGCTCCTGCTCGTGGGAGGGGATGTTCGGGTCCTCCCGGTCTTTTTTCACATACTTCACCAGCTTGATGACGCCGAACACGATAAGCCCCAGTACCAGCAGAATGATAATCACTCCGCGGATCTGCTTAAAGAGTCTGCGCCGCTTTTTTCGGGTGGAATAATCATACTTTGCCATGCGGTATTCGTCCTTTCGCTCTTATGCTTTTTCAAGGAGCAGAGCGCACCAGCCCTCGGCCAGACGCTCCTCCTTCAGGGTGAGACCGTTGTCTCGCAGCGCCGCGGCCACCTCGTCCCGGCGGGGCTCGATGATGCCGGAGGCGACCAGATGCCCGCCCGGCCGGAGGTGCTTTCGGATGGCGGGGGCCAGAGCGATGATGACGTCCGCGACGATGTTTGCAAGGATCACCTCAAAGCCGTCTCCCGCGAGATTTTCCGGGAGGGTGCTGTGGATAAGATCGGCGGTGATGGGATGGAAGCGATCCTCCCCGAAGCCGTTCTGGATGGCATTTTCCCCGGCGGTACGTACCGCCACGGGGTCAATGTCCACGCCGACCGCCTCCCGCGCGCCGAGAAGCAGCGCCCCAATGGATAGGATGCCGCTGCCGGTGCCCATATCGAGAACACGGCAGTCCTTCACGGGGAGCGTTTCCAGCAGGGAGCAGCAGAGACGGGTGGTGTGGTGGGTGCCGCTGCCGAATGCCATGCCGGGGTCCAGCGTCATCACAAGCTCGCCTTCCGAGGGGGAATACTCCTCCCAGGAGGGGCAGACCACCAGCCGCTCCCCCAGATGGGTGGGGTGGTAATACTGCTTCCAGGCGGTGGCCCAGTCCTCCTCCCGGAGCGACGCGCTCTGGTCGATGGAGGAGGGGATGCCGGCGGCCTTCAGCTGATGGGTGAGGAAGGAAACCGCTTCGGCGGGGTTTTCCTCCGGGGGGAGATAGAGGTGCAGGATCGCCTCGGTGCGGCTGCGGGCAAGCAGCTCCTCATCAATGAGGTCGATGTGAGCGATCTCCGGGACGGCTTCCAGCATATCGCTGTAATCCTCGATATAGATGCCATAGGGGACGGCGAGGTTGGCGATGGCGGCAGCCTCGTCCACATCCTTTACATTTACGGTGATTTTAAGATCGGTCCAGTTCATAAGCGGAATAGCGTTCCTTCCTGCCGCATGCGGCGATTGATACCCCCATTATACACGCTGGGGGCTTTTGGTACAACAAAATTGATAAAATGATTATATTTTGGGAATGCCGCCCATACTCTTTGCATAATCTGGAAAAGGAGGACAGGAGTATGCAGGAACTTCTTTTGGGAAATAAAGAAGAACAGGAAGAAAAAAGCCCTTATGCCTCGCTCCGGAGGGAACTCCGGAAGATCCAGCAGGAACTGGAGCAGGCGGAGGAGCTTTTCAATAATGTGACGGAGGTGGCTCTGCTGGATACCAGTATCTACCGCATCCGTGCGCTGACGTCCTATCGGGAATATCTTATCCGGACAGCAAAGGAGGAATTCGGCGCCGAGGCGGTTTCGGAGTCGGCGGTCCCTCTCTGACGCCAAAAAGGAGGACATAGGATGGAAAACGTTTTTCTCATCTTGGGGGTGCTCGCGTTCTGCGTTTTGTTTCGCAGGGCGCTGGGAGGATGGCTCTGCTCCGCTCTCGGCGGGGTGGCGGCGCTGGGACTCTGCCAGCTGACGGCGGCGCTCCTTCCGATGAATCTTTTCACCGTTTTGGTGAGCGTGGTCCTTGGACTGCCGGGGCTCATCGGAATGCTGTTCCTCAATCTCTTTTGGAAATAGGGCCGGAAAAAAGAAAGAACTCCCTCAAAAGAGGGGAGCTCTTTCTTTTTTCATATGCCGAGCCAGTTTTCGATGGTCTCGCGCATGTGGCAGGGAGACAGCCTTCCTTCGTTCAAAAGCCGTACCAAACTCGAGACTGCGGGGAAAGAGTCGGTGACGTCCTCGATTTTACGAGATACAATCCAGCTGTTGTCCTTGGATTGTTCCTCATATACGATCGAGAAGGAATGGTAGCTCCCAAGGTCCGGATGAAACAGGTCTTCCGGCAGTGCGCGGTATCGGGTATTCACTAACGTACCCAATATTGTTTCCCCCCTTTAGGCTTTCTAAACCTTGACTACCATTGTACTAGAAAAACGGCGGAATACCTAATAGAATAATTTGATGAAAAATTGTATGAATATAGATACAAATGTCATAAAGTGTCGAAAAACACTGTATTTATAATTTATTGTCTGTAAATAGAACAGGGAATTCGTTTGAATGTTCAAAAAGTGGCGGTGAAATTTGGAAAGCATTACGGACGAAAAGTAGATTAATATGGTGGTAAAACCGATGAGATAGTGCCTTTTAGCTGTTTTCTCCCTGGAAACGATCTTTCGCTTTGGTGATTTTGTCCATAGGGGCGGGCGAAGGGCAGTACCACCCGCGTCGGGACATCTCCTCATAGACGCGGTGCTGCATCTGGTGCTCCTCGCACAGGAGCTGTACCATTTCGCCCATCAGCGCGCTGGAGGCACATTCGCAGGCGCTGGTGTTATAGAGCCCGGTCAGCGCTTTTTCGGAGTCCAGAATATCATCCATGATCTCCCGATCCCCGAAGTTGTTTTTGATTTCAGCCATTTATTTCTCTCCCTTACAGATTCCCCAGAAGGGTATTATAGTGGTTTTCGTGGCACTGGGCCAGCTGCTCACACGCGGTTTTAAGCTGAGGGTCCTCGCACATCCCGGCATAGCAGCGGCACTTTTTGGTCATGTTCTGCTCCCGCTCCAGCTGGTCCTGCAAAATGGCAAGCTCCTTTTCGGTCAGATTCGGCATCGTTCTTTCTCCTCTCTGAAGGGGGACGGAAACGCCTCCGCCGACTTTCCGGCAGAGGCGGAGCTTCCGTTTCCCGGTTCTTTATTCAGAACGTCTCAGCGATGGCTGTTTTCGGCGCTCTGCTTCTGGCTCTTCTTTTCGGAAGCGGACTCATTCGTGGCCTGCTCTTTCTTGCTCTCGGAAGCGGACTTGTTCTCGCGGCTGTTCACACGGATCACCTCCTTTCTTCCTTACTGAGGGTAGTATGCGCCCCAAAAGAGGAAGATATACCGCAGAATGCGGGAAAGCGGGGAGGGGAGAAAAAACGAAAAAAACGGACGGCTCCCGGCGTGACGGGGGGCTTTTGTTGTTTCGTCAGATTTTGAGGCATTTTGCCGGAACGGTTGTTGTGTATATTTCACAATGCAAAAAATGAAAAATAAGTTTTTTCAAAGAAACACTTTACAAAATAAGGCGTATTTGCTATCATAAAGCTGTTATTCAACCTCGAATTTTAGTGAATTTGAGGTTTAGACCGGAAAAACAGTATAAAAAACATACAAAAGGAGAACGACTATGTCCAGAATTGTAATTGCGCTTGGCGGAAACGCCCTCGGAAACACTCCCTATGAGCAGCTGGAACTCGTTACCGAGACCGCTCAGCCCATCGTTGACCTCATCGAGGCCGGCAATGAAGTCATCATCGCTCACGGAAACGGCCCCCAGGTCGGCATGATCAACCTTGCTATGAGCTCTGCTGCTGAGGCGGGCGCTGTCAAGTCTGATATGCCCTTCCCGGAGTGCGGCGCTATGTCTCAGGGTTACATCGGCTATCACCTGCAGAACGCGATCGGCAATGAGCTGGCGAAGCGCGGCATCAAGAAGCCCGTTGCCACCATCGTTACTCAGGTTCTCGTTGACGAGAATGATACCGCTTTCGTAAAGCCCACCAAGCCCATCGGCGCCTTCTACACCAAGGAGCAGGCCGACGAGATTGCTGCGACCAAGGGCTTCACCATGGTCGAGGATGCGGGCCGTGGCTATCGCCGCGTTGTTCCCTCCCCCAAGCCCGTTGACGTTGTGGAGAAGGACGTTGTAGAGGCTGTTGTTAACTCCGGTGCTGTTGTTATCACTGTCGGCGGCGGCGGTATCCCCGTTGTTCGCAAGGACGGCAAGCTGGTTGGTGTTCCCGCCGTTATCGATAAGGACTTCGCGTCCTCCAAGATCGCGGAGCTCCTCCATGCCGATGCTCTCTTCATTCTGACCGCTGTTGACCGCGTTGCCATCAACTGGGGCAAGCCCGATCAGAAGAACCTCGAGTCCATGTCCATCGAGGAAGCTTATCGCTACATCGACGAGGAGCAGTTCGCTCCCGGCTCCATGCTGCCCAAGGTTCAGGCTGCCATCGCTTTCGCGCAGTCCGGCGGCAAGGCCATCATCGCCGACCTGCACAATGCCGCGCTTGCTCTGGAGGGCAAGTCCGGTACTGTTATCCACCTGTAATTCTTACTTGGAACCTCAGGCACCTCGCTCATTTTGGGCGGGGTGCCTTTTCTTTTGGGGTGTCTTGGGCGGGGCTTCTGCGGAAGGGAATCTTCCATGGGGGCGCCCCGGCTTTGCGGTTCTGCATTGCAAAAGCCTGTCCCGACGGGTATAATGGAACACATCAACGGAAAGGTGGCGTTTCCTCATGCATCTTTTTCTCACCGGCCGCGTGCAGGTCGGCAAAAGCACCGTCATCCGCCGGACGGTGGAGCGGCTGGCCGTCACTCCCGGCGGCTACCTCAGCTACTTCGGGGAAGACCGCTTCAATCACGGGGAGCACGCCCTCTACCTTCGGGACGCGGGCGAGCCGCCCCGGTGGGAGGAGTCCCATGTCATCGCCCGCTTTTACCCCGACCGCTTCCCGGAATTTTTAAGGGAGCGTTTCGAGTCTCTTACTTTGGAAGCCCTCGAAAACCGCCGCGGCGCGCCGCTCATCCTCATGGATGAGTGCGGCTGGATGGAGCGGGACGCCTTCCGCTTCCAGCGCCGGGTGAAAGAGCTTCTGGACGGGAAGACGCCCATCCTCGGGGTCCTCCGGGAGGGGAGAGAGGGGAGCTGGCTGGATGACATCCGCCGCCACCCCAGGGTGCGGCTCATCACCGTGACCGAGGAGAACCGGGAGGGTCTCCCGGAAGAACTGGCCGCCTGTCTGAAGCCGCTTTTGGAGCGAGAGAAAGGAGAAGCCTAATGCCGATTTCACCGCATCCGGAGCTTGCCTGCCCCATGAAAATCATGCCGAGCCAGTGTGATACCGCCTTTAAGCTCAGCATCCCCGCGATCTTTGCGATCTTTCAGGATATCGCGGGGGTGAACGCCGGGGAGATGGGGGTGGACAGCAACACCCTCTATGAAAAATGCAATGCCTGCTGGGTGGTTGTCCGCTTCCGCCTCCGCTTTCTGGGACGTCCCCATATGCTGGAGGAGGTGACCGCCGAGACCTGGCCCGCCCTCCCCGCCGGGCTGCGCTGCGAGAGGAGCTTCCTCCTGAAAAACGCCGAGGTGCTGGTGCGCGGCCGTTCGGAGTGGACTATGATCAGCGCCGAGACACGAAAGCTCATCCGACCCGAAAAGACCTGTCACCCGATGGATCTCAGCTACCGGGAGGACGTGGCTCTGGATGAGCCGTACAGCCGCCTGCGGGATGACTTCACCGAGGAGGAAAAATGGGCGGAGCGTATCGTCCGTGCCTCGGATATCGACTTTGCCCACCACATGAACAACGTTGTCTACACCCGGATGCTCACCGATACCTTCCCCGCCGCCTTCTGGGAGACCCATGAGCCGGACATTCTGGACCTCCACTTTGTAAACGAGTGCCATGAGAACGAAACCGTTTCGGTCTACCGCAGGAAAACGCCGGAGGGCTTCGCCTTTGCCGTCCGCCGGGAGACCGGGGAGACCGCGCTTCTGGCATACCTCACCCTGAAATAACAAAGAAAAACGCCCTCCTCCCCAAAAAGGGAAAGAGGGCGCTTCTTTTTTTATGAGGGATGTTATTCGGCGGGCTTTTCCTCCTCGGCAGGCTCCGCCGGCTCGGAGACAACAGCGGCTGCCTCGGTCTCGGCGACGATCTCCGGCACGGTTTCCCCGGTGACCGCATCGACTGCCGCTTCCACTGCGTTCTTGAGGGCCTTCAGGAGCCCGCGCACCACGATGGCGTTCCAGATGTTGATGCCGCCGTCCACAATCATGGACGCGCCGATGAAGATGACCAGCACCGCGGCGGACTGGAAGGGATTCATGATGGTGACGATGCCCAGCGCGATCATGAGGAGGGAGAGCAGCAGGAGAATGCCCCAGCGCTCATAGTTTTCCTTTTTGAAGTCGAATGCCGCCTGCAGCTTCACCACGCCGTCAAAGACGAGATAAAGCCCCAGAATGATGGGCAGGATGGAGCTGAAAATTTCCGGCTTTACAAAGAAGCAGATGCCGAGCGCCAGCGCGATGATGCCGATGAACAGCCCAACGGTGATGTATTTTTCCTCCCGGTGGCTGATGAAGCGGTAGACGCACCAGAGGCCGTACACCACGGTGACGGCGCCGACGATGTAGCAGAAGAGATTGAGGGAGGCAGTGGGCCAGACTATGAGGGCGATGCCCAGCACGATATAGCAAATAGAGGACACAAGGAAATTATAGAATGTTTTTTTTGTCATGGCGGAAGTTCCTTTCTTCATTCTCAGGGCAGGTCCCATTACACAGAACCTCTTTTCCCTATTCTACACGTTTTGAGGAGGAATGTAAACTTCTATTTGGAAAGGGAATGACGCTTTTGCGGGCAGAAAAGCGCCCGGCGCTTCTTTTCTTTTCCCGAAAAGTTTGATATACTGAATAAAAAGAAGCGGAGGAGGAAATCCCATGGAATATAGAATCGGCATTGACCTCGGCGGCACCAATGTGGTGGTTGGCGTGGTGGATGAAAACAAAAAAATCATCGCGCGTGCCAACACCAAGACCCAGCCCAACCGGATGCTGGATGACATCGTGCATGATATTGTGGAGTGTGTCCAGAATGCGGCCCGAAAGGCGGGAATCGCGGTAACCGACTGCGTGAGCGTCGGCATTGGCGCACCCGGTTACTGTAAGAGCGATGAGGGTCTTGTGGTTTTTGCCAATAATCTCGGCTGGCGTAACGTCCCCATCTGCGATGAACTGCGTCAGGAGCTGGGCTGTCCGGTCCGTCTCTCCAATGATGCGAACTGCGCCGCCTTCGGCGAGGCGATCGCGGGCGCGGCAAAGGGCCTGCGCAATGTCGTCATGATCACCATCGGCACCGGGCTCGGCAGCGGTATCATCGTAGACGGAAAAATCCTGGAGGGAAGCGTCGGCGCGGCGGCGGAGCTGGGCCATACCGTGCTGGTCATGGACGGGGAGCCCTGCTCCTGCGGCAGACGCGGCTGCTTTGAGGCCTATGCTTCGGCAAGCGCGCTCCTGAAGCAGCGGCACCGTGCCGAGCTGGAGCACCCCGAAACCACCATGAAGCGCTTTGTCCCGGAGGACGCGCGGGCGCCCTTTCTCTCGGCCAAAGAGGGCGATCCCACCGCTATCGCGGTGCGGGATCAGTATATCCGCTATCTCGGCGAGGGCATCTGCAGCGCGATCTGCATTTTCGCGCCGGAGGTGGTGCTTCTGGGCGGCGGCGTCAGCAATGCCGGTGATGATCTGATCGTTCCCCTCAACCGCTATATCCAGCAGGAGCATTTCGGCGGCAGAAGAATTCCTGCCTGCGAGGTGAAAAAAGCGGCGCTGGGCGGCGACGCGGGCATCATCGGCGCGGCGTTCCTGGGGACGGCACTCTGAGTCCTCATGGGGAATGCGCCCCGGACATAAAATTTTCATGAATCGAAATTTCTTTCTTGTTTTTTCAGGGAGAAAAATGCTATAATCAATCCGTAAAAACCAATCATCAAATGACATTTTAGGAGGTCCAAAGTAATGGGTATTCTTCAGCGATTTACGGACATCATGAGCGCGAACATCAACAGCCTGCTTGCGGGTGTGGAGGAAAAGAACGCCGGCAAACTTCTGGAAAAGTATCTCAAAGACGCAAGAGAAAATCTGGAGGAGCTCAAGGCGGAGACCTCTGCGGTCATTGCGGATGAGATGGCGTGCGGCCGCCGTGTCACTGCGGCGAATGAGGAGATCGCCAAGATGGATCGCTTTGCCGAGAAGGCGGTTCTCGCGGGGAACGATGAGGACGCCCTCAAATTCCTCGGCGCCAAGGCCAAGCTGGTCGCGGAGAAGGCCGATCTCGAAAAGGCGTATCTCATGGCGAAGGAAAACAGCGACAAGATGCGCGAGATGACCAAGAAGCTGATGAGCGATGTCGAAAGCGCCACCGGCAAGATGGCGGAGCTGCAGGCGAAGCTCAAGCTCGTGGAAAACAAGGAAAAGATGGATGATCTCAACCGGAAGATCGCGGGACGCACCGAGATGGACGGCTTTGAGAACATGATGGAAGCCGTCCAGAAGCGCATCGACGCGGTGGAAGCGAAATCGGCCCTCAACGCGGAGCTTTCCGACAAGATGGACATGAGAAGTCTGGAGGAAAAATACTCTGACGACGCTCAGGGGGAGGCTTCCGCGGACGCGGCGGCAGACCTTGCGGCTCTGAAGGCTCGTCTGGGGAAATAAAATATGACTCAAACGACAGGCACTGGGGCGGAACTTATCTGTCCCAGCTGCGGCGGGCACATCATATTTGACGCGGAGGCACAGCAGTTTCGTTGTGCCTCTTGCGGTGCTATACAGAAAATCGCTCCGAAGAAAGAACAGGTGGAGGAGTATGACTTTGCCGACTACCGCCTTCGGGAGAAAAAACATATGCTGGAGGGTGGCGAGCTGACGCTCATCTGCGGCCACTGCGGCGCCGAGATCTTCCTTTTGGCGAACGAAACGGCAACGGTCTGTCCCATGTGCGGCAAGCCGGCGCTTCGTCCCGCGGGACAGGATACCGGCATCCCGGTGGAGGGGGTCGTCCCCTTTGCCATCGACCGCTTTGAGGCACAGAAGCGCTTCGGCGCGTGGATCCGCAAGCGCTGGTTTGCCCCTAATTCCCTCAAGAAGCTCTTTTCGGAGGGACAGCTGCAGGGGGTCTATGTGCCGTTCTGGACCTATGACGTCGAGGCTTCGGCGGAATATACCGGACGGGGCGGCATCACCCGCACCCGGACGAACTCGAAGGGGGAGACCCAGACCTACACCGACTGGTACCCCGTGTCGGGCGAGGTGTACGGCCGTTATGACGACCTGCAGGTCTGCGCCTCCCGCACCTTTCAGCACGGGCTGATTGAGCGCGTGCTGCCCTATGATTCCATCCGCGACACCCGCCCCTACCAGCCGCAGTATTTGAGCGGTTACCGGGCGGAGCGCTATACGGTGAGCGGCGTGGAGGGCTTTGAGGAGGCGCGGCAGAGCGTGGAACGGGATCTTTCCTCCCGTGCTACCTCCGAGATCCGGGGGAAGGGATACGATCAGGCGCAGCTTGTCTCGCTGGATTCCCGCTGTCACCATGTGCGCTACAAGCACATTCTGGTGCCGCTCTGGAACGCGCGGTACGGTTACCGCGGCAAAACCTATCGGTATATGATAAACGGCGAGACGGGAAAGGTTTCGGCGGAGTACCCCAAAAGTCCCGCCAAGATTGCTCTTGTGGTACTGGCGGTACTCCTCTTTATGGGGGCGCTTCTTTACTTCATGGGTTTCTTTGAGCCGGATCTGTCACCCGATTATTCCTACTACAGCGGGTGCGTGGTGCAGAGCCTTGATGAGGAACGGACTTTTGAGCCGGAAACCGGCTTGCTGGAATACAACGCCCTTATGAGTGGAACGGTCCCCGGAGGGCAGGACCCGCCAAGCGGCAGGGAACGACTGGACGAGGGAGAGCATCCTTCCGCCGGGAGGGCATTTTGACCCGGCGGCGTTAAGCCCCGGAAGGACCGGCAGCGCCGGGAAAAAGGAGGAAATCAAGATGGGACTACTGTTTGGACAGAGAAGAGATACCGTCGAGTGGATCGAATATCGCCCGGATGTGCTCTTTTATAAGTGGAAAAACCGTGAGATCAAAACCGGCTCTAAGCTGGTGCTCCGCGCGGGGCAGAAGGCGATCTTCTATTCCGGCGGCAAGATCCACGGCGTCTTTGAAAACGAGGGGACCTTCGATATCGATACCGAGATCGTGCCGTTCCTTTCTTCGATCTCCGGGGCGTTCCGCCTGAGAAGCGATACCGGCGAGCGCGCCGAGATCTATTTTGTCAATGCTAAGGAGCTGACGCTCAACTGGGGGACCCCTCAGCGCATCATGATCCCCACCCCGGAGGTGCCTTCCGGCATCCCGGTGGGGGCGAACGGCAATCTGGTCATCCGCTTCAGGGATTACCTCACCTTCATTGAGAAGGTTGCCGGCGTGCGGGATACCTTCACTCTGGCGGACATCTCCGACCGGATTCGCGGCGAGATGAGCGCTATTGTGGCGGAGGCAATCCTCGGCAATGAGAAGACGGTCGGCCTCAATGCGCTGGTCGGCCTGCAGGCCAATAGCCGCGCGCTCGGCAAAAAGATCGCGGAGGAGCTGGATCAGGAGCTCTTTGACATCGGCCTTTCCGTGGCCGACGTCAACGTGATGAGCGTGAGCTACCCCGAGGAAGTGCAGAAGATGGCGGAAAAGGTGGCGGCACAGTCCTTTATCACCGATATCGGCCGCTATGCCACCGTCGCGGCGGCGGACGGCATGGAAAACGGGACCGCCGGTGTGGCGGGCCTCGGCGCGGAGGTCGCCATTGGCGCGGAGATCGCCCGGCAGATGTCGGGCCAGCAGAAGGCGGCTCCTGCCACTCCCGCGGCACCCGCGGACGGTCTGGAGGACCGCTTCTGCACCAAATGCCGCAGGATGGTGCGGGGGAACTTCTGCCCCTACTGCGGGAACCCCACCGTATAATAGAAAAAACCGAAAGAGAGCTTTTCCCTGTACAGGGAAGGCTCTCTTTTTGGGCTTTTCTGTTTACTTTTCCGGGGCTCAATGGTATACTTTACTATATGTGTGGACATAGCAGGAAGATCAGGAGGAAGAAAGATGGATCGCTGTTTACAGAAGGAAGAACGTGCGAAAAAGGTCCTCGCGGTGCTTCGCATCATTTATATTATCGGTGCGGTATTTTTTGCCGTGCGGGGCTACATGGCACACAGCTCTTATGAGACCGTTCAGTCCATTGCCACCCTTGTCATTATTCCGGGTGTTTGGCTGGTGCGGCGGCTGTTCCGCTTTTCCGGCGGCTATCAGCTGGAGTGCATCCTCTACATCTTTGTTTTCCTCAGCTGGCTCATGGGGAGCGCAGGAGAGCTTTACTACACCGTCCCTTATTTTGATAAGATGGTCCATTGTCTTTCCGGGCTTTTTGTCTCTTTTCTGGCGCTCACCCTCTATATGATGCTGGAGCGCCGCCACAGCAGAGTGGGAGAGAACCCCGCGACGGCCTGCCTCTTTGTGTTTTTTGCCTCCATGGCGGTGGCGGGGATGTTTGAGCTCTGTGAATTTGTGCTCACTCCCATCACCGGACGGGATATGCAGCATGTGGCGGAGACCGGCGTCGCCGATACCATGGGCGATATGTTCGTCTGCCTTATCGGCACCATCTTTTCGGTTATTATGATGATCCTTGCCGCCAAAAAGCAGAAGCCCAATTTCTTTACCGACGTGGCGCAAGCCTTTGTCTTTCAGAACCCTCTAAAAGAGAAAAAACAAGGCGCCCCGGCCGACCTCTCAAAAGACGCTGAAAATCCTTGCCCTTCCGTCGCTCGACGTCTTAAGTGAAACAAAAAAGAAAAGCCCTCTCACCGAATGCTCGGTGGGAGGGTCTTTTATTTTTACCACTTTAAGGAGATCTTGTTTTGAGGGCAGCGTGCCACGCAGAAGCCGCAGCCGGTGCAGCGCTCCCGCTCAATGATGATCTCGCCCTCTTTGTTTCGCCCGACGGCGCCGTAGATGCAGCCGTCCCGGCAGAGAGAGCAGTCCTCTCGGCAGGGAGAGGAGAGGCTCGCGGTGAGGGGCTGGGGCTGCACATCCTCAAAGGGACGGAGCGAAGCGAGCGCCGCACCGCGAATTTCGGAGAGGGAATGACAGCCCTGTTCCTCCATCCACCGGTTGAGCTCCTCGATGATCTGGGTGATGACGCCGTAGCCCTTTTCCATAATGACCGACGCCAGCTGTACGCACTCCGCGCCCATCATCAGGAATTCCAGAACGTCATGGGCGCTCCTGATACCGCCGCAGCTGCAGACGGGAAGGCTGGAGATCTGCTTGAGGGTGGCGGTGGTGGCGAGCGCGATGGGGTGGACCTGCTTGCCGCTGTACCCGCCGTAGGTGGGCATGAGGGCCTGCCGCCGGTCCAGATCGACGCCGGAAAGCCCCTTGAGCGCGTCGATGGCGCTGATGCCGTTGACACCGGCTTTTTCAAGGGCGCGGGCAAATCCTGCCGAGTTTGCTGCCTCATAGGAGAGCTTCACCATGACGGGGATTTCCACCGCCTCCACAACGGCGCGCACAAAGTTGTGGAACTCCTGCGAAAAACCGCTGTTGCCGGCACTTCGGGTGCCAACCGGCGCGGAAATGCTGATCTCGATGGCATCGGCGCCCATGCGCTCCACCTTGGTGGCAAGATAGGAAAGCTCTGAGGGGGAATTGCCCCAGATGCTGGCGATGAGCCGGCAGTCCCCGAGATGGAGAAGCTCCAGCTCCTGTTCCCACTGCTCCAGATGCATGTCGGAAAACAGCTTGGTATTAAAAAGCTGCTCCTCATGGTTCCAGTAGACCCTGGGATGAAGCATGGGGTTGGCTTCCAGTGTGATGGTCTCGGTGATAACGGCCGCGGCGCCGGCGTCGATGGAACGCTGAATCGAGGCAGCGTCGTGAGACCAGGGACCCGCTGCCACCACGATCGGGTTTTTAAGCTTCAGTCCCATAAATTCGGTAGAGATCATGATAGGTACCCCCTCAATAAGGTTGGACAGACGGCAGGAATGACGTCAGCCAAACAGTTCATATATATGTTTTGTATTGCCGCAGGAATGCCGGATCTTGAGCTGCGGCTGCAGAATGATTTCCTGGGGAATATCGGATTCCTCGTTGTCCTCGATGAGGTCAAAAAGCATACGGGCGGCGACCATCCCGAGACGGCGGGAGGGAAGCTCCAGACTGGTGAGCGCGGGCGTTACGATGGAGCACATCGGGGAATCGCTCAGTCCCGCGAGCGCGAACTCGGAGGGGATGCTCACATGACTGTCATTGGCGGCCTTCATCACGCCGAACGCCAGTTCGTTGCTGGAGGCGATGAGGGCAGGGGGGAGGGAGTCGTTTTGCAGCATTTTCTGCGCCGCGAGGTAACCTCCCTGAATGGTATCCTTGGCGTAAAGAATCTGCTCCCGGGAATGGGAAAGCAGCTCCTTCAGCGCCCGGCGGTAGCCCTCAATGAGCTGACCGATCTCGGAAAGAGGGGCGCTGTCCAGCAGCAGGGTGATGCTGGTGTGGCCCATTTCGATAAAGTGCCGGGTCATCTGGTAGGCGCCCGCCTCATAGTTGATGAAGCACTGGTTGGAGCAGAAATCCGCTTCCCGTTTGCCGATGTGCACCCAGGGACAGCCGGAACCGAGGAGAGAAGCAATCTCGCTGTGCGCCAGCTGGGAGGAGACCAGAATGATGCCGTCCACCTTTCGGTCGGTGACCATTTTAAGGTAGGCGCGCTCCTCCTCGGCGTTCGCGTGGGTATTGCAGAGAAAAACGGTGTGATTCTTTTTAAGAGCGACCGTTTCCACACCGGTCATCAGGTTGACAAAACGCTGATTTTCAATGTTGGGGACAAAGAGGGCGATGGTGTTGGTGCGCCCGAGGTTAAGTCCCCGCGCGAACCAGTTGGGCTGGTAATTGAGCTTGTTCATCACCGCGAGGATGTGATTTTTGGTATCGGGCTGCACCTGCTCAGGATGATTGAGCACCCGGGAAATGGTGGCAACGGAAACTCCTGCCGCTTTGGCGACTTCCTTGATGTTCATTCCGTTTCCTCCCCTCACACTTGAATAATACCAGTTGCTTTAATGATTAAATCATATAATAACATGAAGGAAATATGATGTAAAGTTTTGGGGGCGAATTTGACCGTTTTTTATTCATACTGACGAACTGCACAAAGAATAGGGCGGTTTTTTGGCGTTAAAAAAGACAAAAACAGGTAGACATTGCGAAAAACCTGTGGTATATTGAAAACGAGGAATGAAACCGGTTACATAAAGGTTTCATGCAACATTATGAGGAGGTATTTCCATGAGTGAAAACACAAAAGCGGTAGCTGTGGACCAGGACTATTCCTTTGAAGCAGTACCCGAAGCATCCCGTAAGGGATTCTGGAACATGTTCGTTGTTATGCTGGGCTTTACGTTCTTTTCTGCCAGCATGAGCGTCGGTGCCAAGCTCGGAAACGGTCTGGATCTTTCCGGATTCATTTGGGCGGTTGTTATCGGCGGTATCATTCTTGCTGCTTACTGCGGCATCCTCGCCTATATCGGCAGTGAAACCGGTCTCAGCATCGACCTTCTGGCTCGCCGTGCATTCGGCACCAAGGGCTCCTGGCTGCCCTCTCTGGTTCAGGGCTTCACCCAGATCGGCTGGTTCGGCGTTGGTGTTGCAATGTTCGCTATTCCGGCGTCCGATGTCCTTCACTGCAATCCCTGGATCCCCATCATTATTGCAGGTGCTCTGATGACCGCTTCCGCCTATGTCGGCATGAAGTGCATGGCGATCGTATCCGCGGTCTCCGTTCCCCTCATCGCCATCCTCGGCAGCTACTCCATGATCCTTTCTGTGCATGAGGGAGGCGGCTTGGAGAAAATCTTCTCCACCTCTACCGGCCTTGGCGTTCTTGCTGGTGTTGGTATGGTTATTGGTTCCTTTATCTCCGGCGGTACCGCTACTCCTAACTTCGTTCGTTTTGCCAAGACCAATAAGATTGCCGTAACGACCACCGTTATTGCTTTCTTCCTTGGAAACTCTTTGATGTTCGCCTTTGGCGCAGTTGGCGGCGCGTTCACCGGCGCGGATGACATCTTCTATGTTATGATGGCTCAGGGCCTTACCATTCCGGCTCTCATCGTTTTGGGCGGTAATATCTGGACCACCAATGAAAATGCTCTTTACACCGGCGGCCTTGGCCTTTCCAACATCACCGGCATCCGCAAGAAGCCTCTGGTTCTTGTTGCCGGCGTCATCGGTACCGCCGCTGCCATGTGGCTCTACTGGAACTTTGTTGGCTGGCTGAGCTTCCTGAACGGCGCCCTGCCTCCCATCGGTATCATCGTCATGCTCGACTTCTTCAAGAACCGCAAGAACTATGCACATGACAGCGAGGTGACCCGCGTTGTTAACTGGTTCGCGGTCGCTGGTATGGTTGCAGGTGCTCTGGTTGGTAACTTTGTCCACTGGGGTATTGCCGCTATCAACTCCATGGCTATTGCAGCGATCTTCTACTACATCGGTGAAGCGGTCAACAAGAATAAATAATAGTCAATCTGATCTTCGATACGGAGGGAATTTGGTATGCTGATTAAAAATCTTTACATCGAAAACGCCACCGAAGCGATGGATATTCGCATTACTGATGGCAAATTTGAGAAAATTGCCGCCGGCCTGACGGCAATGCCCGGGGAAGAAGTAGTGGACTGCGGCGGGCGTCTCGCACTGCCCCCCTTCATCGAGTCGCACGTCCATCTGGACACCTGCCTCACCGCCGGTCAGCCCGTCTGGAACATGAGCGGTACCCTCTTTGAGGGCATCGAGTGCTGGGAAAAGCGTAAGGAAACCCTCACCAAGGAGGACGTCAAAGCGCGCGTCAACCGTGCCGTCCGGATGCAGGCAAGCCACGGCATCCAGTATGTCCGCACCCATGTGGATGTGAACGACCCCAAGCTGACCGCTTTGGAAGCCATCCTGGAGCTTCGCGAGGAGCTTAAGGACTTCATGACCATTCAGATCGTTGCCTTCCCGCAGTACGGTATTCTCAGCTACCCGAACGGCAAGGGTCTGGTGGAGCAGGCGGTCAAGATGGGAGCGGACGCTGTCGGCGCCATTCCGCACTTTGAGTTCACCCGTGAGTATTCGGTTGAGTCGCTCAATATCGCTATGGCGATCGCCGAGAAATACGACAAACTGGTGGACGTCCACTGCGACGAGATCGACGACGAGGCTTCCCGCGGCCTGGAGACCCTCGCGGCCCGTGCCTATGAGTCCGGCCTGAGGGATCGCGTTACCGCGAGCCACACCACCGCGATGCATTCTTATAATAACGCCTATGTGGTACGCCTTATGCGTCTTCTTAAGATGTCCGGTATCAACTTTGTGGCGAACCCCTGCGTCAATGTTCACCTCGGCGGACGGATGGATAACTATCCCAAGCGCCGCAGCATGACCCGTGTCAAGGAGCTGACCGCGGAGGGCATCAACTGCTCCTTCGGCTATGACGACATCTTCGATCCGTGGAATCCTCTGGGCAACGGCAATATGCGTGATGTAGTCTATATGGGTCTCTACGCCGGGCATATGCTGGGCTACGATGAGATCATGGGTTCCTACAAGTTCATCTCCACCAACGCCGCCCGCACCCTCCATCTGGGTGAGAGCTATGGTATCAAGGAGGGGAACCCCGCGAACTTCATCGTCATGGACGCGAAGAACTACTATGATGCCCTCAATGAGGACGCCGAGGTACTCTATTCCTATAAGGACGGTAAGCTGATCGTTGAGAATAAGCCTGCCGAAAGAACCGTTAAATTCTAATTGCCCCTCACAAATTCTCCTTAATAAAGAAAAAACGTCTGCCACCCTCGGCGGACGTTTTTCCTTTATCCTGAAAAAGAAGCCCCGGCTTAAAAACCGAAGGCTTCTTTTTTATATTCTATTACGCCAAAATTTCCTCAAGCTCTTTTCTCACCGTTTCCTCGGTCGCCTGCATGGCGGAAAGGGTCTTCTGGAGAAGCTCGTCCAACTCCCAGCCCAGCCGCTCCGCGCCCGCGGCGATCACGTCCCGGGAACAGCCCGCGGCAAATTTCTTATCCTTAAATTTCTTTTTGAGGCTTTTGAGCTCCATGTCAGAGGTGCTCCCGGAGGGCCGCATCATGGCGGCGGCACCGATAAGCCCGGTGAGCTCGTCCACGGCATAAAGCACCTTCTCCATTTGGTGGATGGGCTCCACGTCGCTGCAGGAGCCGTAGGCGTGGCTGCAAACCGCGTGAATGAGCGCCTCGGAGGCGCCGATCTCCGCGAGAAGCTTGGGAGCCTTTTGGCAGTGCTCCTCAGGGAAGTCCTCGAAGTCCACATCGTGGAGAAGTCCCGCCATCGCCCAGAAATCCGCTTCTTCCCCATAGCCGAGTTTCTCTGCGAACCAGCGCATCACGCCCTCCACGGTGAGACCGTGCTGCAGGTGAAAAGGAACTTTATTGTATTTTTGGAGGAGGAGCAGTGCCTCGCTCCGGGTGAAATTCTGTTCCATCGTGTTTTCTCCTTCGTTATTTTGTGGTGATGAGGATGCGGCAGTCGCCCGAGACCCGGCAGACCGGGGAACCCTCCTGCAGAAAGACGCTTTCCGCCGCGCGGCAGGAGAGGGTCTCGCCGTTACAGCTCAGGGTTGGCTCACCCTCCAGAATAAGGAGCGCCCCGAAGGAGTCTTCCGGCAGGGTGATGCGGCCCTCGCCGGTTACAGTAAGCTCTTTGACGGTAAAGTAGTTGCACCGGGCGAGCAGACGGGGGTTATCGCCCTTTTGGCCCGCCGGGGGAACCGAGACCGGCGCCAGAGCGGTCACCGCCTCGGCGTCCTTCAGGTGCAGCTCCCGCCCGCGGCCGTAGTCATAGACCCGGTAGGTGAGATTGGAGCTCTGCTGGACCTCCGCCAGCAGGATGCCCGCGCCGATGGCATGGATGGTGCCGGCAGGGATAAAAAAGACGTCTCCGGGAGCGACCTCCACACGGCGGAGCACCTCCAGCAGGGTATTGTCCTCCACCCGGCGGAGAAATTCCTCCCGGCTGATCTCCCGCCGGAAGCCATAGTAGAGAAACGCGCCGGGCTTGGCGTCCAGAATGAACCACATCTCGTTTTTGCCGAGATCGCCCTGATGACGGGCGTAGTCGTCATCGGGATGCACCTGCACCGAAAGCGCCTCGGCCGAATCAATGAGTTTGATGAGGACGGGGAACTTTTCGGTGTGGTTTTCGCTCCAGTATTCGGAGAAGGTCTTGCCCTTCATAGGCCCGCTCGCAATGATGCTCGGCCCGTCGGGATGGGCGGAGACCTCCCAGCTTTCCGCCAGACGGTCGCCCTCCATGGGCTTTCCGTACAGCGTGTGAAGGCGGGTCCCGCCCCAGATGTAATCTTTACAGGTTGGGGAAAGTTTCAACATATCGGTCACCTCTTTGCGCTCAGTTTATCATACTGAGTGAAAAAATACAAACAAAATGAGACAAAATCACGCAAAAATAAAACAAAATGTTTAGCTTTCCCACGCCCCGAGGATGCGATGCAGTGCTTCCTCGGTGTCCTCCTCCCGCCCAAAGGCCGAAAGTCGGAGAAAACCCTCGCCCCCCTCACCGAAGCCGTTTCCCGGAGTTACCAGAACGCCCCGCTCCCAGAGGAGCTTTCGGTAGGCCTCCCGGGAGGAAAGCCCCCGGGGACAGGGGACCCAGAGATAGGGTGCTTCCTCGCCGCCCCAGTGGGGAATGCCTGCCGCTTGGAACGTCTCCCGCATCCGCGCCATGTTGCGGCGGTAAAGGGCACGGATCTCCCGGTTTTCCCGCTGCCCGCCGCCGGAAAGCGCCGCTTCGGCGGCACGCTGCACGGGGTAGCTCACACCGTTTGCGTGGCAGGAGAGCCAGCGCTTCCAGAAGGGGAGAAGCTGCTTCCCTGCGACGGTAAGCTCCCGCGGCAGAATGACCCATCCGCACCGAAGTCCGGTAAAGCCCGCGGACTTGGAGAAGGAGCCAAGCTCGATGGCGACCTCCCTTGCGCCTTCGGTTTCATAGACGCTTTGGGGCGTGCCGGGCAGGGCAAAGGCGGCATAGGCGGCGTCGGAGAGCAGGAGACTTCCGCTGGATTTAGCAAAGTCCACCCACTCCAGCCAAAGCCCGGCGCCCATCACGGCGCCGGTGGGGTTGTTGGGCGAGCAGAGAAGGATGATCCCCGGCTCGGTCACCCGTTCCGGACGGGGGAGAAAGTTCTCCTCCTTTCGGCAGGGGAGGGTCATCACCCGAAAGCCCGCCGTAAGAGCAGCGTCCCGGTGGGCAGGGTAGACGGGGTCCAGCACCCAGAGAGTGCTTCCCGGAGCAAAAAGGGCAAGCACCTGTCCCAGCGCTTCCTTGCTCCCACCGGTCACGGCGATTTCCTCCGGGGAGAGGGGGCCGCCCGCCGCGGGAACGGAATCCGCGATCGCCTTTCGCAAAAAGTCATACCCCATGGCGGGGCCGTACCCCCGGCGGCTGGCCGGCTGTCCCATCTCCGCCCCCGCGAGACGGAGCGCCTCCACAGAGGTGGGGGCGATTGGCTGAGAGACGTCCCCGATACCGAGGGAGAGCAGCCGCTTGCCGGGGTGCTCTTTTCGGCAGCGGGCCGCCTCCTGTTCCATTTCCAGAAAGAGATAGTTTTCACTGAGCCCGCTGAGAGCGGGACAAACCGAAACGCTCATATCATGCTCCTCCCATATTCCTTATAATAGGGACGCGCCCCGCCAGACACCCCGGAAGACCTCCCGCGCCGGCCCGGTGAGCCTGCAGCTGCCGTCCTTCCGGCAGAGGACGGTGAGGCTCCCGCCCGGCATCCGTACCTCTACCTCCTCCCCAAAGGGGGCGTCTCCCTCCTGCGCCGCGGCAAAGAGCACGGCGGCGGCGCCGGTCCCGCAGGCCAGCGTCTCGCCGCTTCCCCGTTCATAGACCCGCGCCGTGAGACTGAGAGGAGAGAGCGGAGCGTAGATTTCCAGATTGCAGTCCGCCGACTGCCGAAGCTCCCGCGCGATCTCGTCCAGAGGAAAATCCTCCACCGAGGGGACCCGAAGCACGGCGTGGGGATTCCCCACCGAGACCCCGGAAAGGGGAAGCCCGCCGAGGGAGTCAAGGGGGAGCGGGTACGCCTCGGCCTTTCCCATCTCCAGAGAGACTGCCCCGCCGGGCGCCTCCCTCAGCCGCCGGATTCCGCTTTCGGTTTCCAGCGTGAGCGTTTCCTTTTTCACCCACCCCTCGTCCCATGCGAGACGTGCGGCACAGCGGGCGGCATTGCCGCACATCATCCCCTCGGAGCCGTCCGCGTTGAAGATTCTCATTCGGAGGTTGGCCTTTTGGGAGGGGAGGAGAAAGACCACCCCGTCCCCGCCGACCCCGAAGTGCCGGTCGCTCATTTTTTTGGTAAGCTCCGCAGGATCGGGCACCGTTTGGCGGCGACAGTCGAGAAAGAGATAATCGTTGCCGCAGCCCTCCATCTTGATAAAAGAAAGCATACTACCCCACCTTTCTCCATAGCTTATGAAAGTCCGTCGGCAAAAAGCCGCTTATTTTTGAACGGAGTGTGAATTTTTCACTCGGGGGCAAAAAGTGCTAAAAAAGCCTTGATTTTTTTCCAAAATGGGGTACAATATAGTTATGTTAGCACTCAAATTAAAAGAGTGCTAACATCAATCATCATCAAATACCAAATCGGAGGGATATCATATGACAATCAAACCATTGGCCGACCGCGTCGTGATTAAGATGCTGGAGGCGGAGGAAACCACCAAGAGCGGCATTATCCTGGCGGCAAGCGCCAAGGAAAAGCCCAGTGTTGCAGAAGTGGTGGCGGTAGGCCCCGGCGGCCTTGTGGAGGGCAACCAGATCGACATGTATCTTAAAGTCGGTCAGAAGGTCCTGCTTGCCAAATATGCCGGCACCGAGGTCAAGGTAGACGGCGAAACCTACACCATCCTGCGTCAGTCCGACGTTCTGGCAATCGTAGAATAATACATCTCATACTGGAGGTTTTTATTTATGTCTAAAGAAATCATTTACGGCGAGGACGCCCGCAAAGCACTGCTCCGCGGCATTGATCAGCTTGCCGACACCGTTAAGATCACCCTCGGCCCCAAGGGCCGCAATGTCGTACTGGATAAGAAGTACGGCGCTCCCCTCATCACCAATGACGGCGTGACTATCGCTAAGGATATCGAGCTGGATAACGCCTTTGAGAACATGGGCGCGCAGCTTGTCAAGGAGGTCGCCACCAAGACCAATGACGCCGCGGGTGACGGCACCACCACCGCGACCCTGCTGGCGCAGGCGCTGGTCCATGAGGGCATGAAGAATGTTACCGCGGGCGCGAACCCCATGGTCGTCAAGAAGGGCATGCAGGAGGCGGTCAATGCGGCGGTCAACGCCATCATCGCCCACAGCCAGAAGGTTTCCGGCTCTGCCGATATTGCCCGTGTCGCCACCATTTCTTCCGGTGACGAGCACATCGGCGCCCTCATCGCGGAGGCGATGGAGAAGGTTTCCGCCGACGGCGTTATCACCCTGGAGGAATCCAAGACCGCTGAGACCTACAGCGAGGTCGTGGAAGGCATGCAGTTCGACCGCGGCTATATCACCCCCTACATGGTAACCGATACCGAGAAGATGGAAGCGATCATTGATGACGCCTACATCCTCATCACCGATAAGAAGATCGCCTCCATTCAGGAGATCCTGCCCCTCCTTGAGCAGGTTGTTCAGGCGGGCAAGAAGCTGGTCATCATTGCCGAGGATATCGAGGGCGAGGCGCTCTCCACCATCATCGTCAATAAGCTGCGCGGCACCTTCACCTGTGTCGGCGTTAAGGCGCCCGGCTTCGGCGACCGCCGCAAGGAGATGCTCCACGATATCGCGATCCTCACCGGCGGCGAGGTCATTTCCGAGGAAGTCGGTCTGGAGCTCAAGGAGACCACCATGGCGCAGCTCGGCCGTGCCAAGCAGGTCAAGGTCACCAAGGAGAACACCATCATCGTGGACGGCGCGGGCGATTCCGCTGCCATCAAGGATCGTGTTGCCCAGATCAAGGCGCAGATCGAGTCCACCACCTCCGAGTATGATATGGAGAAGCTGCAGGAGCGTCTCGCCAAGCTGGCGGGCGGCGTAGCCGTTATCAAGGTCGGCGCCGCTACCGAGGTCGAGATGAAGGAAAAGAAGATGCGTATCGAGGATGCTCTCGCGGCGACCAAGGCGGCCGTAGAGGAAGGCATCGTGGCCGGCGGCGGCATCGCGCTCCTCAATGCCATTCCCGAGGTCGAGAAGCTGCTTGACAAGGCGGACGGCGACGAAAAGACCGGTATCCGCATCGTCCTCAAGGCTCTGGAGGAGCCGCTGCGTCAGATCGTTGCGAACGGCGGTCTGGAGGGTTCTGTCATCATCGATACCATCAAGCGCTCCGGCAAGGTTGGCTATGGCTTTGACGCCTCCAAGGCGGACTACTGCGACATGATTCCCGCCGGCATCGTGGATCCCACCAAGGTGACCCGTTCCGCCCTGCAGAACGCGGCTTCCATCGCGGAGATGGTCCTCACCACCGAGAGCCTCGTGACCGACAAGAAGGAGCCCGCGGCTCCCGCCGCCCCCATGGGTGATCCCACCGGCGGCATGGGCGGCATGTACTAAGAGCACGCCCCCTAAAAACCCAAAAGAATTTCCCGGCCCTCACTTTTGTGGGGGTCGGTTTTCTTTTCCCATTCTGCCCGATTTTCTGGCAGAAAAGCGCTTGTTTTCGGCCTTTGAAACGAATTCTGTCGCTGTAAAGAAAAACACTTGACATAGGGGCGGCGTTTTAGTATAATAGCAACTGTTGAATTGTAAAGACTTAACCTTTACACAAAGACCTTTGAGAGGAGGACTTCGCGTGATGGCAAAGAATCTGGAAATTTCTTTTCTTCTGGATTTTTACGGCGATATGCTCACCGATAAGCAGCGCGATGTTGTAGAGCTTTATTATAACGAAGATCTTTCTCTCGCGGAGATCGCGGCGCACAGCGGGATCACCCGTCAGGGCGTCCGGGATTCCATCAAGCGCGCGGAGGGACAGCTTCTTTGTTATGAGGAGCGGCTGCATCTGGCGGACCGCTTCCGTAAGATTGAGGAAAAGCTCTCCGAGATCACAGCACGGGCTCAGCAGATCGAGCGCTATAACGAGCGCTTCGGCGGTGCGACAGAGATCGATCGGTGTGCCGAGGAGATCATCCGTCTGACGGCTGAGCTGGAGGAAGAAGAATAAGCTCTACCCAACATCCCCGCCGCGGCGGGGAACCCGAAATCAACCATCTTGGCAAGGAGGAGAACCATGGCATTTGAAGGACTGACCCAGCGCCTTGCCGGGACGTTCAAGAAACTTAAAAATCGCGGTAAACTGAGCGAGAAGGACGTTAAAGAAGCGATGCGCGAGGTGCGTCTCGCCCTTCTGGAGGCGGACGTCAACTACGGCGTCGCCAAAAAATTCGTGGCGGACGTCACCGAAAAGTGCATTGGCGCGGGTGTTCTGGAAAGTCTCACCCCCGCCCAGCAGGTCGTCAAGATCGTCAATGAGGAGCTGACCGAGCTGATGGGCTCCACCCACCAGCGCATTAATGTCTCCTCCCGCATCCCGACCGTCATCCTGATGTGCGGTTTGCAGGGCTCCGGTAAAACGACCCATTCGGCGAAGCTCGCCAATATGTTTAGAAGCCAGGGAAAGCGGCCGCTTCTGGTCGCCTGCGATATCTATCGTCCCGCCGCCATCGACCAGCTGAAGGTCGTGGGGGAGAAGGCAGGGGTGCCCGTCTTTGAGATGGGACAGGAAAACCCTGTTAAAATCGTTAAAAAGGCGCTCTCTCACGCGCATGACTACGGCAACGACATCGTGATCATTGATACCGCCGGCCGTCTGCACATTGATGAGGCGCTGATGGAGGAGCTTCAGGCGGTCAAGGAGACGGCAAACCCCGACGAGACTCTTCTCGTTATCGACTCCATGACCGGTCAGGACGCCGTCAACGTGGCGTCTGCCTTTGACGAAAAGCTCGGTGTGGACGGCATCATCCTCACCAAGCTGGACGGCGACAGCCGCGGCGGCGCGGCGCTCTCCGTCAAAGCCGTCACCGGAAAGCCCATCAAGTTTGCCGGTACCGGTGAAAAGATCGAAGATCTGGAGCCGTTTTATCCCGACCGTATGGCGTCTCGCATCCTCGGCATGGGCGATATCCTTTCGCTCATCGAGAAGGCGCAGAACGAGATGGACGAGAAAAAAGCAACCGATCTTCTGCACAAGATGCGCAAAAGTGAGCTGGACTTCAACGATCTTCTGGATCAGATGGAGCAGCTGGGCAAGATGGGCTCTCTCAGCAGCGTTCTGGGGATGCTCCCCGGCGGCGGAAAGATTTCCGATGCGGAAGCCGAGCAGGGAGAGCGCGATCTTGTAAGGACCCGCGCAATTATCTATTCCATGACGCCGGAGGAACGGGCACGTCCCGGTCTAATCGACCCGAAGCGCAAGCGCCGCATCGCGGCGGGCAGCGGCACCGAGGTGCAGGACGTCAACCGCCTGCTCCGCCAGCTGGAGCAGACCAGAAAGCTGATGAAGCAGATGACCGGCAAGAAGGCACGCCGTATGATGGGCGGGTTTTCCGGGATGCCGGGCATGATGTAAGAGTGGTTTTTCCCGAGTATTCGGAAAAAATAGATCCGGCCTCTGCCGGGAACAGAAAAATTAGGCCAAAGAGCCTGTAAGCATTATTTGGAGGTAAAACAACATGGCAGTAAAGATCAGACTTCGCAGAATGGGCGCTAAGAAAGCTCCTTTTTATCGTATTGTGGTAGCGGATTCCCGTTATCCCCGTGACGGCCGCTTCATCGAGGAGGTCGGCACCTACGATCCCACCAAGGAGCCTTCCGTAATCAAGATCGACGAGGAGAAGGCAAAGGCTTGGCTGGCGAACGGCGCTCAGCCCACCGATACCGTTAAGGCTCTGCTCAAGATCCAGGGGATCGTTAAATAAGCGGTTGCCTGCGGATTCGATAAGGAGAACGTAATGGAAGAATTGATTGCAACGATCGCCAGAGGCCTTGTTGACGACAAATCTGCCGTATCCGTGAACGCCGATCCCGCCGACGAGGAGGGCAACGTGACCTATCATCTGCACGTTGGCGCCGAGGATATGGGCCGGGTCATCGGCAAGCAGGGCCGGATTGCCAAGGCGATCCGTACGATTGTCCGCGCGGGCGCAAATAAGACCGGCGGCAAAGCTACTGTAGAAATCGACTGATTGAAAAAAGTGGGGAAGGTTTCGGCCTTCCCCTCATTTATAGAGCCCTTAGGAAAGGATGAAACAGGATGAAGCAGTTTCTGGAATGCGGCAAGGTCGTGACGACCCACGGCGTCCGCGGAGAGGTCAAGGCGGAGGTCTGGATGGATACGCCCGAGGAGATGACCCGTCTCAAAACGGTCTATCTCAGGGAGGGCGCCGAGGCACTCCCGGTGGAACGCGCGCGGGTGCAGAAAAATATGGTCATCCTGAAGCTCGCGGGCTACGAAAGCCCGGAAGCGGCAAGCGCTCTCCGGCAGAAGGTCCTTTACTGCGACCGGGCGGATGTCCCCCTCAAAAAGGGACAGTATTTCCTGCAGGACCTCATGGGACTCACCGTGGTGGACGCCGATGACGGCCACCCCTACGGCACCCTCTCCGACATCTCCGAGACGGGCGCCAATAGTGTTTACCACATCACCTTCCCGGACGGAAGCATTAAGCTCATCCCCGCCATCCCTCAGGTGGTCATCGGGGTGGAGCTTGCGGAAGGGAAGATGAGGATCCGTCCGCTGCCGGGGCTCTTTGAGGGCGCCGAGGAGGTACGCGAATGAGATTCGATATCGCGACGCTCTTTCCCGAAATGTGCGAAACGGTGGTGAATTCCAGCATCATCGGGCGCGGCATCAAGGCAGGGAAGCTGGAGGTGTACTGCCACCAGATCCGGGACTATACCAAGGACAAGCACCGCCGCACCGACCTCAGGCTTCACGGCGGCGGGATGGGGATGCTTATGATGTGCCAGCCCATCCACGACTGCTTTAAGGCGGTAGAGGAGGAGCTGGGCGAGCGTCCGCACGTCATTTATCTTTCCCCGCAGGGGAAGGTGCTGACGCAGGAGCGTGCTCATGAGCTTTCCAAAAAGAAAAATCTTTTCCTCCTCTGCGGCCACTATGAGGGCGTGGATCAGCGCGTCCTGGATGAGATCGTGGACGAGGAAATTTCCATCGGAGACTATGTACTTACCGGCGGCGAGCTGGGCGCTCTGGTGCTGGTTGACTGCATCGGGCGGATGGTTGAGGGGGTGCTCCCCAATGAGGAGTGCTTCACCGAGGAGAGCCACTGGAACGGCCTGCTGGAATACCCCCAGTATACCCACCCGGTGGAGTGGAACGGCAGGAAAATTCCGGATATCCTCCTCACCGGCGACCACGGAAAGATCGCCAAATGGCGGCACGAGATGTCCCTCAGGGTGACGCTGGAAAAGCGACCGGATATGCTTAAAACCGCTCCGCTCACCCAGAAGGACCGATGGTATTTGGCACAGCTTAAGGAAGAACTGGCGACGGAGAAAGAGAAGCGGGAGGACTAAGCCATGCCGTTTTTGGGAACCATCATCAATACGGCGGCAATTCTGGTTGGCTGTACCATCGGGTGTTTCTTCCGCAAGCGGAGCAGCACCGAAATGGAACAGGCACTGATGCCGGTTCTGGGGCTTTGCAGTGTGGTGATTGCCGGCGTGGGCCTTGTCACCACCATGGTCCGGGTGGACCCGGAGAGCGGAGCGCTTCGCTCCTCCGGGGAGCTGCTGCTTCTCATCAGCCTTGCGGTGGGAGTCACCATCGGCACCCTGCTGCGGCTGGATGACCGTCTGGGGAACCTCGGCACGCGCATCGAGAAAAAACTGGGGGCCGAGGGCTTTGCCCGGGGCTTCATCAGCGCGTCGGTGCTGTTTTGCGTCGGCGCCATGACCGTCATGGGCTGCTTTGAGGAAGGCCTTCTGGGAGAAAGCAAGCTCCTCCTTCTCAAAAGCGTCCTCGATTTTACCTCCTCCATTATCCTGACGGCGGCGCTGGGCGTCGGGGTGTTCGGCGCGGCGCTCACGGTGCTCGTTTATCAGGGGCTCCTCACCGCCCTCGCCGGAGCGCTTTCCCCGGTACTCACCGGCGAGCTTCTGAATAATATATGTATTGTAGGGTATGCCATTGTCGCGGTCATCGGAATCAATCTTTTTGGGAAGACCGAAATAAAGACTGCCAATTACTTGCCCGCATTACTCGTTCCTATTGTGGTAAAATTATTAACAGGCGCTTAAAACCTGCTAGAAAGCACCCCAAAATTATAGAAAAACTGCACAATTCGCGGCGTAAAAAAGAGGAATAGTTAGCCATTCGCCAGAATTTTTCTAAATTCAAAGCTTTCCGCCGCATTTTTCATTGAAAGCAAACAGGAAATTTGCTATAATCAAAAGGCTATATAGGGTAAAATCATTTCATATTCATCTAGGATAAGAGGAGATGTCGATATGTACGTTAAAGAAGTTTCCGTCCAGAATCATGTAGGACTGCATGCAAGACCCGCCACCTTCTTTATTCAGAAGGCGAACGAGTTCAAAGCCTCCATTTGGGTGGAGAAAGAGGAGCGCAGAGTCAATGCGAAGAGTCTTCTGGGCGTTCTTTCTCTGGGTATCGTCGGCGGCACTACCATCAAGATCATTGCGGACGGTGCGGATGAGCAGGAAGCTGTCGATGCGCTTGTTAAGCTGGTTGAGACCGGCTTTGCCGAGTAATTTCATTTTGTCCTTTTTGTTGGAAGAAGGTGCGCTTTTCCGTTGGGAGAACGCACCTTTTTGTGTTATGATAGGAAAAACGGGAAGAAAGGAGGAGACACGATGGACGAAGAACGCATTTTGACCCTTCGGAAAAAGGCAAACAGCCTGCCGCTGGAGCCGGGCTGCTATCTCATGAAGAACCGCCGCGGCGAGATTATCTATATCGGCAAAGCGAAGAAGCTTAAAAACCGGGTCTCCTCCTATTTTCATTCGGTGGAGCGCCACCTTCCCAAGGTCTACCGCATGGTGGAGCAGGTCTTTGACTTCGATTATATCGTCACCGACAGCGAGTTCGAGGCGCTCATTCTGGAGTGCAGCCTCATCAAGCAGCATACGCCGAAATACAACATCCTTCTGAAGGACGATAAGGGCTACCACTATGTGCGGGTCTCCAATGAACCCTATCCCCGCATCTCTCTGGCCCTGCAGAAAAAGGAGGACAACGCCCTGTATCTGGGGCCCTTCATGTCCTCCATGGTGGTGCGCCAGACGGTGGATGAAGCTAACAAAGCCTTCCTCCTGCCCACCTGCCGCCGCCGCTTCCCGGAGGATTTTAGGAAGGACCGCCCCTGCCTCAATTACCACATCAAGCAGTGCATGGGGGTTTGCACCGGGAAAATTTCGCAGGAGACCTACCGCGAAGCGCTGGAGGAAGCCCTTTCCTTCATCCGTTCGGGCGGGGCGCAGTCGGTGGAGCGCCTCACCGAAAAGATGGAGGAGGCGTCGGAGCAGCTGGAGTTTGAGCGTGCCGCCCGCTACCGGGACCGCATCGCCGCCATCCGCCGCATCACCGACCAGCAGAAGGTCGTTTCCTTCCCGCACAGGAGTCTGGACGTCGTCGGCTCGGTGCAGGGGGAGGATTCCGTTTCGCTGTCGCTGTTGGTGCTCCGGGAGGGACGCCTTCAGGACAAGAAGGACTTCACCTTTGACGCCATGCAGAACATGGAGGACATGATCTCCGAATTCCTGCTTGGTTATTATATGGAGACCGAGGACGCGCCCGCCGAGGTGTTTCTCGACCGGGAGCTGCCCGACCTGCCGCTCCTCAGGGAGCTGCTCAGCGAGCACCGGGGCCGAAAAATCGTCCTTACGGTGCCGCAGCGGGGCGAGGGCAGAAAGCTCTGTCTGATGGCGCAGAACAACGCCGCGCAGGAGCTTGCGCGGGAAGCGGGACGCACCGGGCGGGAGATTGCCGCCCTCACCGAGCTGGGACGGCTTCTGGGACTCAGCGAGCCCCCCGCCTATATTGAGGCATTCGATATTTCCAACATCGGCAGTGAGACCATCGTCGGCGGGATGACGGTTTTTGAGCAGGGGAGACCGGCCAAGCGCCATTATAAAAAGTTTACCATCCGCGGGCAGTCCGCCCCGGATGACTACGCCGCGATGACCGAGATGCTCACCCGCCGTCTCACGCATTACCGCGAGGACGGGGCCCGGGGGGAGACCGAAGGCTTTGCCCGTCTGCCCGATCTCTGGCTCATCGACGGAGGAGCGGGACACGTGGCGGCGGCCGAAAAGGTCGTGCAGTCGTTTGGCCTTTCCATTCCGGTTTTCGGCATGGTGAAGGACGACCGGCACCGCACCCGTGCCATCCGTGCCCAGGAGGAGGAAATCGACATCCGCGCGAATCAGGGCGCCTTCCACCTCATCACCGCCATTCAGGATGAAACCCACCGCTGGGCAATCTCCTTTTCCCGCAAGAAGCACGGCAAGACCGGCGTTTCGCTGGAGCTGACCCGCGTTCCCGGCATCGGGGAGGAGCGGGCCCGCCGGCTGCTGAAGAGCTTTAAGACCATGAAGGCGATCCGGGCGGCCACGGCGGAGGAGCTGGCGGCGGTCCCCGGCATGACTCGCCCCGCGGCTTCGGCACTTTACGACTTTTTACACGAGAGCATTGACAGCGGACGATAAAAATTATATGTTATAGATAAGATAGAACAGGAGAATGTCATTGTGAGAGTAATTACCGGCTCGGCGCGCGGCGCCCGCCTTGTTACACCGGAGGGGATGGAGACCCGTCCCACCACCGATATGGTCAAAGAGGCGATGTTCAGCATTATCCAGTTTGAGCTGGAGGGCGCCATGGTCCTCGATCTTTTCGCAGGCTCGGGACAGCTGGGCATCGAAGCCCTCAGCCGGGGTGCGCGGTTCGCTGTCTTTGTGGATGAATCCCGGGCGGCGCAGGAAGCCATTCGGGAGAACCTTCGGCACACCGGCCTTGCCAAGGAGAGCCGCGTGGCGGCAATGGACGCCCAGCAGTTTCTCCGAGGCGCCAAGGACACCTTTGATATCGCCCTTATGGACCCGCCCTATGCGGGAAAATATTATGAGGAGATCCTCCCGCTTCTGGCACAGCATATGAGCGAGGGCGGCGTCATCCTCTGTGAGAGCGGCAGGGAGGAAATCCTGCCGGAGGAGGCAGGCAGCTTCCGGAAACAGAAAGAATACCGCTATGGCAGAATAAAACTCACCGCTTATCGTCTGCCCGCTGCGGAAATGAGATGAATTACAGGAGGAAGGAACATGAATAAGATCGAAAGCATCCTGAATGATATTGATGAACTGCTGGAGGATTCCTGGAGCCTCCCCCTGACCGGCGGCCGCTGTGTGGTGGACGCCGAGCGGGTGCGTGATCTCATTGATTCCATCCGTATGAATATGCCGGCGGAGATCAAACAGGCCCGCGCCGTGGTGGCGGACCGAAATCAGATCCTCACCATGGCAAAGGGAGAGGCAGAGACGCTCATTCGCAAATCGGAGGAGCGCGCCAAGTCCCTTCTGGAGCAGGAGAGCATTGTCCGGCAGGCCAATGCCAAGGCGGTCGCCCTTCTCAATGACGCGAGCAACCGTGCCGGCAAGATCATTGACGACGCCAACCGGCAGGCGGAGGAGATGCTGAGCGAAGCCTCCCGCAAGGCGAACGAGACGCTCTCCGCTGCCAGCATGAACTCCCACGCCCTCAAGCAGGCGTCTTATGATTTCGCGGAGAATGTGCTGCGCGCGGCGCAGGAAACGCTCTCCAAGAGTCTTACGAATGTCACCGGCACCCGCGAGTCTTTGGCGGAGGCGTTCACCGAGTCCAAACGGCGGGAAGCGGAGATGAAATTCTGATTTTCCGCCCCCAAAACAGAAAAAACAAGGAGCCTGACCGGTCGCGTGCCGGAGGGGCTCTTTTTTTGTCCTGAAGGGACCGAAATAACATAAAAAGGAAAAACAAGGATGGAAAAGGATAATTAAAGAAAAAATAAGGAGGGTTTTTTGTCAGCTTTACCCAAAAAGAGCCCCTCAATTTCCTGCGAAACAGGGGGAAAGTCCCTGAAAACGGCAGGAGAGGGGAAAAAGCCTGTCGGGGGCAGGAAAAGGGGAAATTGTTCGCCGGGTGCGAACAATAGTTTGTGGTTGATTTTTGCGGAAACACACCTTATAATCGTAAGTAAGTGGTGAGAAGTGGAGTGTTGTGGTGAGAAAAACCTAAAATCTCCGCTTTTGAGAAAGGGGGGAAGTTATCATGTTAATGGGGAAATTCGAGCACTCTCTCGACCCCAAAAACAGGATCAACTTTCCCGCCCGTTTCCGCGAGCAGCTGGGGGAGAGCTTCATCCTGACCGTCGGTCTTGATGAATGCATCGCCGTTTATTCCGAGGAGGAATGGGCCAAGCTGGAGGCGAGGATTGCCGGGCTGCCCATGGCGAAGGCCCGCAGCATCAAGCGCTATTTCTTCAGCAACGCGGTCACGGTGGAACCGGACAAGCAGGGAAGGATCCTGCTGCCCGCTCACCTCAGGGAATATGCCCATCTGGATAAAGACGTCCTCGTTACCGGCGTTTCCGACCATGCCGAGATCTGGGATCCCGTGCATTGGGAGAGCTGCATGAGCGAAATGAGTTCTGACAGCGTGGCGGAAGCAATGGACGAGCTGGACTTCTGAGGGAGGGCCTATGGAATTTAAGCATTACTCCGTTATGCTGGAGGAATGTATGGCGGGACTCCATATCCGTCCGGACGGTGTTTACATCGACGGAACGGCCGGCGGCGCGGGACACTCCTCGGCCATTGCCGAACGGCTGGGCCCGGAAGGCAGGCTCCTCAGCCTTGACCGGGACCCGGACGCGGTGGCAGCGGCGACCGAGCGGCTTCGTCACTACCCGCAGGCGGAGGTCATCCATACCGATTTTGCCCGCATCCCCGAGGTGCTGGAGCAAAAGGGGATCGAAGCCGTCAGCGGCATCCTTCTTGATCTCGGCGTTTCCTCCTATCAGCTGGACAACCCCGAGCGCGGCTTCGCTTACAGCGTGGAGGCACCTCTCGATATGAGAATGAGCCGGGAGGGCGAGACCGCAGCCGATCTTCTGAATACCTATGATGCCGATTCCCTTGCAAAGATTTTCCGGGAGTTCGGCGAAGAAAAATTTGCTTTTCCCATCGCCCGCAGCATTGTGGAACAGCGGGAAAAGGAGCCCTTCACCACCACCTCTCAGCTGGTCGATCTCATCTATCGTACCATTCCGGCGGGAGCACGGCGGGAGGGCGGACACCCCGCCAAGCGGGTGTTTCAGGCGCTTCGCATCGCGGTGAACAGCGAGCTTTGGGAGCTTTCCGAGGTGCTGGACCGTGCCTTCGACTGCCTGGAACCGGGCGGACGCTTCGTCATCCTGACCTTCCATTCGTTAGAGGACCGCATGGTGAAGCAGAAATTTGCCGATTACTGCAAGGGCTGTACCTGCCCGCCGGATTTTCCGGTCTGCGTCTGCGGCAAAAAGCCCCGCGCGAAGCTCATCTGCCGCAAGCCCATCACGGCGACGGAGAAGGAGCTTATGGAAAACAGCCGAAGCAAATCGGCAAAACTGAGAATTTTGGAAAAACTGTGAGTTGATAATTCGCTTTGGCGATGAGGAAAAAGGAGGCCTTGAACCGTGCAGAACAGCTGGAACACTTCGGAGGCATATGATCTCTCTATGTATGAGATGGAAGTCCCCGCCCCGGTTCGAAAGAGACCCGCTCCGCAGCCGATCAAGGGAAAGAAGGCAGACCCTCGCCAGAGAAGAATCTCGGCTCAGAAGGCACTTTCCCGCCGTTTGGTGGCGTGTGCCGCCCTGACCGTTCTCTTCCTGGGGATGCTGCTTTATCATAATGTCACCGTTGTAGAGCTGGGCGATCAGATCCAGTCCTCCACCGAGAAGCTTTCCGCTCTGGAAGCGGAGTACAGCTATCTTTGCGGCAAGCTGCCCGGTCAGAACGCCTCCGAGGTGGAAAACTACGCAGCGGAAAACGGACTCTGCCGGGTCCAGCCTTATCAGGTTTCCTACATCAGCCTTAAAAGCGGCGATCAGGCCGTGCGGACCGAGCACGCGCCGACCGGCTCTCTTTTGGAATCCATGATGAACCGGATGGACACCGTTTTGGAATACCTGAGGATCAAGTAAAATACACTTGTACGGAAGACTCCCCGGTCGGAGCACCGTTAGGTCAAAAGAGGCGAGATGGATAGTCTTGCCTCTTTCGTGACATTTGGAAGAAAGTCCCGGCTCCCCCAAGGGAGCAGGCAAAGGGGAAGGAGAGATCGGATGGCTTCGCTGCCGAACAAAAAAATGAGGTTCCGCGCCTGTATTGTCGCGGGGCTGATGATTCTGGTGGGCTTTGGCGCTGTGATCCTGAATCTTTATAAGATTCAGATCAAGGATGGCGAGTCCTATAAGCAAAAGGCGACGGGACAGCATCTCCGCGCCGCCACCATCAATGCAAACCGCGGGACCATTTATTCCAGCGATATGCAGCGGCTGGCCTATTCCGCCACCTCCTGGAAGGTCATCTTCTCTCCCGCCAGCATCAGCGATGAGGAGGCGGAGCTGCTGGCCAAGGGGATGAGCGAGATCCTGAATGTCGATTATGACTACATCATCGAAAAGGCATCCAACAAAAAGAACCACTATCAGGTCATCAAGAGCAAGGTGGATAAGGAGACCGCGGATGCCGCGAGCCAGTTCGCCATTGATAATAAGATCAGCGGCGTGTCGCTTTTCCCGGATAGCACCCGGCACTATCCCTATGGTTCCCTTGCCTCCACGGTGCTGGGCTTCGTCAATGCCGACAATGAGGGCGCCTACGGACTGGAGGCCTACTATAATGAGACGCTCTCCGGCACGCCGGGACGGGTGGTCTCCGCTCAGAACGCGTGGGGAACCGATATGCCCTTCACCTATCAAGACATCACCAGCGCCAAGGACGGAAGCAGCATCGTTACCACCATCAACAGCGTCATTCAGTCCATTGCGGAAAAGCACCTTTCCACCGCTCTCACCGAGCACGCCGTGCAGAACAGGGCCACCGTTCTGGTGATGGATGTCAATACCGGCAAGATCCTTGCCATGAGCACCATGCCGGATTACGACCCCAACGAACCGCAGAAGATCAAAAATCCCATTTCGCTGGAGAAGCTGTCGAAGCTCCCGGAGGGAAGTGAGGAGTACCGCAAGACCCTTGTGGAGGAGCAGATGCTCCAGTGGAGCAATAAATGCGTCAATGAAGCCTATGAGCCGGGTTCTGTTTTTAAGGTCATTACCACGGCCATCGGGCTGGAGACCGACTCTATCGGGCTGGGCTCTACCTTCCAGTGCAACGGCTCCTTTGTGGCAGGCGGCATTACCAAACACTGCTGGAAGCACGCAGGCCACGGTACGCAGGATCTCGCCGCTGCCATTCAGAACTCCTGCAACCCCGCCTATATGCGGATCGGTCAGCTCATCGGAGCCTCCAACTTCTATCAGTACTATAAAATGTTCGGCCTCAATGAGCCCACCGGCGTTGACCTGCCCGGTGAGGAGAGCGGCTACTTCTATTCCGAGGAGCAGCTGGCCAGCACGCAGGGCAACCTGGAGACCTGCGCCTTCGGACAGAGCTTCAAGGTGACCCCCGTCCAGATGCTGACCGCGATTTGCGCGGCGGTGAACGGCGGCTACCTCTATGAACCCTATGTGGTGGAAAAGGTGATCGACAACGAGGGCAACGTCATTTCGGTGACGGAGCCCAAGGTAAAGCGTCAGGTCATCTCGGAGGAGACCTCCCGTCTGGTCTGCCGGCTCATGGCGGGCGTGGTGGAAAAGGGCTCCGGCAAACACGCGGCCGTTCCGGGTTACAGCATCGGCGGCAAGACCGGTACCTCGGAAAAGCTGGACTCCAAAAGCGGTTTTTATGCCTATTCCTTTGTCGGGGTTGCCCCGATGGACGATCCCAAGGTCGCGGTGCTGCTCATCCTTGATGAACCCTACGAGACCGATCTTTACGGCTCCACCGTCGCGGCGCCGGTCGTGGGCGCCATTCTCTCGGAGGTGCTTCCGTACCTTGGGGTGGAGACCAGCTTCACCGCCGCCGAGCTTGCCCAGCAGAACGCCACCGTGCCGAACGTGATCGGAAAGACGGCCCATATGGGCATGGCATGGATGACCAAGAATCAGCTTTCTGCCACCATCGTGGGCGGCGGGGATACCGTCATTGCCCAGATCCCCGCGGCAGGCACCTCGATCCGCAAGGGCGGCAGCGTCATCCTTTATACCGACCAGGCCTCCATGGAGGAGAATGTCATCGTTCCCGACGTAAGAGGCAAGACCGGTCAGGTGGTCAATACCATTCTGACCAATGCCGGACTCAATCTGAAGGTCAAGGGCATCACCGCTGAAAGCGATACCGCCATTGCCATCAGTCAGAGCATCGAGCCGGGTGAGGAGGTGTCGCGCGGCACCCTCATCGAGGTGGAATTCACCCGCCAGAAACCAGAAGCCCCCGTTTCCTGATTTTTTGAGTAAGGAGGTCCTTCATGCCAAAGTTCTGCGGGACTTACGAAAAAATCAGGACGTTAAATGATATCCCCGCCGAATGGCCGGTCACGGCAAAGAGCGGGGAGGATGTAAAAGATTCCGTCTTTTGCTGCATCAAAGGGCACACCTATGACAGCCACAAAGACGCGAAGGCGGTGCTGGACCGGGGCGCCCGCCTTCTTGTGACCGAGCGGCCGCTCGGCTTTTCCCGGGAAATCACCGTCCCCAGCTCCCGCGCGGCGTTTTCCGTGCTCACCGCGCGGCATTACGGCGAGCCTGCCCGCTTTATGCGGGTGATCGGCGTCACCGGCACCAACGGAAAAACCACCACCGCCCATATGCTGCACTTCCTTTTGGAGGCGTCCGGCCGGCGGGCGGGTCTCATCGGGACCAACGGCGTCCGCTTTTTGGGGAGGACGCTTCCCTCCGTCGGGACCACTCCGGAGCCGCCCCTCCTCTATAAAAGCATTAAGGCCATGCGGGAGGCGGGCGTCACCGATCTTGTGATGGAGGTTTCCTCTCAGGCGCTGGATCAGGAGCGATGCGCGGGGCTTTTCTTTGAGGCGGGGGTCTTTCTGGGGCTTACCCCGGAGCATCTGGACTACCACCGGGAGATGGAAAGCTATTTTGCCGCCAAGAAACGGCTCTTTTCGCAGTCCGGCAAGGCTATCATCAATGGAGCCGACCCTTACGGGAAAAGGCTTCTGGAAGATTTCCCGGGGGCGGTCGTATTTTACCCGCCGCAGGCCCGCTCCCTTAAAATAGGGAAGTCGACAGCCCTCTGGCGGGGAAAGGAACTGGTCGTTCCCTTCACGGGGGAATTTTCCCTCACCGACGCCGTCGCGGCGGCGGAGACCGCCTGCTCTCTGGGACTTTCTCCCGAGACGGTGCGGGCGGCATTTCCCGGTTGTCCTCCGGTTTCGGGCAGGGGAGAGCTTCTATATAAGGGGGAGGAACGGCTTATCCTGCGGGACTATGCCCACACCCCCGATGCCCTTGGGAAAATGCTTTCCGTCTTGCGAAAAATCCATTTTGGTCGTATCATAGTTCTGTTTGGCTGCGGCGGCGACCGTGACCGCCGGAAGCGCCCCCTCATGGGGAAACTGGCGGTGGAAAGCGCCGACCGTGTCATCCTTACCGATGATAACCCCCGCGGGGAAGCGCCAGAGGAGATCCTCAGAGATATTCTGGCGGGCATCCCGCAAAAAGACCGCGTCACCGTGGTTCGGGATCGCCACGCCGCGATTCGGAAAGCGGTGCGGGAGCTTCAGGAGGGAGACCTTCTTCTCCTGGCCGGAAAGGGACACGAGACCGTCCAGATCTTTGGGGACAGAACCGTTCCCTTTGACGAAAAAACCATCGTAAAAGAAATCTTGGAAAGCGAGAATATTCCATGGAAAAGATGACGATAAAAGAGATCGCGGAGGCGCTCGGCTGCTCCTATGGGGAGGAGCGGGACATTACCTCTCTCTGCACCGACAGCCGGGAGGCGGGGGAGGGCGCCCTTTTTGTGGCGCTCCCGGGCGAGCGTGTCAACGGTCATGACTATATCAACAAAGCCCTGGCGGCGGGCGCCGCCTATGCCGTGGCGGAGGAGCCGGGCGAATATGAGCCGATGGAGCGGGTGCTGGCGGTTAAGAGCAGCCTCCGCGCCATTCTGGAGATTGCCGCCTGCTACCGGAAGAAGTTTTCCGCCCGGGTGATCGGCATTACCGGAAGCGTCGGCAAGACCACCACCAAGGAAATGGTGGCAGCGGTCATGGAATCGGCGTTCTGCACCCTCAAGACCGAGGGCAACCAGAATAACGAGATCGGCGCGCCCAAGACGCTCCTGCGGCTGACGCCCGAGACCGAGGTCGCCGTGATCGAAATGGGGATGAGTGATTTCGGGGAGATCCGGGATCTCTGCTATGCCGCCCGCCCCATGATGGGCATTATCACCAACATCGGCGTTTCCCATATCGAGCGTCTCGGCTCCCGGGAAAACATTCTGAAGGCAAAGCTGGAGCTTGCCGAGGCACTCCCCGACGGCGCTCCGCTCATTCTTTCCGCGGATGACGATTTTCTCCGCGGCGTCGATTTCCCGCGGCTTCATGTGGTGCGCTACGCGCTCCATCAGCCGGCGGATTTCACCGCCCGCATCACGGCGAGCCGTCCCGACCGGACGGATTTTATCATCACGGCGGAGGGGCAGGAGTATCCGGCCTCTCTCCCCGGAACGGGAGAACACCTTATAAAAAACGCGCTCGCGGCGTTTGCGGCGGGCAGGCTCATGGGAATCCCCGCGGAGCAGGCGATTGCCGCTCTCGGGAACTATGTCCCCAGCGGGATGCGGCAGCGCATGGAGGAGCATAGGGGCGTGACCCTTGTGGAGGACTGCTATAACGCGAGCCCCGATTCCATGCGGGCGGCGCTCATGACCCTCCGGGATTTTCCCGCCCACGGCAGAAAGGTCTTTGTAGCGGCGGATATGCTGGAGCTTGGCACCATCACCGAGGAAAGTCACCGCGAAGTCGGAAGGCTGGCGGCCCGGTACCGTCTGGATGCCCTTTTTACCTGGGGCGAGGCGGCGCGCTTTGCGGCGGAGGAAGCAAAACAGGAGGGCCTCGGAGAGGTTTTCCATTTTGAAAAGAAGAAAGAGCTGGCGGCGGCACTTATGGCTTATGCAAAGCCCGGCGACGTTCTCTGGTTCAAAGCAAGCCACGGCATGGCGCTGGAAGAAGTCATCCGCTGGTTCAAGGAAAATGATGAGACGTAAAGGAAGTGCGGCATGAATATTGCATCTGTTGTCATCGCCATCGTTTTGGCGTGCATGATTACCGCGGTTTGCGGTTTTTGGCTTTTGCCCATGCTAAGGAAGCTCCATTTTGGGCAGACTATCCTAGAGATCGGGCCCAAGTGGCACAAGGGAAAGCAGGGGACGCCCACCATGGGCGGTCTCATGTTCATCATCGGCATCCCGGTGGCGGTGGTGGTGGGCTACCTCTTTTTGCAGGCAGGCGCCCCCGCGGAAACCGCGCCGCAGTCCGCCATCCTGCGTTCCCGGATGTTTTACGGCGTTCTTCTGGCGCTGGCGCTCGGGTTCATCGGCTTTCTGGATGACTACCTCAAGGTGGTGAGAAAGCAGAATGAGGGCCTCACCGAGGGACAGAAAATGGCGCTCCAGATCCTCTTCGGCGTCGCCTATCTCGCCCTCCTCTATGTGAGCGGCACCCGCTCCACCGTGGTCACCATTCCCTTTATCGGGTCCTTTGACTTCGGCGTCTTCTATTATGTTTTCGCGCTGTTTGCGATCATCGCTCTTTCCAACGCGGTCAACTTTACCGACGGCCTCGACGGACTGCTCTCCTCGGTGACCTTCGTGCTCAGCATCGGCTATATCGTCCTCACCATCCTGCTTGGGATGTGGGAGATGACCCTCCTCGCGGGGGCGCTCGCCGGCGGCTGCATCGGCTTCCTCTTCTGGAACCACTATCCCGCCCGCGTCTTTATGGGCGATACCGGCTCGCTTTTCATGAGCGGTATGGTGATCGCGCTTGCCTTTGGTACAGGACTTCCGTTCTTTGTGGTGCTTTTCGGCGTCATCTATGTCATCGAGATCGGTTCGGTTTTGCTGCAGCGCATCTATTTTAAGGCGACCCACGGTAAGCGCATCTTCAAGATGAGCCCCATCCATCACCACTTTGAAATGAGCGGCTACACCGAAAAGCAGATCGTCGTCATGTTTGCGGCGATCACCGCTGTCGGCAGCGCACTGGGGGTTTTGGCCCTTCACTTTATCTAAAAAATTCGGCAGGAGGCGGGAGTATTGCAGAAACCTCAGGAGTCTGCGGCAAAAAAGAAAGGGAAAAAGGCGAGGGAACGCCTCTTTATCCCCGCTTATGAGAATTCCAGCATGGACCTCACCTTTTTGGTGCTGGTCCTATTGCTCTTGGTCTTCGGCCTTGTTATGATGTTTTCGGCAAGCTATGCCTATGCCTATTATTATGAGGGCAACAGCTTCCACTATATTGCCCGTCAGCTCGTCTGGGCGGCGCTGGGCCTTGCCGCGATGTTTACCTTTTCGCGGGTCAATTTCCGCATCTGGCGAAAGCTCGCGTGGCCGCTCTTTCCGCTGACCGTCGTGCTGCTGGTGCTGGTCTACTTCATGCCCACCATCAATGATGCCCACCGCTGGGTCATTATCGGGGGCTTTCAGTTCCAGCCCTCGGAGCTTGCCAAATTCTCGCTTGTTCTGCTTTTTGCCCATCTTCTTTGCTCCAATGAAAAGAAGCTCGGACAGTTTAAGTACGGCATTTTTCCCTTCGCTGTGATCCTCGCGGTCTATGCGGGGCTCATCGTTAAGGAGCCGCACCTTTCCGCCACCATTCTGCTGGTCTCCATGGGCGCCATCATGCTGGTGGTGGGCGGACTTCCCGGCAAATGGATCGCCACCGGCGTGGGGCTGGTCGGCGCGGGCGCGGGCGCCGTCTTTTTGGTGCCGTCCCTCCGGGCACGTGCCATGGAACGTATCAACATCTGGCTTGATCCCTCCATCGACCCTCTCGGTGTTGGATTTCAGCCACTGCAGTCGCTCTATGCCATCGGTTCGGGCGGACTGATGGGCAGTGGTATCGGCAACTCTCTGCAGAAGTACCTTTTCCTCCCGGAACCGCAAAACGACTTCGTCTTTTCGGTGGCGTGTGAGGAGCTGGGATTTGTCGGGGCACTCCTCATCATTCTGCTCTTCTCGCTTCTCATCTGGCGCGGCTTCACGATTGCCATCAAATGCCGCGACCGGTTCGGTTCTATGATAACGGTGGGCTTTATCGCTCAGGTGGGAGTGCAGGCGATCCTCAATATCGCCGTTGTTACCAACACCATACCCGCGACCGGCATCAGTCTGCCGTTCTTCTCCTACGGCGGCACGGCGCTTGCCATCCTATTGGGAGAAATGGGCATCGTTCTGTCGGTGTCCCGACAAACGACACTGGAAAAGGAGTAGCGATATGAAAATCCTTTTTGCCTGCGGCGGCACCGCGGGTCACATCAATCCCGCTCTCGCGGTGGCTGCCCTTGTTCGTCAGGATCACCCCGAGGCGGAGATCCTCTTTGCAGGGAACCCGGATGCCATGGAGGCGCGCCTTGTTCCTCAGGCGGGCTTTCGCTTTATGCCCTACCGTTCTCTCGGCATACAGCGAAAGCTCACCTGGCGCAATATAAAGTATAATGTTCGGAGCGTAGGACTCCTCATGACCTCCCGCGCCCGGGCGAAGAAGCTGCTTCGGGAGTTTTCACCGGATCTCGTTTTCGGGACGGGGAGCTATATCAGCGCGCCTATCCTTTTGGAGGCCGCCCGGCTCGGCATCAAGACCATGACCCATGAGGCGAACGCCCTGCCCGGTGTTTCCAACCGCATGGTGGCGGAAAAGGTGGACCGCTTTCTGGTGGCGGTCCCGGAGGCCATCGAACGCCTGCCCGCCCGAAGCGACTACATCATCACCGGGAATCCTGTCCGCCCGGAGGTGCTTTCCGCGTCCCGGAGCGAGGCAAGAAAACGGCTTCGCATCCCCGAGGACGCGCTCTGTCTCCTTTCCTTCGGCGGCAGTCTCGGCGCGCAAACCATCAACCGCGCGGTTGCGGAGCTGATGGCGTGGCACGTTCCGGAGGGAAAGCTGCATCACATCCATGCCACCGGCTCCTATGGGAAGGAGCTTTTTCCGGAGATGCTGCGGGAACGGGGCGTCCTCTTTGAGGGGAACCCCAACCTGGATATCCGGGAGTATATCAGCGATATGCCGGACTGCCTTGCGGCGGCGGATCTTGTCATCTCCCGCGCGGGGGCGATGACCCTTGCGGAACTGCAGTGCGCGGGGCGGGCCTCGGTGCTCATCCCCTCGCCCAATGTGGCGGAAAACCACCAGTATCATAATGCCATGGTGCTGGAGGAGCACGGTGCGGCGGTGGTCATTGAGGAAAAAGATCTCACCGGGGAAAAGCTGGTGGAGATTGTCCGCTCTCTCACCGGGGACCCCGAAAAGCTTCGGATGCTCGGCCAAAACGCCCGTGCGATGGCGACCCCCGAGGCGGGCGAGACCATCGCGCGGGAACTGGAACGTCTTTACCGGGAAACCCGCTGAAGACAGGCCTTTTCGGCTTGACTTTCACCCCATTCGCGCCTTTGGCATAGAATACCCCAGCAGGCAGTGATGCCGAGTAACACTGGGGGAGAGATGGAAGTCATGAAGGGATACAGGATCACCGGGGGAAACCCCTTGAGTGGCGCGGTGCCGATTCACGGCGCCAAAAACGCCGTCCTGCCCATTTTGGCCGCGGCGGCGGTCACGGGGGACTGCGAGATCGCAGGCTGCCCGGATCTGAGCGATGTGGAGGCGTCCTGCCGCATTCTGGAATGCCTTGGGGTAGAGACCCGCCGTGTGGGCGACCGCCTCTTTACCAAACGTGTTTCGGAGGGAGAACCGGTCATTCCGAAGCGATGGATGAGCGCCATGCGCTCCTCTATCCTCTTTTTGGGCGGGGTGCTGGCGCGGTATCACCGGGCGGAGCTTTGGCTCCCCGGCGGCTGTTCCCTCGGTCCCCGTCCTATTGACCTGCACCTCACAGCGCTCCGAAAGATGGGAGCGACCCTTCGCGAGGAGGAGAACGCCCTTTTCTGTGAGGCACCCCACGGGCTTCACGGTGCCCGGATCCGCCTGCCCTTTCCCAGCGTCGGCGCGACCGAAACCGTTCTGATTGCGGGGTCTCTCGCCTGCGGAGAAAGCCGCCTTCTCGGCGCGGCAAGGGAACCGGAGATCGACGATCTCATCGCCTTCCTTAAAACCTGCGGCGCCCACATCGAAAAAGAATCGGAGGACTCCATCCTCATCGAAGGGCGGGAACAGCTTTCCGGCGGGCGGCACACCGTCATTCCGGACCGCATCGCGGCGGCTACTTATCTCGCGGCGGCGGCGGTCACCGGCGGAGAGGTCACCGTCTGCTGTCGGCCCGATCATCTCGCGGCGCCCCTCGACCTTTTTCGGGCGGCTGGCTGCCGTGTGATGAAAAGCGAAAGCGCCGTTACCCTTTCGGCCCCTCGCCGTCTTTTGGGGATGGGTTCGGTGGTGACGCTTCCTTATCCCGCCTTCCCGACCGACCTCGGTGCTGTTTTTATGGCGGCTGCGCTGAAAGCCGACGGCATTACCGCCTTCACCGAAACCATCTTTAAGAACCGGTTCCGTCATGTGGAGGAGTTACGCCGCATGGGCGCGGATATCACCGTGATGGGCAATACCGCCGTGGTGGCGGGGGTCCCGAAGCTCTTTGGCAGCCGGGTGCGCTGTACCGACCTCAGAGGAGGGGCGGCAGTGGCGCTTGCGGCGCTGGGGGCCGAGGGCGAAAGCGAAATCCTTGAAATTTCTCACATTGAGCGCGGCTACGAAGCCTTTATTCCACGGCTTCGCCGGCTCGGCGCCAGGATAGAACCACTGGAATGATAAAAAAGAAGGAGGGCTCCCATGCCTGCAAAACAGAACCAGAAGCGTGCGGGTCGCCGCAGAAGGAGATTCACCTTTCTGCTCTTAGTGCTGGCGGTGCTGACCGCGGCGACTTTCGTTATGGCGACGGTTTTCTTCAAGATAGAGACTATCAGCGTGAGCGGGGACGGGCGCTACTCCTCCGAGGAGATCATTGAATTCACGGGGCTCACACCGGGGAAGAATATCTTCACCGTCTCGGAGGAGCGGCTCACCGCGCTGCTCCGCCCCGAGTTCCCCTATATCGATTCCGTCTCGGTGGTGCGGCATCTGCCCAATCACCTTGAGATCGTCATTCATGAGTATCAGGATCTTTACGCCTCGATGAGCGCGCAGGGGCGGGTCACCGTGATGAGCGCGGATGGCTATGTGATGGAGCAGTGCGCCTCTCTGCCGGACTATACCTGCCTCATTTTAGGCGGGGATTTCTCGGCCTATCCCGCCGGACAGCGCCTGCCGGAGGAATGGACGCCTGCCTTCCAGACGCTCTCGGAGCTTCTGCCGCGGGTCGAGGAGGCAGGGCTTTCCGAGGCGCTCGGCTATGTGGAGATTTCTGATCTTCTGGACATGAAGCTTCTCCTTTATGACCGCGTGCTGGTCCTTCTGGGGAGCGACTATGAAATGGAGACCAAGCTCCTCACCGCAAAGACCGTGATCGAGCAGGAACTTGAGCAGAATTACACCGGAACGCTCAACGTTTCGGTGCTGGGACGGGCCTTCAGCCATGCCTATCCTCCGGAGGAAATCATCAATCCACAATATCTTGCGATTCTCTCCGCAGGGGGATGACAAAATGTGGCGTTTCTGTTGCAATCAGAAAAAACGCATGATATAATATTATAAGCATATTTACTGGGAGGCGGACAGGCTTATGAACATTGAACTGGACAACGCTTTGGATAAAGCTGCCTCGCTCAAAGTCATTGGTGTCGGCGGTGGCGGCGGCAACGCAGTCAACCGCATGATCAAGTCGGGCATGAGCAGTGTTGAATTTATTTCCGTTAATACCGATAATCAGTCTTTGCGCTTCTCCAGCGCGTCATATAAACTCCATATCGGCGAAAAGCTGACCCGTGGTCAGGGCGCCGGCGGAGATCCCTCCAAGGGAGAAAAGGCGGCGGAGGAAAGCGCAGATGAGATCACGTCTGTTCTCAAGGGAACGGACATGGTCTATATTACCGCAGGCATGGGCGGCGGCACCGGCACCGGTGCGGCGCCTGTCATCGCACGCATCGCGCACGAGATGGGCATCCTGACCGTAGGCGTGGTAACCAAGCCCTTCGAGTTTGAGGGCAAACGCCGCATGGAGCAGGCTACGGCGGGCATCGAGCGCCTCAAGGAGCACGTGGACGCCCTGCTTGTTATCCCGAACGAGCGTCTTCGCAACATTTCCGAGGAGCGGATCACTCTGCTCAACGCCTTCAGCAAGGCCGACGAGGTCCTCATGCAGGCGGTACAGAGTATCTCCGACCTCATCAATATCCCCGGCGTCATCAATCTGGACTTCGCGGATGTCACCGCCATCATGAAGGATGCGGGCTTTGCCCATATGGGCCTCGGACAGGCTTCCGGTCCCAACAAGGCAGAGGAAGCGGCACGCGCCGCGATTGCTTCTCCGCTTCTGGAGACCTCCATCAACGGCGCCAAGGGCGTGATCGTCAATTTCCTTTCCTCCCCCGATATCGATCTGGAGGACATCAATACGGCTTCGATGATGATTCACGACGCCGCTCACGAGGACGTCAACCTCATCTGGGGTGTTTCCTTTGATGAGAAGATGGAGGACGAGCTTCGCATCGTTGTCATCGCGACCAATTTTGACCATGAGTCCGGCTACCGCATCCCGACGCCTCCTGAGGCGAAGGATTCCGAAGCGGAAGCCGATGCTTCCGCGGAGGAGAACGCAGAGGAGGAGCTGGAGACTGCTCCCGGCGATATCGACCTAACCGATATCATCCGTCTTCTCAACGAGCGGGAGAGATAAAGCAGAAGGACAGCGGTCTGCTGAAGTTTATTTTAGAAATGGAAGCGGCGGGTTTCACAGGTTAAGTGGACCCGCCGTTTTTGTACCCCGAAGCGAGGGATGGGGGAAGAAAATTTGTCCCCATGGGTCGAATTTATTTTTGCCCATCCCTTGTATTATTTTTCGTAATATGATAGAATAAAGAAAATGACAATTATTTAACAAAGTTTCAGAGCCAAAGCCGAAAGGAGATAGCATATGCCGGGAATCCGCGGAATCAATACCAGTGCGATCGAGATCCGACGCCGCGTTTTTACCGAAGTAGCGCGGCTTGCCTATGAGGGAGGGGACTACTCCCGCATTGAGGAGCTGCCTTATAAGATCATACCGAGTGATAAAGCGTCTTATCAGGGAAGTATTTTTTTGGAGCGGGCCATTGTCGGGGAGCGCATCCGTCTTGCAATGGGACTCAACCTTCGTCCCACCGACCAGCACGCACCGCTTTCCGAGGGCGTGGAGGAGAGCGCCATCCCGGAAAAATACTATGAGCCGCCCCTCATCAATATCATCAAATTTGCCTGCCATGGCTGCCCGGAAAAACGTTATTTCGTCACCAATTCCTGTCAGGGCTGCCTTGCTCACCCCTGCAAGGAGGTCTGCCCGCGGGATGTCATCACCTTTGACAGCCACGGCCACAGCAAGATCGACCTTGAAAAGTGCATCAAGTGTGGGCGCTGCGCGGCGGTCTGCCCCTATAATGCCATCGTTCTGCAGGAGCGCCCCTGTGCCAAGGCCTGCGGGATGAACGCGATCCATTCCGACGAAAACGGCAGAGCCGAGATTGACTATGACCGCTGTGTTTCCTGCGGAATGTGTCTTGTAAACTGTCCCTTCAACGCCATTCTGGATAAGAGCCAGATTTTCCAGCTCATTCAGGCGCTCAACCAAGGAGAAAAGGTGATCGCCATTGTGGCGCCTGCTTTTGTGGGACAGCTGGGAAGCGATATGACCCCCGAAAAGCTGAAAACAGCGATGAAGCAGCTGGGCTTCCGTCATGTGGCGGAGGTGGCGGTTGGCGCCGACCTCTGCACGCTGGATGAGGCCCGCGATTTCCTCGAAAAGGTGCCGGAGATGCAGCCCTTTATGGCGACCTCCTGCTGCCCCAGCTGGTCGGTCATGGCCAAAAAGCTGTTTCCCGACCTTGCCCCCTATATTTCGATGGCGCTCACCCCCATGGTGCTTACTGCCCGCCTCTGCAAGCGGCAGCACCCCGGGCAGAAGGTGGCGTTTATCGGGCCCTGCAGCGCCAAAAAGCTGGAGGCTTCCCGGCGTTCTGTTCGCAGTGAAGTGGACTTTGTGCTCACTTTTGAGGAAGTGATGGGCATGTTTGAGGCAAAGGGCATTCGGTTTGATGAGATCACCGAGACGCACCAGCTCCGGGAAGGCACCGCAGCCGGTCGCGGCTTTGCCGTCTCCGGCGGCGTAGCGGCGGCGGTCAAGGAGGCCATCTCGCACATCGACCCCACCCGGGAGGTCAAGACCGTCTCGGCGGAGGGGTTGGCGGATTGCCGCAAGATGCTGATGCTGGCCAAGGCCGGAAAGTATAACGGCTACCTGCTGGAGGGCATGGCGTGCCCCGGCGGATGCGTTGCCGGCGCCGGTACCCTGCAGCCCATCGAAAAATCCATCGCCAACATCAAAGCCTATCAGGCGCTGGCCCCGGAAAAGAGCGCGGTCGATTCCAAGTACGACATCGAGCTGCCGCTTCTTCTGGATGACTGAGTATAAGAAAAGAGAGCCGATCCCATCCGAAAAGGGGTCGGCTTTTCTCTTGTGGGCGGGAGGGCTCTGTGCTATCATTAAAATATCAAGATAAGAAGGAGCAGTATGATGACCGGTAAAAAACGTCTTTTGTCCGTCCTCGGCGTGATCGTGCTTCTCGCGGCGGTGTTTTTTGTGCTGCAGCCGCTTGCGGGAGGGGAGGACGGAGCCTCGCTTCCGCCCCCGTCGGGGCAGGAGGAGACCCTTCCTCCCGAGCCCCTGCTTCCGGAGCCGTCTGATCCCTCGCCGGAGCCGCCGGTCATCCGGGAGGACGGCTGGTATTCCTCTCCGGAGGAGGTCGCCCTCTATCTCACCGCCTACGGCGCCCTTCCCGGCAACTTCCTCACCAAGGAGGAGGCGCGGGAGCTGGGCTGGGACCCCGGGGAGGGCAATCTCTGGGAGGTCGCGGAGGGAATGTCCATCGGCGGCGACCGCTTTGGCAACCGCGAGGGACTGCTCCCCAAAAAGAGGGGACGGCAGTGGTATGAGTGCGACGTCAACTATGAGGGCGGGTTTCGCGGAACGGAACGCATCCTCTTTTCGGATGACGGGCTGATCTATTATACTGCCGACCACTACGAAAGTTTTACCGAGATCGGATAAAGGAGGAACCCATGGCACTTATCTATCTGGACGGCCGCCGCATGACCGACCGGGCCGCGGCACACGGGGAACTTGCCAAAAAGCTCTCCCTTCCCGAACACTACGGGCGCAACCTTGACGCCCTTTGGGATCTCCTCACCGAGGGGGAGGAACGGGAGGTCTGTCTCCTCTTTGCAGGTTCCATGCTGGCGTCGCTGGGCGGCTACGGCGCCGAGCTTCTCCGCACCTTTTATGAGGCGGCGGAGGAGACCCCGGGGCTTAGCTTCCGCGCGGCCTCTGAGGAGGAAAGTGAAAACGTCCTTCTCTGATATCTTTTGTAACCCTTGGGAGGAAAACCATGCATCCCGTGAAACACTTTAGAACCATCACCCGCCACCGGCATCTGGTCATGAAAAACTGCTTTGCCGTCGGGCTTTATAAAAGAGGCCTGCTTCACGACCTCTCCAAATACGGCCCCACCGAATTCTGGGCGGGGGCCAAATACTATGAAGGAACCCACAGCCCCACGCTGGAGGAGCGCAAGGCGGAGGGACGTTCCCTCGCGTGGATGCACCACAAGGGACACAACCGCCATCACTTTGAATACTGGAACGACCTGAACCCCAAGACCCGCCTTTATGAGCCGGTGGAGATGCCGACTGAATTTTTGGTGGAGATGGTGATGGACCGCATCGCCGCGAGCCAAAATTATAAGGGAAAGGATTATACCGATGCCGCCCCGCTGGAATATCTGGAGCACGCGGGCTATAATCCCCGGATGCACCCCGAGACCTACCGGAAGCTCCGCTTCCTCCTTACGATGCTGAAGAACCGGGGACGGGAGGAGACCTTCCGCTTTATCCGGGAGACGGTGCTTCGGGAGCTTCCTTTTGGGGAGGAGAGCGTATGAGACTTTATGCGGCGCCCTTGGAGGGCGTGACCGGTTTTCTCTACCGCCGGGCGCACCACGAGTGCTTTCCCGGCCTTACCCGCTACTATATCCCCTTTATCGCCCCCAAAAAGACCGGGCGTTTCACGACGAGGGAGAAGAATGACATCGCTCCGGAGCGGAACGCCGGCGTGCCCGCCGTTCCGCAGGTGCTCACGAATGACGCCGCCCAGTTCCTCCACACCACGGAGCTTTTGGCGGAGCTTGGCTACCGTGAGGTGAACTTAAATCTCGGCTGTCCCTCCCCGACGGTGGTAACGAAGGGGAAGGGGGCGGGACTTTTGGGGGACCCGGAACGGCTGGACCGCCTTTTGGAGGAGATCTTCCGCGGTTCGGTCCTGCCGGTCTCGGTCAAGACCCGCGCGGGGCTTACCTCCTTT
>JAHHSN010000020.1 GCA_020025195.1 Angelakisella sp.
CAGTGCAAAGTGGGTTGGAAACACTCCTCTCCCATCTGGAGTTGGTGCAGGGCGACGCTGCCCTGCTGTATGAAATGACTTGACGGGACTATGCCCATGCCAAGGATGCAGGTTAAGAAACGGAGAGAAATACCATGGTGAGAGATGGACTTGTGTTCAAAGATGAGGATGGTCAGGTCATTTTCAACCAGTACAGCTTCTGCGAACTGGTGAAGCACCTGCTGGTGGAGCTGGTGGGGATTTCCTATGAGGAAGCCTCCCAGATAGTGGAACGCTCACCGCTGGCAGAGCCAGTGGCCGATGCCATGGGAGTGGCGATATTCAGCCATGACCTGCCTTATTACTGGGCTATGTTTTTCTACTATGGGAACGGTTATTGGTGGGAAAAGGGTATTCCAGCGCAGCCAGAGGATATGGATGCCTATGAAGCTTTGGAAAAGAAAATTATGGAGAAATATGACTTAAAGGAACCCTTTGAGTGGGAATAAGAGGTGAAATTTATGTTGGAGAAGCAAATGTATGAGCTGCTTGATAAACTGAGCCAAATCAATTATGAAGAGCTCGATATAGACGATTTCTTAGATCAAAGAGACAGTGATCCTTTTGACAGCGAATGGGTCAGGGTTTATCAGGCTCTCGAAGAACTGAAAAAGGGAAAAACGGTTGTTGATACCCGAGAAATAGAGAAGAAAGCATACATCACCGTCTACGAAAAATCGGAGAATGATGAGTTGGCGGGGTACATCTCTGACGACTTTGGATTGATTGCAGGTAGCAAACGGCTGGGCTACTCGGACGAATGGCTGGACAAGTTGATTTCCTGCTATGAAAATGCAAGGATACCTTGCGGGGAACTTTGAGGGAGGCATTGCCATGGGACTTGATATTTACGCCGGAACACTGACCCGGTACTATTCGCACAACTGGAAAAACGCTGTCCAGCAGTGGGCGGAGGAAAACGGCTACACCTTCCAAAAAATCACACCGGATGGCGACCCGGTAGCCGACGAGGAGGAACTGAGCCCTGCAGAAGTCCAGGGGCTCGTGGCGAATTGGCGGGATCAGATCCTGGCCGCCGTTTCCCAGCCTGGGCAGGCTCCCTATGCCCCCTGGCCGGAAGATAACGAGAAGCCCTACTACACCGACAAACCGGATTGGGATGCCTTCGGCGCTATGCTGCTGGTGGCTGCTTGCCATACATACAATGAGCCAGTGCCGCCCACTGTGGAGAAGGGCTGGGACTTCATGGAGCATCCTATGATCGCCCGGCTCACAGCAGATGAGGGGCGGGTGTGGTCGCTGTTCCGGGGAGCTACCTGGTGGCTCCCTTTGGCGGATGCCTTTCTGTTTCAAGCCCCCTTGCCCACCGATGATACGGCTGCGATTGGCACTGTGGGCGGTCTGCGGAAGGAGCTTGAGAAGCTGAATCAGCTAGCATGGAAGGCCGATGAGGATACCATTCTCAACTGGACCGAAACAGAGGGCTATCCGGTGGACGGCACCGTGGGGCCGGACGGGCATTACAGCAAAGCGGATATCCCGGAGCATACCCAGTATGATACTGAATCCCTGGCTAAGTTCGCCTTCTCGATGTTCTGGCAGGCCATGCGGTTTGCAGAGGAGCAGCAGGTGCCCGTCTTGCTGGACTACTGATGGAGCGTCACTGAAAAAAGTGGATCAACCATGAGCGATGAAGTGTTCCGGCAGAACCCGGAAGATGAAAAAGGCCCCCGGCCCGGCGGCCCCTATCTCATCCAAATGCCGCTCAAAGAACCGGCAGTCATGCCGGACAAAAACGAAACTGGCAGATGCCATTGAGAACCGGCTCCATGCGGAGACTGTCGACAATCCTGCCGTTCTGTGCTATCATGAGACCACTACAAGCGAATGGGAGAAGCAAAATGACGAGGATACTGTTTGTATGCCATGGCAACATCTGCCGCAGTCCGATGGCAGAGTTTGTAATGAAGGATATGGTGAAGAATGCGGGTCTGGAGGAAAAGTTTCAGATCGAGTCCGCAGCAACCAGCACCGAGGAGATCGGGAACCCGGTCTATCCTCCGGTACAAAAGATACTCAAGGCGCATGGGATCGACCCGACAGGCAAGACTGCCCGCCAGCTCCAAAACGAGGATTACGAGCGGTATAACCTGCTGATCGGCATGGATAGAGCGAACCTTCGCAATATGCACCGTATCTGCGGCGGCGATCATGCGGGTAAGATACACCTCCTCATGGACTTTACCGACCGCCCCGGCGATGTGGCCGACCCATGGTATACGCGGGACTTCGAGACCACCTGGCAGGATGTAACGGAGGGCTGCCGAAAATTACTTGATTCTTTGAAAAGAAATGATGTGCTCCTGTGAGGCAGAAAGATTTTCTTAAGCTTTTGAGGATAAGCGTATTTTACACCGCGGGGTTGGTGAGGAATCGGTTAGCAGAATCCACCGCAGCATAAATGGCCAATATGCCCGAGAGTGTTTCAGAGCCGGATAATTCGTCTGCAAAGAAAGACTGAATTCGGCCTGTCAACCAGAATCAGGCAGGCAAAATAAAAATAGCTCTTAGAAAGACACACCAAATCGGTGAGTCTTTCTTTTTGTATAAAGAAAACCACTCGCTGGGCGAGTGGTTCAAAAGAAGCCTTCTGGCGATGATGCAGAAAGAAAAACTCCCTTTGTTATAATGAAAGAGCGGTTTGCAACTGCCCAAACAAAAAACAAAGGGAGGTCGTCAGAGTAAACGACATCAATAGTTTATTGCATACAAAGTGGAATTGCAGATGCCATATCGTCCCCGCGCCCAGATGCCGGAGGAAGGCGTGAGAAACATCAAAATGCAAAGCGCGCAGTACAAAGCGGACATCATTCAATAAAGAATGCTTTATAGGAAACGGCTGTTTCGGCGGCGGTTAAGCAAGGGGAGAGCGCTCACTCCTCCCGGCCCACGGAGCGCAGTCCCTCTTTTGCCGCGCGGTCCAGTCCCTCCCGGTCCAGAAGCTCAATGGAGCGGTAGGCGGTCTTGAGAAGCCCCTTCTTCCGAAAAGAATTGAGCACCCTTGAGACCGTCGCGCGGTCCATCCCGATGTACCAGCCAATCTCCTCGTGGGTGTAGGGAAGATGGGTCTCGGTGACGCCCCGTTCGGGATTGGGGTTCGCGGTCTCCCGCAGGAGGAACGCCGCCACCCGCCCGAACCGGTTGAGAAAGTGGATGTCATGAATGAGATAGGAGAGATGGTTCATGGTGACGGAACAGAGCTGCAGCAGCTTTTTGGTGAGCTGCGGATGCTTCCCAAGGCAGTGGAGCAGCTGGTCGATGGAACAGCTGATCAGCTCCACATGGTTGATGGCAAACACCGAGGTGGGGTGGGCGCTGTGCCGCAGGAATGCCGATTCCCCAAAAATGCGACCCTCCTCCACCACCCGCAGGACGATCTCCTCACCGTTCTGCGCATGGAAAATGACCCGCACCCGCCCCGAAAGCACAATGCAGAGGTCGTTGGCGGAATCGCCCTCAAAGTGGATCGGCTGGTTCGGCAGAAAGGAAAGCAGGGTGCCTTCTTGGGACAAAATAACAAGCTCCTCATCGGAAAAGCGAATTTGTTCCATAGTAACCTCCGAATTGTGATTTGTGGCACAAATATTATAGCGAATTTATGGTATCCTAGCAACAGCTTTTTGAGAAAAGGAGAAAATTATGAAACCCAGAGAATCACTCGGCAGCCGCTTAGGCTTCATTTTCCTCAGTGCGGGCTGCGCCATCGGAATCGGCAATGTCTGGCGGTTCCCTTATGTCGTCGGCAACTACGGCGGCGGCATCTTTGTACTGTTCTATCTTATTTTTTTGGTCATCCTCGGCCTTCCTGTCCTGACAATGGAATTTGCCATCGGACGTTCCAGCCAGCGCAGCATCATCACGGCTTATCAAAAGCTGGAAAAGCCAGGCGATAAGTGGCATTGGCACGGCGTCCACGGTATGGTGGGCAACTACATTCTGATGTTCTTCTATACCAGCGTTGCCGGCTGGATGCTGAGCTACTTTGTAAAATATCTGAGCGGCTCCATGGAGGGCATTACTGAGGTCTCCGCTTACGAGGAAATCTTTGGAACAATGCTTGGAAACCCTCTGGAGACCGGTCTTTTCATGCTCATTATTGTTCTGGTCAGCATCCTTATCTGCAGCCTTGGTCTGCAAAACGGCGTGGAGCGTGTTACCAAGTGGATGATGGGGATCCTCCTTGTGCTCATCGTGGTACTTGCCGTGCACAGCCTCACCCTGCCCGGCGCCGCTGAGGGTCTCAAGTTCTATCTTGTTCCCAATATGCAGCAGGTCCAAGAGATCGGTCTTATCAAGATCATTGTAGAGGCGATGAACCAGAGCTTCTTCACCCTCAGCCTCGGTATCGGTGCCATGCTCATCTTTGGCAGTTATCTTCCCAAGGACCACACCCTTCTCGGTCAGAGCATGCAGATTATCCTGCTCGATACCTTCGTCGCCATCACCTCCGGCCTCATCATTTTCCCCGCCTGCGCGAGCTTTGGCGTGAATGTGAAGTCCGGCCCCGCGCTCATCTTCCACACTCTGCCGAACGTCTTCTCCGGGATGACCGGCAGCCGCGTCTGGGGTACGCTGTTCTTCCTCTTTATGACCTTTGCTGCGCTCAGCACCGTTGTTGCAGTCATCGAGAATCTGCTGGCCTGCTGCATGGATAAATTCCACTGGAGCCGAGGCAAGGCCTGCATCGTCAACTTCGTCATCATTACTGTGTTCAGTATCCCCTGTGTTCTGGGCTACAACCTCTGGAGCAATATCCAGCCCATGGGTGGTACCATCTTGGACTTCGAGGACTTCCTTGTCAGCAATCTGCTTCTTCCCATTGGCAGCCTGATCTTCGTTTTGTTCTGTGTCAGCAAAAAGCATGGCTGGGGCTTTAAGAACTACCTCGATGAGGTTAATACCGGTGTCGGCATCAAGATGCCGAGCTGGATCCGTCCTTATGTGACCTATGTTCTGCCGGTCATCGTAGCGATTATCATCGTCATCAGCATCGGTTCCAAGCTGTTCCCCACGGCGTAATTTTTCATAAAAAAGTCCGACCATTCGGTCGGACTTTTTTCTTATTGGGCAGTTCGCTTTTCCTCAAAAATCCGCTTCAGAATTTCTACATCGGCGGGGCAGAAGGGAAGGGCAAGGGCTTCCTCCGGGGTCACCCATTTAAGCGCCGCGTGCTCCAGAAGCTGCGGCGTCCCCTCCCGGAGACGGCAGTGGTAGAGAGAAAGATGCACGGTGAGGTCGGGGTAGCGGTGGGTCACCTCCATAAAGAGGGAACCGACCGCGACGGTGACGCCCAGCTCCTCACGGCATTCCCGGAGGAGCGCGGCTTCTTTGGTTTCGCCCGGTTCCACCTTGCCGCCCGCAAACTCCCAAAGGAACGCCCGCGCCTTATGCTCGGGCCTTTGGCAGGCGAGAAAGTGGTTTCCCTCCCAGATGAGCGCCGCGACCACCTCTGTCATGGAATATCCCCCTTTTTTAATAAGCTTGCTTTTCCCTATCATAATCTCATGTTTTATCTTTTGCAAACCAAAATGAGGAAATATTTACGTTCTGTTCAAAGGATGATCATCGTTTTAGCAAAAACGGAGCGGGTTTGGTGGTATAATAAAGAAAAGAAATGAAACGGAGGCGTCATGATGCAAAAGCTTTACTACGGCGGAACCGTTCTCCCCATGACGGGAGAGGGAAACTATGCCGAAGCGCTCCTTACCGAGGGAGACAAGATCCTGGCGGTGGGGGACTGCCGCACCTTAAAAGAGATGGCCGAGGAGCCGGAGGAAATCGACCTCGCGGGCGCCTGCCTGATGCCCGCCTTTATCGATCCGCACAGCCATTTTTCTCAGCTGGCGTCGGGGCTGGCGCAGGCAGATTTCACCGGCGTTACGTCCGTCGAGGAGATGCGGGAGCGCATAAACCGCTATATGCAGGAAAAATCCGTCAAGGAGGGCGAATGCATCATTGCCCACGGCTATGACAACAACCGCTTCCCCGATGGCAAAAACCCGTCCCTTTCTCAGATCGATACCCTCGTGGAGAAGAACCCGCTCATCATCATGCATAAATCCGGTCACATGGGACTCCTGAACAGCCTTGCGCTCCGAATGGCCGGCATAACTCCGGAAAGCACCGCACCGGAGGGTGGGCGCATCGGCAAGGAAAACGGCAGGCTCACCGGGTATCTGGAGGAGAACGCCTTTATTGAGGTGCTGCGGAAGGCACCGCTTATAAAGCGAGAGGGAATGACGGCGGCCTATGAGGCGGCACAGCAGAAATACGCCTCCTACGGCATTGCCACGGTGCAGGAGGGCGTCCTTGCTGCCCAGCTTTTCCCCCTCTATAAAGACCTGTTCGCTTCCGGCAGGCTGAAACTCGATCTTGTGGGCTATCTGGAGCCTTCTTCCTATGAGGCGGCCAAAGAGACCTTCCCGGAGAGCTTGGGCAGGTATCATCAGCACTTTAAGATCGGCGGCGTCAAAATTTATCTGGACGGATCCCCGCAAGGCCGCACCGCCTGGATGCGGGAGCCCTACGAGGGCGAGAGCGACTACCGGGGCTACGGCACCATGACGGATGAAGCGGTAACAGCGGTGATGGACAAGGTGGCGGAGGAGGGCGTCCAGCTTCTCGCCCACTGCAACGGCGACGCCGCGGCGGCACAGATGATTCGCTGCCTTAGGGCCTGTGAGGAAAAATACCCGGAGATGAAAAATCTCCGCTCGGTGATGATCCATGCCCAGCTTTTGGGGAGAGATCAGATCCCCAAGATGATTCCTCTCGGACTTATGCCCTCCTTTTTTGTGGCGCACGTCTACCACTGGGGAGACGTCCATCTCAAAAACTTCGGGCCCGAGCGGGCGGAAAACATCAGCGCCGCGAAAACCGCCCTCGAGGCGGGGCTTCCCTTCACCTTCCATCAGGATTCGCCGGTCATCGAGCCCGATATGCTGGAGACTGTCTGGTGCGCCGTCAACCGCAGAACCCTGGAGGGACGTACCCTTGGGGAGAATCAGCGCATTTCGGCCTATGACGCTTTGAAGGCAGTGACGGTGAACGCCGCCTACCAGTACTTTGAGGAGGACCGGAAGGGCACGCTGGAGCCCGGCAAGCAGGCGGATCTTGTCATCCTCTCCGCGGACCCGCTCAAGGTCCCTGCCGAGGAGATCCGGGAGATCCGTGTCCTAAAAACCGTGAAGAGCGGGGAAGTCCTTTACTCAGCTGAATAACGAGCCCGTATTTTTCAGCACCTCCAGCCGTCTGGCCGGGGGTGTTTTCGCATTTTTTTAGACGAGCCTACATAAGATGGACTATCACGAGAGGAGGGTCTGTCTTGAAAATAAAAACGGGAAGTGCCCATGGAAGGAGCCGACGCTTTCTGACGGAGCGTCCGCCCACGGGGCGGGGAAGGGCCCAGCGGGAAAAGAGGGCGAACGGGATAAACAGCTCGCCGGGGGGAGGAAGGACCGGCGCGGGGCTTTGGGTCGTTGCTTTGCAGTCGGCGGTCTCCATCCTTTTTGTGGCGGCGGTCTATACCCTCCAGTTTGTGGAGCCGGAGCGGTATGAGCAGGCGGGGGAGTACTTTAAGAGCATCATGTCCGGGGAGGAGTCCGAAGAACCCGTTCTTTCCGCTCTCTCAAGGCCCATTGCGGACATTCTCAGGGATTGGAGCCCGGAAACGGTGATGGAGGTCTTTGGGAGGGGTGTGGAGCTTCCCAAGGGCGGGGAGGAGCCGGTCTTTCCGAGAGAGGCGAGCTTTCAGCGGGTGGTGGTCTCGGCGGCAGCGCGCTCGCCGCTCCCCTGCGACGCCGTGGTGACCTCACTCTATGGGACACGGGAACACCCTATCTCGGGAAAGTGGGATTTCCACACCGGCATTGACCTTGCCGCCCCGGCGGGAACGGAAATCCGCGCCATCTATCCCGGTACGGTCAAAAAGACAGGCACCGATAAAGGCTACGGAAACTATGTCCTTTTGGAGCACGGCTCCGGGCTTAGCTCACTCTATTGCCACTGCGATAAGGTGACGGTGAAGCGCGGGGAGCACCGCCGGGCGGGGGAACCGCTTGCCACGGTCGGCACGACCGGCGTCTCAACGGGGCCCCATCTTCATCTCTCGGTGCTTCTGGACGGTCACTATATCGACCCGCTCCAGCTTTATCTGCTGTGAGCTTTTCTCTGGGGCGTGTGCGGGTGACGGTCCGATTCTCCCTTGTTTTGGTCCTCGCGGTGCTGCCCTTTCTCGGCGGGCGGCTGCCGCTTCTCCTCTTCTGGGCGGTCTTTCTCCATGAGACGGGTCACCTTCTCTATATTCTGGCGCGGGGCTTTCCCATTAAGGCGGTGGAGTGTTCTCTCGCCGGGGTAAAAATAGCGCTGGGGGAAAGGACGCTTTCGCTTAGGGAGACGGTCCTCCTCAATCTGCTGGGTCCTCTTATGAATTTCCTTTCCGGCTGGGCGGCGCTCCTTCTGTTTCCCGGGGTCTCCGCTTGGCGCTTCGCGGCGGTCTCTTTTCTCCTTGGGGGGCTGAATCTCCTTCCCTTAGGTGAGACCGACGGGATGGAGCTTTTATCGGCGGTTCTCATAAAAGCGGGGAGGGGGTATATCCTTCCCCGGCTCAGACGCTTTCTTTCTGTCCTTGTTCTCTTCGCTATCCTGCTCCTTCTCCTCAAAAACGGCTGGAGCTGGTTTTATCTTCTCCCAATCGGTTATTTTATCGGGCGGTCGGTTGAAGAAACGGGTACTGTATGATAAAATAACTGAAAAGGCCACCCGCGGGAAATTGGCGCGTGGGCGGCTTTTGTTATGAGACTTTAAGAAAGACGAGGATCCGTTTATTATGATGCCGACCGAGATCGAACGTCTTCTGCTGCGTGTGCAGAAGCCTGCGCGCTATTGCGGCGGAGAGATCAACAGTGTGATGAAAGAAAAAGATAACGTTAAGACCCGGATCGCGTTCTGCTTTCCCGACCTCTACGAAGTGGGAATGTCGCACCTTGGGATGAAGCTCTTTTACTCCGCCTTTAATGAGCGGGAGGATCTCTGGTGCGAGCGTGTTTTTGCCCCTGCGGCGGATTTCCGGGAGGAGCTCATAAAGAACGGCCTCAGCCTTTATGGACTGGAGAGCTTTGACCCTTTAAAGGAATTCGACCTTATCATGTTTACCATCCAGTATGAGATGTGCTACACCACCATTCTGGATATGCTTTCGCTTTCCGGGATCCCCCTTCATGCCTCGGAGCGCAAGGGACTCAAAAACATGGTGATGGGCGGCGGCCCCTGCACCTGCAACCCTGAGCCCATCGCGGATTTCTTCGATCTCTTTTTCCTCGGAGAGGGGGAGGAGGTCGATCTGGAGGTCATCGATCTCTATAACAAGGCGAAGGACGAGGACTGGAGCAAGGAGCGCTTCCTCAGGGAAGCGGCGCAGATCGAGGGGATCTATGTTCCAAGCCTTTATGACGTGACCTATCATGAGGACGGCACCGTGGCCGCCGTCACGCCCAAGGACGGCGCCCCCGCCCGCCCCAAGAAGCGGATCATGACCGACTTTGACGCGACGCCGTTCCCCGACCGATTTGTCGTCCCCTATATGAATATTGTTCACGACCGTGCCGTGACGGAGGTGCTGCGGGGCTGCATCCGCGGCTGCCGCTTCTGTCAGGCGGGGTATATCTACCGTCCTTTCCGGGAGCGTTCCGCCCGCACCATCGATCGGCAGGCGCATGACCTCTGCGTGCATACCGGCTATGACGAGGTTTCGCTTTCCTCTCTTTCCACCAGTGATCACAGCGAGCTGGAAAACATGATGGAGAGCATGCTGGAATGGGCCGAAAAGGAAAAGGTGGATCTTTCGCTCCCGTCCCTCCGGATCGACAGCATGACGCCCCATCTTCTGGAGCTGTTGCAGAGGGTCCGCAGGAGCGGCCTCACCTACGCGCCGGAGGCGGGCAGTCAGAGACTCCGGGACGCCATCAATAAAAACATCACCGAGCAGGAGGTCATGGACACCTGCCGTATGTCCTTTGAGAAGGGTTATACCTCGGTCAAGCTCTATTTTATGATGGGACTCCCCACCGAAGGGGAGGAGGACGTGAGGGCCATCATCGAACTGGCCCAGAAGATTGTGGACATGTTCTACCACCTGCCCACGAAGCCCAAGGGCAAGGGCGTCACCGTCACCATCAGCGTGGCGTGCTTTGTGCCGAAGCCCTTCACCCCGTTCCAGTTTGAGCCGCAGGATACGCCGGAGGAATTCAAGGCGAAGCAGCGTCTCCTTCTGGAGACCGTAAAGAGCCGCAAGATCACCGTCAATTATCACGACGCGGAGCTTTCCCGCATCGAAGCGATTTTGGCCCGCGGCGACCGGAGACTGGCGCCCGTGGTGGAGCGCGTCTTTAGGATGGGCGGCATTTTGGAGGGCTGGACCGAGCACTTTGCCCCGGAAAGATGGTATGAGGCTCTGGAGGCGGAGGGACTTTCCCCTGACTTCTATGCCTGCCGCCGCCGTGCCTACGATGAGGTGCTCCCGTGGGATCACCTCGACTACTATGTTTCCAAGGAATTTTTCATCCGGGAAAATAAACTGGCGCACCAAAGCCTCACCACGCCCAACTGCCGGGAGCGCTGCTCCGGCTGCGGCGTCAACCGAGAGATCAAAGAGAAGGGAGTGAACATCAGTGGAAACTGTCCGTGCGTTCTTTTCTAAGACGGGAAGACTCAAATATATCAGCCATCTCGATATCATGCGCTGCATTTCGCGGGTGTTTAACCGCTGCGAGCTGCCCATCTGGTTTACGCAGGGCTTTAACCCGCACCCCTACCTCACCTTCGCGCTGCCGCTCTCCCTCGGCTTTGACAGCTCGGTGGAGTCCTTTGACTTCCGGCTTACCGAGCCGGTGGATTTTGAAACGGTAAAGGAGAAGCTCAACGCCAAGCTCCCGCCCGATCTTCGCATCCTCCGGGTGGCAGAGCCTGTGATGAAGCCGGAGGAGATCGCCTTTGCCGACTATGAGATGACCTTCTGGGACAAGGAGTCGGAGGCAATCGCCGCGGCGCTTCGGGAGTTTGCCGGGAAAGACGAAATCCCGGTGATCAAAAAGACCAAAAAAGGGGAGCGGGAGCTTAATATTAAGGAGCATCTCACCGTTCTTTCCATTGAGACAGGGGAGGGCTTCTGCCGCTTAAAGCTGCGGCTCCCCGCCGGCGGAACGCTCAATCTCAGCCCCCTTCTCTTCACCGACGCTTTCACTGCGGCGTACGGCCGGGAGCCCTACTGGCTGAAGATGGAACGCACTGCCATTCTCACCAAAGATTTTTCCGATTTTATGTAAATAATGCTTGCATTATGAGGCCCTGTATGCTATTATGTTTAGGCATGAGAACTGCGAGCAGTCGCAGGTTTTGATGTTGATCCCAAGAGGATCAGGCATTAAACTGAACAGTCCGCTGCCCGGCACATTTTGCCCTGAGGCATGAATGTTCGGATATTTTAGGAGGATTTAATATCATGGATGCACTGAAACTGATGTCCGAAGAATGCCTCAAGAAGGATCTCCCTGTTGTTAACGTCGGTGATACCGTTCGTGTACAGGTTAAGATCAAGGAAGGCAACAGAGAGCGTCTGCAGGCCTTTGAAGGCACTGTAATTGCCAAGAAGCACGGCGGTATCGCCGAGACTTTCACCGTTCGTCGTCTTTCCCATGGTTGCGGCGTTGAGAGAGTTTTCCCCATCCACAGCCCGAAGGTAGCGAGCGTTGAACTGATTCGCCGCGGTGCTGTTCGTCGCGGTAAGCTGTATTATCTCCGCGGCAGAGTGGGTAAGGCTGCTAAGGTCAAAGAAGTTCTGGGTTAATGATTCCAAAGAAGGAAAGAGGACACTTTGTTGTCCTCTTTTACTTTTTATTGTCTCAAATTTAGTATAAGGAAAGGGGGAGTGACCGATGTCCGAAGCGATGCATGTACAGTGGTTTCCCGGTCACATGGCCAAAACAAGGAGACTGATGGCGGCGAACTTAAAGCTCGTTGACATCGTGGTGGAGCTCACCGACGCGCGGATCCCCTGGAGCTCCCGCAATCCCGAAATCGACCGGATCGTCGGGAAAAAGCCGCGGGTGATGCTCCTCAATAAAAGCGATTACGCCGACCCCGCGGAGACGGAGCGTTGGCTTAATTTCTACCGCAAAAAAGGGATCGCGGCCATTTCCTGCGACTGCCGCAGCGGACGGGGGGTCAAAAACCTTCTGCCGGCCGTGCGGGAGGTTCTGGCGGGGAAAATAGCGCAGTGGAACGAAAAAGGCATGGTGGGAAGACCCATCCGCATGATGATTGTCGGGATCCCCAACGTCGGGAAATCCTCGCTCATCAACCGCCTTTCCGGCACCCGCAGCGCCAAGGTGGAGGACCGCCCCGGCGTGACCCGCGGCAAGCAGTGGGTGACGCTGGAGGCCGGCGTCGAGCTTCTTGATATGCCGGGCGTCCTCTGGCCCAAGTTTGAGGATAAAAAGGCGGGCGAGCGTCTCGCCTTTATCGGCTCGGTCAAGGACGACATCCTTGACGTCGAGTATCTTGCCATGCGCCTTCTGGAGACGCTTCGCGCGGACTATACGCCTGCTCTGGCGGAGCGCTACAAGCTCCCCGAGGAGACAGTGGCGGAAACGCCTTCCTATGAGCTTTTGCAGGCCATCGCGCGCAAGCGCGGGATGCTTCTTTCCGGCAATGAAGTCAACACCGAGCGCTGTGCCATTATGCTGCTGGATGAATTCAGAAGCGGTGCCATGGGCCGCATGACATTGGAGAAGGTAAGATGACTGACAATCACAATCTCTGGGAATTTGATGAAAGCATGGGACTTTTTACCCGCCTCTGCGGCATTGATGAAGCGGGGAGAGGCCCTTTGGCGGGGCCGGTGACCGCCGGCTGTGTCATTCTGCGGGAGGGCGTCGCGCTTCCCACACTCAATGACTCCAAAAAGCTCACCGAAAAACGGAGAGAGGCACTCTATGAGGAGCTGACCGAAAGCGGCTGCGCCGCCTACGGCATCGGTTTTGGTCTTGTAGAGGAAATCGACAGCCTCAATATCCTACAGGCGACCTTCCTTGCGATGCGCCGCGCCTATGAAAATATGCTGGAGCGAAATCCCGACCTTGAGGCGCCGCTTTTGGCCTTGGTGGATGGCAACCAGAACCCGCATCTCCCCATCGAAACCAAGCTGGTGGTCGGAGGAGACGCGAAGTCCGCCCATATCGCGGCGGCTTCCATCATCGCCAAAGTCTCCCGTGACCGCGTGATGCGGGAATATGCCGAAATGTATCCCCAGTACCGCTGGGAAAAGAATAAGGGCTATGGCTCTAAGGAGCACTATGAGCTTTTGAGGGAGCACGGCCCCAGCCCCATCCACCGTATGAGCTTTCTCAAAAAGCTCTACCCGGAGGGGAGGTGACCTACCGCGCGGCGGAGGGCCGCTGGGGAGAGGACTATACCGCAAAGCGCCTTCTCACGGAGGGCTACCGTATTCTGGAAAGGAACTGGTACTGCCGATTTGGGGAGATTGACCTTATCGCCCAAAAGGACAGCGTATTGGCGTTTGTTGAGGTCAAGACCCGAAAGGCGGGGTCCCTCATCACCCCGGAGGAGGCGGTTTCTCCCGCCAAGAGGAAAAAGATCATCGCGAGTGCCGAATGCTACCTTCTGGAGCATTGGGACGCCTCTTTACAACCGCGCTTTGATGTTGCCGCTGTCACCGTAAGCGCCGGCGAACCCTTTCTTCTGAGGGAATTTCGCTACTATGAATCAGCATTTGAGGGGGCAGAATCTTGAACTATCTGGATCTTCACTGCGACACAGCCACCAAAGTGCCGCGCGACCAAAAGGGACTTTTTCACCATGACCGTCAGCTGGACCCGTCCCGGCTTCCCGCAGGGGAGCGCTGGGCGCAGTGCTACGCTGTTTTTATTCCGGATCAGTACCGGGGAGAAGAGGCTATGCGCTATTTCCTTCGGTACGCGGACTTTACCCGGCGGGAGTGGGAGCGCCTGCACGACGAAATTTTACCCATTGGGGGAGAAGGCTCTTTGGAGGCCGTCTGGCAGAAGGGAAAACACGCGGGGCTTCTCACTGTTGAGGGCGGCGCCGTCCTGGGCGGGGAGCTTAAAAACCTTGACGTCCTCTCCCGGTATGACGTCCGTATGATGACCCTCACCTGGAACGCCGAAAATGAGATCGGCGGCGGGGCGGAATCCTCCGCGGGGCTTTCCGCCTTCGGCCGGGAGCTTGTCCCTCTCATGGAGGAGCACAACATCAAGGTGGACGTCTCCCACCTTAATGACAGGACCTTCTGGGAGGTTCTGGAGACGGCAAAGAAGCCGCTTGCGGCCTCCCATTCCAACAGCCGCGCCCTTTGTGGAGTCCCCCGGAACCTCACCGACGATCAGTTTCGCGCCATCGTGGAGCGGGGCGGTGTGGTCGGGCTCAATTTCTATAATGCCTTCCTGAGGGAGAATGCGGAAGAAGCGGTGATGGACGATATTCTCCGGCACGCCGAGCATTTTCTTGATCTCGGCGGGGAAAACACCGTTGCCCTCGGTTCGGATTTTGACGGAGCAGAGATGCCCCGTGATCTTCACGGAGTGGAGGATGTCCCGCGCCTGCGGGAGCGGATGTGTTCCGCTTTCGGAAAAGAGCTCACTGAAAAGATCTGTTACAAAAATGCCCTTGATTTTTTGGGGATTTAACGGCAAAATAAAACCGTACAGGGGTAAGACCTGCACGGTTTTCGGAGGGAGTTAGCTCTTTCGGAAGGTACTGCAGGTGGATTCTGCGTTCTCCGGCTTCACTTCAATGGCGTTGGCAGTGCAGTGACAGCATTTATCGTTGTAGATGCACTCTTTGACCTCGCATTTGACGCCTGGGATGCAGCTGCAATCCACCGGTTTATGAGATTCGTTCATGAGAAGCACTCCTTTCGATTTTCTGTCCCGTGGGGACATGGGTTAGTATCGGCGCCCGGCGCCGCGGTTATTCTAAAAGATTCGGAGTAGATTATGTCCATTTATGCCATCGGCGATCTCCATCTTTCCTTTGGGGAAGAAAAAGATATGAATATCTTCCCCGGCTGGGAAAATTATGTTGAGCGCATCGAGGAAAATTGGCGTCGGCTTATCAAGCCGGAGGATACTGTCGTCATCGCGGGAGATATTTCCTGGGCGATGAAGCTGGAAAACACCCTTATGGATTTTCGGTTTTTGGATTCTCTCCCCGGGGAAAAGTACCTGATGAAGGGAAATCACGACTACTGGTGGACGACCGCCTCCCGAATGAACCGCTTTCTTAAGGAGCAGGGATTAAATACCCTGCATATTCTCCATAATAACGCAGTGACGGCCGAAAACACGGCGCTCTGCGGCTCCCGCGGATGGATGTTTGAAGAGGGGGAGCGGGCGGACGGCAGCATTACAGCGCGGGAAGCGGGAAGAATCCGGCTTTCTCTCGCGGCGGCGCCTCCGGAAGCGGAGAAGATCCTGTTCCTGCATTATCCCCCCATTTTCGGGCAGCAGGTCATCCCGGAGTTCTTTGATCTCATGAAGGAATACGGGGTAAAGGAGTGCTATTACGGACATCTTCACGGCGACGCCATCGCCCTTGCCTATGAGGGGGAGTTCTTCGGGGTGGATTGCCGGCTCATTTCTGCAGATCACCTTGGTTTTTGCCCGCAAAAGATTCGATAATTGTCACAGAAATTGTCACAGAAATGATGGCATTTTGCTGTCAACTGTGTTATAATAAACGGGTTATACTGAAAATATTAACTGGAGGACGTAATAAATGAAACTCAATGAAAGCAAAAAGGTAGAAACCAATCTTTATGAACTCTCCATCACCGTCGATGGCGAGGCATATCAGAAGGCGCTGGATGCTTCCTACAAGAAGAATTCTGCCAAGCTGACCGTTCCCGGCTTCCGCAAGGGCAAAGCTCCCAAGGGCCGTGTGATGCAGATGGTCGGCGAGGAGTATTTCTACGAGGACGCCATCAATGACAGCTACGGCGCCGCCTATGAGGAGGCCGTTAAGGAGGCAGGTCTGGAGCCTGTTACCCGTCCCGAGGTCGAGCTCAAGGATGTGGATGGCGAGAAATACACCTTTATTGCCAAGGTCACCGTTAAGCCCGAGGTTACCCTCGGTGAATATAAGGGCCTCAAGGTGGAGCGCGACAGCGACAAGGTCACCGATGAGGACGTAGAGAAAGAGCTCAACACCATGGCGGACCGCAACTCCCGCCTGACCGAGGCTCCCGAGGGCGCCAAGGCGATCATGGACGATACCGCGGTCATCGACTATGAGGGATTTGTGGACGGCGTCGCCTTCGAGGGCGGCAAGGGTGAGGATCATCCTCTGGTTCTCGGCTCCGGTCAGTTCATCCCCGGCTTCGAGGAGGGTGTGCTCGGCCATACCGTCGGCGAGAGCTTTGATGTCAATGTGACCTTCCCCGAGGAGTACCACGAGGAGAGCCTTTCCGGCAAGGAAGCGGTCTTCAAAGTCACCATGAAGGATCTGAAGCGCAAGGAGCTTCCCGCGCTCGACGATGAGTTTGCGAAGGACGTCAGCGAGTTTGACACCCTCGAGGAACTTAAGGCGGATCTTTCCAAGAAGCTCGGCGAGGAGAAGGTCTCCGCGGCGGACAGCAAGATGGAGAATGACCTCCTTGAGACCGCTGTCAATAATATGAAGGTCGAGATCCCCCCTGTTATGTTCGAGGAAAAGGCCATGGACATGATCGAGGAGTTCGCTTACCGTCTGCAGTCGCAGGGTATGGGCCTTGATATGTATATGCAGTACACCGGTACCACCATGGACGCCCTCAAGGCGCAGTTCCTGCCTCAGGCAGAGGCTCAGGTCCGCAGCACCCTGCTGCTGGAAGCCATCGCCAAGGCAGAGAATCTGGAGATCTCCGAGGAGGACGTCGCCGCTGAGTATGAGCGTCTGGCGGCTCAGTATGAGATGGAGCTGGATAAGATCAAGTCCGTTATCCCCGAGGATGAGATCCGCAACAGCCTCATGATTCAGAAGTCCGCGGCGGTCATCAAGGACAGCGCCGTAGTGACCCAGAAGTAAGAGTGAGCCCCATTTGAAGCGACCCTTTTGAGTCTCTACATAATTTAGTGGAGGTGTTTTATTATGAGCTTGGTCCCAATGGTAATTGAACAAACAAATCGCGGGGAGCGTTCCTATGATATCTTTTCCCGCCTGCTGAACGACCGCATCATTATGCTCTGTGAGGAGATCAATGACGCGTCGGCAAGCCTTGTAGTGGCACAGCTTCTCTATCTTGAGGGTCAGGATCCCGAAAAGGATATTCAGCTTTATATCAACAGCCCCGGCGGTTCCATCACGGCCGGTATGGCAATCTATGATACCATGCAGTATATCAAGTGTGATGTTTCCACCATCTGCATGGGTATGGCGGCGTCGATGGGGTCTTTCCTGCTCTGCGCCGGCACCAAGGGCAAGCGCCTTGCGCTTCCCAATAGCGAGATCATGATCCATCAGCCGCTGCTCGGTGGTCTGCAGGGTCAGGCGACCGATATCAAGATCCATGCCGATCATATCATCCGGATCCGTCAGCATATGAATGAGATCATGGCAGAGCGCACCGGGAATCCTCTGGAGCGTATCCAGCAGGATACCGAGCGGGATAACTTCATGACCGCTCAGCAGGCCTGTGAATACGGTTTGGTGGACCGTGTTATCAGCCACAGAGAATAAACAAAAGGAGTAGCTTCATGGCAAATGAGGATAACAAAAAACTGATGCGCTGTTCCTTTTGCGGAAAGACGCAGGATAAGGTCGAACGGCTGATTGCCGGCCCCGGCGTCTGCATCTGCAATGAGTGCATCGAAATCTGCCAGGCGGTTCTCAGTGAGGATACCATCCCGACCCCGCGCCACACGGCACCGGAGGAGACGGATATCGTCATTCCGAAGCCCCGGGAGATCAAGGCGTACCTCGATGAATATGTCGTGGGGCAGGAGGAGGCCAAGCGCGCGCTTTCGGTCGCTGTTTATAACCATTATAAGCGGATCTGCTTCGGCGGCGGCGAAGACGTGGAGCTGAGCAAGAGCAATATCCTTCTTTTAGGTCCGACCGGCGTCGGGAAAACGATGCTCGCGCAGTCCCTTGCCCGGATCCTGGGTGTTCCGTTCGCCATCGCGGACGCGACCACCCTGACCGAGGCGGGATATGTCGGCGAAGATGTGGAGAACATCCTGCTTCGCCTTCTGCAGGCCGCGGATTTTGATGTAGCTCGTGCCGAGCGCGGCATCATCTACATTGATGAGATTGATAAAATCGCGAGAAAATCCGAGAATCCCTCCATTACCCGCGACGTCAGCGGCGAGGGCGTTCAGCAGGCGCTCCTCAAGATCCTTGAGGGCACCGTGGCAAACGTCCCCCCGCAGGGCGGACGCAAGCACCCCCAGCAGGAGTTTATCCAGGTGGATACCTCCCAAATTCTGTTTATCTGCGGCGGCGCGTTCGACGGCCTGGAAAAGGTCATTGAGCGGCGTACCGATACTTCCACTCTCGGCTTCGGCGGCACCGTCAAGGCGCCCCGCAAGCTCATCGAGAGCACCATCTTTAAGAAGGTGGTCCCGCACGACCTTGTGAAATACGGACTCATTCCGGAGCTGGTCGGGCGCATCCCCGTCATCGCGACGCTGGATGCCCTTGACGAGGACGCTCTGGTGAGGATTCTCCGTGAACCCAAGAATTCGCTGATCAAGCAGTATAAAAAGCTGTTTCTGCTGGATGATATCCAGATCGAATTTGAGGAGGGTGCCCTGCGCGCCGTGGCCAGAAAGGCCATTGAGCGCAACACCGGTGCCCGCGGACTCCGCGGGATCATGGAGGAACTGCTCGGCAATCTGATGTTTGAGAGTCCCTCCGACGGGACCGTCGCCCATATTGTGGTGACGGAGGACATGGTGGAAGGCAGGGGCGAGGCGGTCTTGAAGCGTGACCCCTCCAAAAAGCCGGTCAAGCTCCACATGACCCTTCCGGCGGCAGGAAGTCAGAACAGACGGCGCAGAAACGCCGTATCTTAAAGCACTTGGCGGGAAAGGTTCCCGCTTCCTAGATAGGACGTAAAACGGGGGACGCGGTCAGAGCTTTTTCTTTGGAAAGCTCTGTCGTGCCCCTCGCTGTCCTTTTATTCCATCCTGAAGGGAGGAAACAACAATGGCAACCAAAAAAACAAAGGCAGACCTCCTGACCGAGAATATGCCGGTCCTCGCGCTCCGCGGACTGGTGCTGTTCCCGCGCATGGTGCTGCATTTTGATGTGGGCCGTGAAAAGTCGCTTCACGCCCTCAATATGGCAATGGGAACGGATCGCAAGATCTTTCTTGTTGCCCAGAAAGACCAGCAGGACGAAAACCCCACCTTTGACCGACTCTATCAGGTCGGTGTGGTGGCGGAGATCCGCCAGATCGTTCGTTCGCAGGGGGAGACCCTTCGGGTGCTGGTGGAAGGAAAATACCGCGGCCGCCTCCTCGATATGGGAGAGCTGGACAAAGCGCTTATCGGCGTGGTGGAGGAATATCCCGCCTCTGCGAAGATGTCGGATAAGACGATGTCCGACGCTTTGGTGCGTACCGTCAAGGATCTCTTTGATGAGTATCTGGGGCTTGCCCCCCGGATGCCCCGGGAGATCGTTGAGACCATTCTGGAATCGAATGATCCCGCTGTTATTGCCGATTACATAGCGGGGAACATCCCGTTCCCGGTGGAGGAAAAGCAGCGCCTTCTGGAGCAGAACAGCCTTAAAAAGCGCTTTGAAATGATCGCGCGGCTTCTGGAAAGCGAGAATGAGATCCTCTCTTTGGAGGCGGATATTCAGGATCAGGTCAAGGAGTCGATGGACAAAAACCAGCGGGAATACTACCTCCGGGAGCAGATGCGGGTCATCTCCGATGAGCTTGGCGAGGGGGAGGGCTTCTATGATGAGATCGACGAGTACCACCAGAAGATCGACGCCCTCCTTACCACCGATGAAAACAAGGCAAAGCTCCACAAAGAGGTGAGCCACCTTGAAAAAATGCCCCCCAATTCGCAGGAGGCTGCGGTCATCCGCGGCTATCTGGATACCTGTCTGGAGCTGCCGTGGGGCATCTATACCGAGGACACCATCGACCTTCAGAAGGCGAAGAAGCACCTTGACCGGGAGCATTACGGCCTCACCAAGGTCAAGGAGCGCATTCTGGAGACGCTCGCGGTGCGGGTGCTGGCTCCCGATATCAAGGGACAGATCCTCTGCCTTGTCGGGCCTCCCGGCGTCGGCAAGACCTCCATCGTCCGCAGCATCGCGGATACTATGGGTCGGAAATACGCCCGGATCGCTCTGGGCGGTGTCCGGGATGAGTCTGAAATCCGCGGCCACCGCAAGACTTATGTCGGTTCCATGCCGGGGCGCATCATCAATGCCATCCATCAGGCGGGGAGCGCCAACCCGGTCCTTCTCCTCGATGAGGTGGATAAGCTCAGTAACGATTATCGCGGAGATCCCTCCTCGGCGCTTCTGGAGGTTTTGGACTCCGAGCAGAATTGCACCTTCCGCGATCATTATATCGAAATGCCCTTTGACCTCTCCCATGTGTTCTTTATTGCCACGGTGAATGACCGCAGCGCCATTCCCGCGCCGCTCCTCGACCGCATGGAGGTCATTGAGATTCCCAGCTATACCAGAGAGGAAAAATTCCAGATCGCGAAGCGCCATCTCGTGCCCAAGCAGAAAGAGCGCCATGGGCTTACCGCGGGGCAGATCGCCATCAGCGACAGCGCCCTCTATGCGCTCATTGATTCTTACACGAGAGAAGCGGGTGTTCGCTCGCTGGAGCGCCAGATTGCGTCGCTCTGCCGCAAGGCGGCGGCGAGTATCGTAGCGGGGGAGCAGGAAGAAAAGATCAGCGTCCGCGCCGGCAACCTTGAAAAATTCCTCGGCCCCAAGAAAATCCTGGATGATGAGCTTCTCAAGGAGGACAGCGTTGGCCTGGTCAACGGCCTTGCCTGGACGGCGGTCGGAGGAGAGATGCTTCAGGTGGAGACGGCGGTTGTTCCCGGTACCGGAAAGATGATTACCACCGGCTCGCTCGGTGACGTTATGAAGGAATCCGTCACCGCTGCCATGACCTACATCCGCTCGGTTGCGGAAACTTACGGCATTGACGGCAGCTTCTATAAGGATAAGGATATCCATATCCATTTCCCGGAGGGCGCGGTCCCCAAGGACGGTCCTTCGGCGGGCATCACCACCTGCACGGCGCTTCTCTCGGCGCTTTCCGGTATCCCGGTGCGCCATACCGTTGCCATGACGGGGGAGATCACCCTGCGCGGACGGGTACTGCCCATCGGCGGCCTCAGGGAAAAATCAATGGCGGCCTATAAGCACGGCATCAAAACGGTGCTTATCCCGGCGGCGAACGCCCCCGATCTTCAGGAGGTGGACGACGTGGTGAAGGAGGCCATCACCTTTATCCCCGTTAAAACGATGGATGAGGTTCTGCCCATCGCACTTTCCCATATGCCGGAAAGGAAACCCGAAAATCACACCCTCGCGGCGGCTGCCGCGGAGCATAAGGAAAAGGCGGGCGCTTCGGTGCTCTGCCGCTCTTAAGGAGGTTCCAGATGAATTTTCAGACGGTTCAGTTTGAGCTTTCCTGCGGGTTAGCGTCGCAGCTGCCGCCTTCGGAATTGCCGGAGGTGGTGTTTGCCGGACGCTCGAATGTGGGAAAATCTTCCCTCATCAACCGCGTGTTCTGCCGCAAGCAGCTGGCGCGGGTCAGCTCCACCCCGGGCAAGACGGCGACCGTCAATTTCTTCCGCGGGGAGGAGGCTCGCTTTGTCGATCTGCCGGGTTATGGCTATGCCAAGGTGAGCGATTCGGAACGCCGCCGCTGGTCCGGACTTATCGAGGGCTATTTCCACAGCGGACGGGACATCCGGCTGGTGCTTTCTCTCATGGATGTGCGCCATCCGCCTTCCAAGGACGATATCACCATGCTGGATTTTCTCATTGACAGCGAACTGCCCTTTGCCGTTGTCCTTACCAAGATCGACAAGCTTTCGCCGAGCCAGCTTGCGGCACGGCTGCGGGAATTTGTAGGGGAGATCCCCTGTGGGGAGCAGGTGAAATTCTTCCCGGTTTCTGCGATGCAGGGAAAAGGGGTCGAGGAGCTGCGGGAGGTCATCGAGGAGGTCATCGCCTGACGGGTCCTTGGCGCCACAAGGCCGAAGCTCTTATTGGGTTTCGGCTTTTATGCCGTTTCCCGCATTGACAAGCCCCTCCTGTGGGGTATAATGAAAGAGTTGTGTCTGAGCTGATTTTGTGATTTTTTGGATGAAGCGGACGAAACGTGTTGTTTCGGTCCCTAAGATAAAGGAGATTTTAGAATGAATTTGCAGGAAATGTACGGGGAGCTTGGAATTGCACCCGGCGTTTGGCAGTTCGGTCAAACCATCGAAAAGCGGCTCAAAGAGCGCTTTGAGGAGATCGACGCCATCGCGGAATGGAATCAGGCGAAAGTGCTGCACGCCATGCAGAAGAACCGTGTCAATGCGGAGTGCTTTGCAGCGACCACCGGTTATGGGTATAATGACCTTGGCCGTGAAGCTCTGGAAAAGGTCTATGCCGACGTCTTTCATACCGAGGCGGCGCTTGTTCGTCCGCAGATCACCTGCGGGACCCACGCGCTGGCGCTGGCGCTGGCCGCGAATCTTCGCCCCGGGGACGAGCTCTTGTCTCCGGTGGGACGCCCCTATGATACTCTGGAGGAAGTGATCGGGATTCGTCCCTCCAAGGGGTCTTTGGCCGAGTACGGCGTTACTTATGCCGAGGTTCCGCTGCTCCCGGACGGCTCTTTTGACTATGAGGGCATCCGCAGGGCGGTGACCCCGAGAACCAAGCTTGCTACCATTCAGCGTTCCAAGGGCTATGATACCCGTCCGACCTTCTCGGTGGAGCAGATCGGGGAGCTGATCCGTTTCCTCAAAGAGCTGAAGCCCGACATTCTCTGCATGGTGGATAACTGCTACGGCGAGTTCGTGGAGGCCATTGAGCCGAGCGATCTCGGTGCGGACATGGTGGTAGGCTCGCTTATCAAGAATCCCGGCGGCGGTCTTGCCCCCACCGGTGGCTATATCTGCGGTACCGCAGAGTGCGTGGAGCAGTGTGCTTACCGGCTTTCGGCTCCCGGCCTCGGCGCCGAGGTCGGCGCGACGATGGGGCTGATGCAGTCCTTCCTGCAGGGGCTGTTCCTTGCTCCCACCGTGGTAGCAGCGGCTGTCAAGGGAGCAACCTTTACGGCAGCTGTCTATGAAGAACTGGGCTTTCGCTGCGTTCCGGCAGCCAATGAAACCCATCATGACATCATCGAGGCGGTGGAGCTTGGTTCCCGCGAGGGCATGGTGGCATTCTGCCGCGGCGTGCAGATGGCCGCTCCGGTCGACAGCTATGTGACCCCGGAGCCCTGGCCGATGCCTGGCTATGATTCCGACGTCATTATGGCGGCGGGCGCTTTTGTGCAGGGCTCGTCCATCGAGCTTTCCGCCGACGGTCCCATCCGGGAGCCGTTCGCGGTCTATTTTCAGGGTGGGCTCACTTGGCCCCATGCCAAACTCGGCGTGCTCATGTCTCTTCAGCAGATGATCGAGGCAAAACTTGTGACCCTGCCGGACGAAAAGTAAATGATCAGACTCCCGCCGTTTTTCGGTGGGAGTTCTTTTCGGAAATTTTTATAACCCCTTTGAGAGGAGACTTTATGTTAAAGCGTTATATCGGTGACCGCGCGTTTTACCGCATGGTGCTTATGGTTGCCGTTCCCATTATGGTGCAGAACGCCATCACAAACTTTGTGAGCCTTCTGGACAATATCATGATCGGTCAGGTCGGCACGGTGCAGATGACCGGCGTTGCCATCGCGAACCAGCTGATTTTTGTATTCAATCTCTGCATTTTCGGTGCAATCTCCGGTGCGGGTATTTTCGGCGCGCAGTTCTACGGAAAGCAGGACATGGACGGAGTGCGGCATACCTTCCGCTTTAAGCTGCTGGTCTGCATCGGCATCACTGTGCTTGCCATTCTGCTCTTTATTTCCGCAGGGGACCAGCTCATCGGCGTCTATCTTAAGGGCGAAGGCGCCCTGGAGGACGCTGTCGCCTCTCTTCATTATGGAAGGGAATACCTGATGATCAGTCTTGTCGGCATGGTGCCCTTTGCGGTGGTGCAGGCGTATTCCGGCACCCTTCGTGAGACCGGCGAGACAGTGCTCCCGATGAAGGCGAGTCTGGTGGCGGTTCTGGTGAACCTCGTCCTCAACTACATCCTCATTTTCGGGCATTTCGGTTTCCCCCAGCTGGGAGCGGCAGGCGCCGCCATCGCGACGGTCATCTCCCGCTTTGTGGAGTGCTTCATCGTCATCCGCTGGACGAACCGCAATGTGGAGCTTTTTCCCTATGTGGTGGGGCTCTATTCCAGCTTTTTTGTCCCCGGTAATCTGGTAAAGCAGATCATCCGGAAGGGGACTCCTCTCCTCGTCAACGAATCCCTCTGGGCGACCGGCGTCGCGGTGCTCAACCAGTGCTATTCCATCCGCAGTCTGGATGTGGTGGCGGCGGTCAATATCACCTCCACCGTCTGGAACGTTTTTTCCTGCGTTTACCTTGCCATGGGCAGCGCCATCGGTATTTTGGTAGGCAGGGAGCTGGGTGCGGGGAGATTTGAAAACGCAAAGGACACCGCCCGCAAGATGATCGTCTTTTCGGGTGGGAGCGCCATCCTGGTCGGTGGGCTTCTGGTGGCCATCTCCGGGCTTTACCCGATGCTCTATAATACCACGCCGTTCATTCGGGGTCTCGCGACCAGCTTTATTCGGGTGACGGCCATCCTCATGCCCGCCTATTCGCTCACCAACGCCTTTTATTTTACCCTGCGTGCCGGCGGCAAGACCGGGGTGACCTTCCTCTTTGACAGCTGTTATGTTTGGTGCATCTCCATTCCGACAGCGTACATTCTCAGCCGTTATACCGCGCTGCCCATTGTGGCGCTTTATTTCTGTTGTCAGGGTCTGGAGATTTTCAAGAGCATCATCGGCTATATCATGGTGAAGAAGGGACTTTGGATCCATAATATCGTTTCCGAAGAAAAACAGACGTAACACCGAGAAAATTGAAAAAAGAGAGCAGACTTTCATGGTCTGCTCTTTTTGTATAAAGAAAACCACTCGCTAGGCGAGTAGTTCTAAAAAAGCCTTATGGCGATAATGCAGAAAGAAAAACTCCCTTTGCTATACTAAAGATGCGGTCTGCCAACCAATATCGGAAAAGACAAGAGGACATTCAAAATGAATGAAACGGATACGCCGCGTATGGGCTTACAATAGCGTGTGAGTTCTGTGCCAAAGCGCCGAAAGCAAGGGCTTCGATAGCGTTTGGATGGCCGGACACTAGCGGGGCTTTCGTAGGGAAAGAGATTTCAGCATTCAAAGTTTGCCGAAACAGGCCGCCGGGACAGAAGTACCTACTGCATCAGGAGGGTCAACCCCCGGTTGACACAGTGTAAGGTGGCGCTTGTTGAAAAGCTTTTACCCCAACGCTATGATTAGGATGAAACCAGAGAAGGGGAATTTTTTATGAATGACACGTTAGGCCGGCGCATCCAGATGTACCGCACCGCGCAGGGGCTTTCTCAGGAGGCGCTGGGGGCCCGATTGGGCGTTTCCCGGCAGGCCGTCTCCAAATGGGAGGCCGATGGAGCGGTACCCGATACGGATAAGCTGATTGCTCTGTCCAGGCTGTTTGGCATCAGTCTCAATGATCTGCTTCAGGTGGAGGAGCCGGCTCAGGACAGGGAGCCCGAACAGAAGCCCTGCAAGCGGCCCCGACTTCCGCTGCTGGTCTCACTGCTTCTGGCTGTCGCTCTGATTGTCACCGGCCTTTATGCCGGTCAGCTGCACCGCCGGGTGAAGGAACTGGAGAAGCTGATTGCCGCCTCGGACCCCGCTTCTCTCATCTCCTACTACGACTATACACTGGAGCCTATGGGGGAGGATGCGGTGTATTCCGTCCGGCTCACGGCCAACCGGCCGCTGGATGGGATGGAGGTTTCGGTGCTTCTCACCGGAAACGGGATCCCCGCCAAGGAGATCCCGGCACAACAGGAGAACGAAAGCGGGGCCTATTCCGCCAAGCTGTCCTACCGTTGTACTCCGGTGACCATATCTGCGGTCTTTCGGGAAGGGGACAAGGTCTATACTCAGCCGTTGGTCAAACTGACGAATCTTTCTCCGGAAAACAACATCGACTGGAGTGCGGAAGATCTTCTGCAACCATAATAGCGGACTTAAAAAGTCATGACCGTTCCCGGGAGGGGGTTGTCATGACTTTTTAGGTTATCCTATCATGTTTTGGCGCCTCCGCGATGGCCCTTTCTTTTTAAGAAGGGCACGAAGGCGGCCCGGCAGCTTCCGGCTTGCGCCTGACCGGCGCCCGATAAAGGCCGGAAACGCTGAAGCCGTATTTATTAGGGCTTTAGCCCTTGAGTTCTCTGCAGGTGGCCTTGCTC
>JAHHSN010000021.1 GCA_020025195.1 Angelakisella sp.
CCCCCGGAAAGCGGCGGAAGCCGGGGCTTTTCCCCGTCTCAGGAGGGGACATGACTCCGTGGGATTTTTCCTATTTCCCGGAGATCCCCAGCTCCCAGCGGCAGGAGAGCATCAGACAGAGGGTGAGCATCCAGAACGTCCCCCAGAGAAGCTCTCCCCCGCCGCATGCCAGAACCGGCGTACCGCCCATGGCGTAGGCGGCGACCCGTCCCGGCAGCCACGGGGCGGCAAGGAGCGCCGTGAGGGCGCCGTGCAGCACCCGACCAAGGAGAAACCGTCCCCAGGGGAACTCCCCCTCCCGGAAGGGAGCCGACGCCTGCAGAGCCACCGAAAGTCCCCCGAAGGAGAGGAGAAAGGGCAGGATCTTGGCCGCCTCCAGAGGCGGGAGCGAGGCCGCAGCAGCGCTCCCCGCGGAGATTTCCAGCAGCCCGGTGAGAAAGGCACGGGCGGTCTCCCCGGAAACGGCGCCGCCGGTCAGAAACGCGATGACCCGCATGAGGGCGGGAAAAACCCCCATCGCGGTCAGTACCTCCGAGGCAGCGGAGCAGAGCACCACAAAGGCGGTAATCTTGAGGGTCACGGCGGTGGCGGCGGTGACGGCATGGAGGAGCCGCGCCGCAGCGGAGCCCTCCGGCTTTTGCAGGGGCTGGAGCGGCACTTTAGCCGGGCAGGGACGGCGCAGAAAAAGCGCCAGAATTTTGGCTGAGAGAAGCCCTGCCGCCAGCTGGGTGAGAAAGAGGAATACCCCCGTGAGGGTGCTCCCGAAGAGATGCTCCCCCACCACCCCCGCGAGGAAGGCGGGGCCGCTGTGGATGAGCACCAGTACCCCGAATCGCGCGTCCTCAAGGGTGATCTTCCCCGCAGCGAGAAGCTCTGCCAGAGCGCCGGCCCCCGCGGGATAGCCCCCGACCCAGCCTGGAATGAGGGCGGCCGCCGCCTGCGGCGGCAGGCGGTAGCACCGCCCGGCGGCCCTCCCCAGGAGGGACGCCGAGGCCGCCCCTGCCGGGGAGTGGACAAGATAGACCGAAAAGACGAGGAAGGGAAATACCGCGGGAAGGATGACGGTCCCGCAGGCGGTAAGCCCCAGCCGCGCGCCCCGTGCCGCCGCCTCCGACCAGTAGAGGAGGGCACCCGCTCCGAGGAGCGCGGGAAGCAGGCTTCCCCAGGGTCCGCCTCTTTTTTGACGCATCACGCCACCCCCTTTCTTCCGCTACGATATGACGCAGATCCAGGGGATATGCGAAAGGTCTATGGGACATTCCTTGCCGCATAGTTTTTTGAGAGGTGATGCAAGATGGCGCTCAGGAAAAAACTGCGCTCCGCCGGAGAGAACCTCCGGGAACAGGCGGAGCTTCTGCTCCCCTCCGACCGGGTAGAGCTTCTTTCCAACCGGCAGGCGGTGGTGGACGGCTGCCGGGGGATTCTTGAATATGACGATACCGTCGTGCGGCTCACCACCGGGCGTCTGGTGCTTGCCTTTCGGGGAGAGGGACTCACTCTGCGCAGCTACGGCGAATCCGGCGCCGTGGTGGAGGGAGACATCCGCCGGGTGGAATTTTTATAAGGGGAGGAATGACGGTTGCTCAGTCGGCTCATACGCTTTTTGCGGGGAACGCTCACCTTTACGGTGCGGGGGCCTTACCCCGAGCGCTTTCTCAATCTCTGCCGGATGGGAGGCGTGGGGCTCTGGAACAGCCGCCTTTCCGCGGGGACTCTCACCGCCTCCACCGCCCTCAGTCACCGCCGGCAGATCGAATACTACGCCGAAAAGTCCGGTTCCACCCTCACGATAGAAAGCCGGCGCGGCGCGAAGCCCGTCCTCCTCCGCTACCGCCGGAGAAAAGGGCTGCTCATCGGGGCGGCGGTGCTGGCGCTCGGCTTTGCCGTCATGAGCCGTATGATCTGGCGCATCGACATTAGGGGGGCCGAGACCGTCTCCCTCCCGGAGGTGCGGACGCTCCTCGCGGAAAACGGCGTCAAGCTGGGGGGCTTTTCCTCCCGTGTCCCGGCAAGGGAGGTCGCCCGGCGGCTGCAGGTCGCCTTTCCGGAGATCGCGTGGTGTGCCGTCAATCTGGAGGGCAGCACCGCGACGGTCATCATCGAGGAAACCGTGCCCGAAACCCCCGCGGTGGACGATCATGTTCCCACCAATGTGGTGGCGGGCCGGACCGGCTACATCACCCGGATGGAGACCCACGCGGGCAATGCCGTGGTCGCGCCGGGGGATACCGTCACCGAGGGGCAGCTCCTCATCAGCGGGGTGATGGATAACGCCAAGGGGGAAAGCCGCACCGTCCATGCCAGAGGACGGATCATTGCCGAAACAAGAGAGGTGCTTACGGCAGAGGTCCCCTGCCGCTCCGAAAGGTTCCTCTGCACGGCGGTCGCCTACCGGCGGTATCTCCGCTTCGGAGAGGTCTCCCTTCCGCTCTATTTCGGGAACCGTCCGGCGCCTCCCTACCGGCTGGAAACGGTGGAGCAGGCGCCCCGGGGAATTTTCGCCTGCCTTCCTGTCACCCTTCTCACCGAGTGCTACTTTTTGGAGAATCCGCAGGAGGTGCGCCTCACCCCGGCAGAGGCCCGGGAGCGGGCGGAGGAAGCGCTTCTTCATCTGGAGGAGGAGCGTCTCGCGGGGTTTCATATCCTCTCCCGGGAGGTGGAAACCAAGCAGAATGAGACCGGGGTCACGCTCCGGGGCGTCTATCTCGCGGAGGGCGAAATCGGGGTTTCCCGCCCCATCCTCACCGAGGAACCGGCGTCTTGAGAAAAAGGCCCGTTTATTTCTCTTTTTCAGGAGAATTTATAAAAAATCTATCGCTTTTGCATAGAATTTTCCCTGGGAATGTGGTATAATATCCTAAATTATGAGGCCATGCGGCGGAGGAACATTCTATGATCGAGCAAATCATCAATATTGAGCGGATGGACTACGCGCTCACCCTGTTTGGCAGCTCCGATTCCAACATTCGGATGCTGGAGCAGGGCTACGGCGTCTCGGTCATCTTTCGCGGCACCGATCTCAAGGTGAGCGGAGAGCCGGAGGCGGTCATGCGCTGCGTCCGCTGCATCGAAGGGCTGCTCAAATCGCTGGAATCCGGCGAGGAGCTGACGGTGCAGAACATCCGCTACATGATGAGTCTGGTGGAAGAGGGACGGGAGGCGGAGGCCGAGGAGCTGGGCCGGGACGTCGTCTGCGTGACCGCCCGGGGCAAGCCCGTCCGTCCCAAAACGCTGGGACAGAAGCGCTATATGGAATCCATCCGGAAAAACACCATCACCCTCGGCATCGGCCCCGCCGGCACCGGCAAGACCTACCTCGCCGTCGCGGCGGCGGTCAAGGCGTTCCGCGCCGAGGAGCAGAACCGCATCATCCTCACCCGCCCCGCTGTGGAGGCGGGGGAAAAGCTGGGCTTTCTGCCCGGCGACCTGCAGAACAAGGTAGACCCCTACCTCCGGCCGCTCTATGATGCGCTCTTTGATATGCTGGGGCCCGAGACCTTCCAGAAATATCTGGAGCGCGGGAGCATCGAGGTGGCGCCGCTCGCCTATATGCGCGGGCGAACACTGGATGACAGCTTCATCATTCTGGATGAGGCGCAGAATACCACTCCCGAGCAGATGAAGATGTTCTTAACCAGGCTCGGCTTCCAATCCAAGGCAATCATTACCGGTGACGTCACCCAGATTGATCTGCCTGACGAACGGAAAAGCGGGCTGGTGGAGGCCGCCAAGGTGCTCCGCGGGGTGGATGATATCGCGATCTGCCGATTCACCGATCAGGACGTGGTTCGGCACAAGCTGGTGCAGGATATCATTAAGGCGTACGACCGCTATTACAGTAAGCAGGAATCTACAAGGAGAAAATAAGCCATGGACAAGCTGAAAGTCATCATTTCCAACGAACAGAAAAAGGTCAAGATCCCCGCAGGGATGCGTCTCATGATCCGACGCTGCTGTACCGCCGTTCTCCGTATGGAGAAGTTCGAGGGCGATGCCGAGGTCAGCGTTACCTTTGTGGATGATGAGGGAATCCGCGCCATGAACAAAAAATTTCGGGACAAGGATTCCGCCACAGACGTACTCTCCTTCCCACTTGGCGAAAACGGGGAGTACGACCTGAACCCCGACACCGGCTGCAAGGAGCTGGGTGATATCGTCCTCTCGGTGGAGCGGGCGGTGGAACAGGCGCAGGAGTTCGGCCACACCCTGCAAAGGGAGATCGGTTACCTTACCGTGCATTCGATGCTGCACCTTCTGGGCTACGACCATGTAAACGGCGGTCTGGAGCAGCTCCTCATGCGGGAGAAAGAGGAGGAAGCCCTCGGCAGCCTCGGTCTTACCCGTGATAATACTTATGTGGAATAAGGAGAATTTCCCCCTATGAACAAAACCTCAAAATCCGCTTTTATCGCCATTGTCGGAAAACCCAATGTCGGAAAAAGCTCCCTGCTCAACGCCCTGCTGGGTGAAAAGATCGCGATCGTCTCCGCGAAGCCCCAGACCACCCGTGCCCGTATCACCGGTGTGCTCACCGAAGACGCCGTGCAGCTGGTCTTTATTGATACTCCCGGGCTTCTGAAGGCCCGCAATACCCTTGGGGAATTCATGGTGCGGGAGGTCAACCGCTCCGTCTCCGATGTAGACCTCGCCGTTCTGGTGGTGGATGGCTCCGAGCCGGGAGACGGTCTCACCAAGGCGGAGGAATCCCTCATCGAGGACTTTAAGCGTCAGGGACTTCCCGCCGTGGCTGTCCTCAATAAAGTGGATCTCGTGGAGCCGAAGGAACTTCTTATGCCGCGCATCGCGGCACTCAGTGCCGCCTATCCCTTTCAGCAGATCGTCCCCCTTTCCGCCAAAAGCGGCGATGGGGTGGAGCTGCTCCGCGGGCTTCTTATGGATGCTGCCGAGGAAGGTCCCCACTACTTTGACGATGACACCCTCACCGACCAGCCCGAACGAGTCATCTGCGCCGAGATCATAAGAGAAAAGGCGCTCTGCTTCCTCAGTGAGGAGATCCCCCACGGCATCGCCGTGCTGATCGAGAGCATGAAGGAGCGGGAGGGGCAGAACGGTCCCATCACCGATATCGACGCCACCCTCTACTGCGAACGGGAAAGCCACAAGGGCATCATCATCGGCAAAAACGGACAGATGCTGAAGCGCATCGCGACCGCCGCCCGCGAGGAGATGGAGGCCTTCCTCTGCTGTCATGTCAATCTCCGGTGCTGGGTCAAGGTGCGGGAGGGCTGGCGGAACACCCAGTCGGCACTCCGTAACTTCGGTTTCCGGGAGGACGGCTGACCAGTCCTCCGGGAGAGGGATTTTTTCCCTCTCAAAACTTTTTTCCAACGGTCGCAATATTTCCCTAACATATCCCATGCCGACCGGCGCACAATGAAGGTACAAAGCCTTTGGCTTTTCCGAAAGGAGCGCGGGTCTTGGATGGATCAGATGGATCATTTCCCTGCCGAGAGCAGTTGGAACCGTTTCTTAAAGAGCGGCAGGGTTGAGGATTACCTCAAATATAAAAGCGCGGCGGCTTCCCTTACCGCCGGCGAGGAGATTTCCCATGCAGAAAACGACCGAGGCCCTGGTTCTGCGGGTTCGTGAACTGGATGAGCAGGATCGCCTGCTCACCCTGCTTTCCGCTGACCAGGGGATCATCACCGCCTACGCCAAGGGGGTGCGGCGGCAGAAAGGCTCGATGGCTTCCTCCACCGAGATGCTGTCTTATTCTCATTTTGTACTGTTCCAGAACCGGGAGCGCTGCTTCGTCGATCGGGCGGAGCCGAACGCTCTCTTTTTTGGGATACGGCAAAACCTTGAAAAGCTCACTCTCGCCGCCTATTTCAGTCAGCTCTGCACGGAGCTCATTCCCGACTATGCCCCCGCCCCGGAGGAACTGCGCCTTATGCTCAATTCGCTCCACTTCCTCGAAAAGGATCTGGCCCCGCCTCAAAAGCTCAAGGCGATCATGGAGCTAAGGCTCCTCACCCTTTCGGGCTATATGCCGGACCTCGTCGCCTGCAAGGCCTGCGGGGAGCTTCCCGAGGGGGCGCTTTACTTTGACCCGGTGGGCGGACATCTTCTCTGCGCGCACTGCGCTCCCCCCGACCGGTCGGGGCTTCTGCCCCTCTCCCCCGGCGTTTTCATGGCGATGCGCCACATCATTTACAGCGATTTTGAAAAGCTCTTCGGCTTTAGGCTCTCGGAGGCGGGGCTTAAGGAACTGGCCGCCGTTTCGGAGCGTTATCTCGTCTCTCAGGTGGAGCGAGTCCTTCCCGCCCTCAACTATTACCACACCATGCTCTAAGGAAAGGAATTTTTACATATGACCAAATGGGAACAAGCTGTCGCATACCATCATCAGGGCTTTAACTGCTGTCAGGCAGTCGCCAACTCCTTCGCGGAGGAGCTGGGACTCTCCCCCTCCCTCCTCTTTGCCGCGGGCGAGGGCTTCGGGAGCGGTATGGGCAGTCACAAAAACACCTGCGGCGCCGTCTCCGGCATGGTGATGGCGCTGGGGCTCTTCCACAGTGCCGCCGACCCCCAAAATCCCCACGCCACCAAGAGCGCCACCACCCGTCTGGCGGAAAGCATGACCGACCGCTTTCTGGAGGAGAACGGCAGTCTCATCTGCGAGGTGCTGAAGGGCCGGACCGGCAAGACGCCCGTCCCCTGCGATACCTGCATCGCCTCCGCCGCCCGCATTCTGGAGGAGACCCTCGCGGCTCTTAAAAAGCCATGATGAGTTACTGGGATATGAACGCCCTCAAGCTCTGCCACCGCTACTGGGAGGAGCACCTAAAGGAGGGTATGACCGTCGTGGACGCGACGGCCGGACGCGGGCGGGATACCGAGCTTCTTGCCCGAATGGTGGGCGAAAGCGGCCGGGTCCACGCCTTCGATATTCAGAAGGAGGCCATCGAAAGCACCCGGGAGCGCCTGGAGGCGGCGGGGCTTATTTCCCGCGCGGCGCTCTATCACGAAAGCCACCGCCGCATGGCCGAACGGCTCCCGAGAGCCGACGCCGTGGTCTTTAATCTCGGCTATCTGCCCGGCGGCGACCATTCCGTCGGCACCTGTGCCGGGGAAAGCATTCCCGCTTTGGAGGCGGCACTCTCCCTCATCGGGACGGAGGGCTTTGTGACCGTCTGTCTCTACTACGGGGGCGCCAGCGGCATGGAGGAATACCATGCCCTCCTCGCCTTTCTCCGGTCTCTGGACGCCCGGCGATATACCGTCATGGTGCAGGAATTTTACAACCGTCCCAACTGCCCGCCCATCTTTATCGTTATCGAGCCGAACCGCTGACCCCGCTCATTTTTGAAGGAGGCTTCCCACAATGGATAAAAATCATCTCGCGCTGGAACTGGACAAGGTGCTGGCGCTTCTGGCGGAGGAAACCACCTCCCCGGTCTCGCGGGAGCTTGCCCTAAAGCTCTCCCCCTACGGCGACTTTAAGGACGCTCAGGCGTCCCTTCAGCGCACCGCCGATATCAACGCCCTCACCAACCGCTACGGGACCCCCTCCATGGGCGGTCTCCGGGACTGCTCGGGCTATCTGGCCCGGGCCAAGCTCGGCGCGCGGCTCTCCCCCCTCGAAATCCTACGGATCGGTCATACCCTTCGCACCATCCGCACCATCAAGCGCTGGCGGGGACAGGGCGAAGGCCGCACCGCCGCGGATTACCTCTTTGAGGCCCTTTGCCCCATTGAGGGTCTGGAAAAAGATATCTTTGACGCCATCCTCTCGGAGGAGGAGATTGCCGACAGCGCCTCCCCCCACCTCTCCGATCTCCGCCGGCGCATCCGCCGTGCCCAGAACAAGATCCGGGAGCAGCTGGACGGCATCATCCGCTCCCCGCAGTACGTCAAGGCCCTGCAGGAGCCCATCATCACCCTGCGGGACGGCCGCTTTGTCGTCCCGGTCAAGATCGAATGCAAAAACGAGGTCAAGGGCCTCATTCACGATACCTCCTCAAGCGGCGCCACCGTCTTTATCGAGCCGATGGCGGTGGTGGAGGCCAACAACGAGATCCGCCTTCTGCAGAACGAGGAGCAGCTGGAGATCGAGCGGATTCTGGAGGAATTTTCCGCCCGGATCGGAGAAAACGCCTCCTCCACCCTCGACAGCTTCGACGCCCTCATGGAGATCGACCTGCTCTTTGCCAAATCCCGCCTCGGGGACCGCATGAAAGCCGTCGTCCCGGAGCTTAACGACGAAGGCATCATTGATTTCCACAAGGCGCGGCATCCCCTCATTGATAAAAACAAAGTCGTCCCCGTGGATATTTCGCTCGGCGGAGACTTTGACACGCTGGTCATCACCGGTCCCAACACCGGCGGCAAGACCGTCGCCCTCAAAACGCTGGGACTGCTCACCCTCATGGTCTCCTGCGGCATGATGATTCCCGTGGCTTCGGGGAGCACCGCCACCGTCTTTCACCATGTGCTGGCCGATATCGGCGATGAGCAGAGCATCGAGCAGAGTCTTTCCACCTTCTCCTCCCACATCACCAAGATCATCGAGATCCTCAAGACCGCCGACGACCGGAGCCTCGTCCTCACCGACGAGCTGGGAGCCGGCACCGACCCCGTGGAGGGCGCGGCGCTTGCCGTGGCCATCATCGACGCCCTGCGTCAGAAGGGGGTTCGTCTGGCCGCCACCACCCACTATGCCGAGGTCAAGATGTATGCTCTGGAAACGCCCGGTGTGGAGAACGGCTGCTGCGAATTTGATGTGGCGACCCTCTCTCCCACCTACCGGCTGCTCATCGGCGTGCCGGGGCGCTCCAACGCCTTTGCCATCAGCTCCCGCCTCGGTCTCCCGGAGGAGATCATCGAGGGGGCGCGGGGCATGGTCTCCAATGAAAACACCCGCTTTGAGGACGTGGTGAGCGACCTCGAGACCGCCCGGCAGCAGCTGGAGCAGGAGATCGAGGACGCCGAGTCCGCCCGCAGGAAGGCCGCGGAGCTTCGCGCCGAGATGGAGCGTCAGAAGGCGGAGCAGTCCGAGCGTCTTCGCAAAATAGAGGAGCAGGCGCGCGATCAGGCAAAAGCGCTGGTGGAACGCACCCGCAGTCAGACCGACCTTCTCCTCAATGAGCTGGAGGACCTCAAAAAGCAAAAGAATAAAGCAGAATTTTCCGAGCGGGTCGCTGCCATGCGTCAGGGCTACCAGAAGCGCATCGACGGTCTCCGGGACGAAGCGGACCCGGTGGCGGAAAAGCCCCGGGAAAAGGCGGAGCTTCCCCGCGCCCTGCACGCGGGCGACGTGGTCACCCTCCTCTCTCTGGGGCGGCAGGGCACCGTCATGGGCAACGCCGATAAAAACGGCAGCTACCAGGTCCAGATCGGCAATATGCGCGTGAAATGTGAGCCTTCCGATCTGAGACTGGAAAAATCCGCCCCCAAGGAAAAGAAAAAGCCCCAGTCCACCGCTCGCACCGTCCGTCCCGGCATCGGGCAGCGGGAAGCAAGAACCGAACTGGATATCCGCGGCATGGCGAGCGACGAGGGACTTCTGGAAGTTGACCGTTTTCTGGACCGGTGTCTCCTCATGGGCATCAAAAACGTCACCATCATTCACGGCAAAGGCACCGGCGTCCTGCGCGCTGCCGTGCAGAACCACCTCCGGCGTCTCAGTTTTGTAAAGAGCCAGCGCCCCGGTCTTTACGGCGAAGGCGAAATGGGCGTCACCGTGGTGGAGCTAAAATAAACCACAAGGAACAGCATAAAAAAATCCCCCGCATGGGGGATTTTTTTATTATGCGGAAAGGCGCTTTTTCCTTCTTAAATGGAGAAGAAGAAGTAGGACGATCACCGCCGCGGGGACACCGAGCCGCCACGGCAGGAGACTGCCGCTCTCCTCCGGCTCGGTCGGGGTACTTTCTTCCTCCGGCTCGGGCGTTTGGGGAACGTCGGGCGGCAAAGGAGCCGGCTCCTCATGGGAAAGGGGCAATCCCGGAGCCGGTGTCTTCTCCCGGCAGCACTCCCAAAGCTCCGAAAACAGGTAAGACCGTTCCTCCAGCCGGGCGGCCACTCCGGCGGAAAGACGGATGGAACTGCCGTCCGCGCGAAGGAGGGAAAGTGTGACGCCGGGATGTTCCCGCAGGGCCTTCAGAATTTCCCCGGGGAGCTCCTCCCGGTCACCAACGTCAAACTCTATGACCTCGTCCTGCTTTGCCCCTTCCATCCTCTCCCTCAGCGTCTGCCAGAATGACGCCTCCCCGTCCGCCGCCATTTCCCCGGAGGGGAAAGACCTTTTCCCAATGAGAAAGGGCTTCCGCACGGTTCCCTGATAGTTCCCCATGCCGACCACCTGTGCTGTGGCCGTCCCGGCGGACACGTTGTTTTCATAGGTGAGGCGGTAGTCGATGTTCTCGGTCAGGAGCTGTTCCCCATCCCGAACGGTAACGGCCGGGGTCTGGGCGGCACCGTTCTCGGTGAGAGACTCCCCTGCGACGGTCACCTCGCTTTCTGCTATCTCTTTGGGGAGAATGGTGAGCGTTACGCTCAGGGCGCCGTAGTGAGTCTCGCTCTCGCAAAAAACCGTCACCCGGTAGACCCCGGCAGCCGTGGGCGCACCGGGAAGCCTCTTTCCGTCCGCGGTTTCGTAGCGATACGCTATCTCTCCCTCGGCGGAGGGCAGCGCAGTCTCCATCGGATGGACGGCGCCGTAGACAAAGCTCTTTTCAGAAAAGTTCCGGAAGGTGACCGGCTTTTTGCACTCCGTCCGGAGGGTGAGCGAAGCCTTCGCCGCACCGCACCGCGCGGTGAGAGCATAGCAGCCCGCTTCGGCGCCCGCGGGTACGGTGACCGTGCCGCCGGCGAGGGGCAGCACCGTCGTGCCCTCCCACATCCAGTCGGGGACGGCTTTCATCCGCACGCCGTACTGGTCATAGACCTCCGCGGTAAAGGCCGCCTTTTTCTCCCCTCGGGTCGGGATGATAACGGTTTCCGTCTGACCGGTCACATCCCGCTCTCCCCTTTTGAGGAGGATTCGGGCTGCGTTCGGAGCTTCCCGGCAAACGGTAAACTCCCGGAGGACTTCCCGCCCCTCCAGCACCGCCTTCACCGTGACCCGGGCGTCATCCGTGGCGCTTCGGTCCACCCGGAGAGCGCCTTCCTCCAGCGTAACCCCGGCAGGCGCCGTTCCGACAAGGCTCCATTGGGGAGTGACCGTTTCAGTCGCTCCGTCATCGTAGGTACCGCTCGCTGCAAGCGGAAAAACCGCGGGGCAGGCTTCATCGTTCTTGGGGACCGCGAGCTCAAACGCCGGCTCGGTGATTTTTAGCCCGGTGAGCGCCTTTTTCTCCGTGGCGGGAAAGGTGTGCCGGATGGTGACGGTCTTTTTTTCCACTACAAATTCCCCCTCAGGAATCACAGTGTCGCCGTTTAGGAGGAAGCTAAGCGCACCGGTTTGGTCAAAGGCTCTGCCCGCCGAGGCCGTCAGGCTCACCTCGGCGGTATAGGCGGTACCGGGCAGGGCGACGGCGCCGGGTTCGACCGCTTCCGTCCCCATAAACCACCGCAGCTCCCCGATGTCATACTGCTCGGAGTACTTCTCCGGGGACTTGTCCAGCGGTTTTCCTTTTTGGGGCGGGGTCAGGTGAAGCTCCTGCCTGCCGGCAATCATGTCCAGAAGCCTGACCGGGGTAACAGTGAACGGGAGATTCTCGTCATTGTTGTATATACCTCCCAAAATCTCAAGGGGTAAAATATCCCCGGTGAGCTTTTGGGGATCCACCTCAACCGTCAGGGTCACCAGGGGCACATCTCCGGTAAGATCGGCATCCTTTTTCGCACCCCTCGCCTGGATAATACAGCTTTGGTCCCATACAGTCGTGAAACTTCTGAACTTTTCCGCCGTATTGTCATCCCGGCGGGGGTTCTCCTCTGAGAAAGAGACACGAACCCCGAGGTCGTTATCGTCACTCGGCTTTACCTCAAAATAGAGCCTGTGGATGGAAACGCCTCCGGGATTATGGAGCATAAATGTATAGGTGATCTCCCTGACGTCCGACCCCCGGCCGATTTCCGCCGGTTCCGGCGTCACGGTGAGCCACACACCGCTCTCTGCGGCCGAAGCCGGGAAAACCGCCGCTCCCACGGCAAACAGAATCGAAAACGCAAGCACAAAACCTTTTTTCATAGGGGGCTCCTTCCAAAGCAGAACATTTTGACTATGTTCGGCGAGGCCGCCTTTGGAACGCTCCCCGATGTCGAAAAATGTCTGATTCTGTATTTTTATTCATTATAGTCCCAAATTCCCCTGCCGTCAAAGCGGAGGGCTCCTTGCCCCGGTACGCTCTCTCCCCGAAAGCCCCGGAGAAGCCCTTTGCTTCTGCTGTTTTTCATCATTTTGAGACGAAGGACTTTCTGCCTCGGCGCATGAAATCAGAGTTTCTTCGAGGATAAGGCTCACTGATTTCATCGTTTCTTTTTAATCTACAAAATTATTCTAGGCCCAGTTTTCTGCCTCCTCGGGGCTTTTCGTCTTTTCGGTGCCTTCCCCGGGCATGAAAAGAGCCGACCGCAAAGGGTCGACTCCGGTTTTTCAGTTGGGAAAATCATTTCTTTCTAAAGTCCGCCACCAGAAAGCTTTGGCCCGACTCCTGCGAGTAAAGCTCCAGTACCACGAGGGAATTCAGCGGGTAGCATTCCGCCGCCGAATCGGTGCTGAGACAGCACTTCCCCACCTTCCCGGTTTCAAGATCCACCGGATAGAACTGGCAAACGGACGTCTCCTGATTCTCTTTGTAATGCCGGATGATGCCCTGCCCTCCGACCAGAAAGACACCGTCCGGCGTATTGGCCGGGAAAGAGACACTGTGCTGCGTCCCATTTTCAAGATCATAAATCTCCAGCAAGTCGGGAGAAAATTGCAAATCTCTGCCCACGGCCTTGGTTCCATAGCGGCTCCAGCAGGACGCCGAACCGCCGGCCTTGCAGAAACCGTACTGTTCGGTCACATCCTTTCCGGTTATAGGGTCATAAGCCCGGGTCTCGGTATTCTTGCCGTTTTTCCCCCAGTAGAACAGGATCGGATGTCCCTCGTCATTGGGATAGAAAAGAAGCGGCTTGGCGTCGAAAACATTTTTATGGACCACCGAATCCGTAAGGCGGGTCTCCTGTCCCGTCTTGATGTCCCGAAGATAGATCCCATCTTCCACCATATGCTCCGCCAGATAGCTGAGGCTCTCATCCGGGAAGCGGCAACCACACTCCCCCTCCCGTCCCCGGATCTCCCGGAGCAGCTCTCCGGTCTCGGCGGAAACGACCCACAGACTTTTATCGTTATTGAGGAGGATATCGCCCTCCCGCGTAAGGGACGCCGACAAGAGAAAGTCCCCTGCGTTTAAGGAGAGCAGAACGGTCGAGAAGGGCGGCGCGGACAGGTCCTCCGCGTCAAAAACATAGATCTCCGCCATCCCCATCTCGCGGCTGACCCGGTAGGAATAGATTTTACCGTCCCGGTCGGCAAAGGGCACCGAGGCGGCAAAGGCGGGATGCACCGGCTCCGGCTCCGGATAGAGCGCATAGGGCACCGTCCCGGTGATGACCGGCGGCGGCAGCGGGTTCCCCCGCACCTTTTCCACCGAGAGAAGATGATAGCCGCACGTTTCGTTTTTCTCGAAGGTGTAGATGTAATCCCTGCCGTCCAGCTCCACCCCGATCCGGCAGCTGCCGTCCGGCGCTTCCTCAACGGAGGTCACGGAAAAGCGTTCATTGCCGCAGGCGCCCTCCTCCACCCTCTCCACCCGGCCGCACCGGTAGCGGTAACGGCCGTTTTCATCGGTTCCATGGGCAATGTTATAGCGCGTAAGGTCGCCCGTTCCCCAAAGCTCCTCGGCGACTGCTGTCAGCTCTTCCACCGGGATCTGAAAGACCGCCCGGCCGTCGTCCAGCACCGGTACCGCAAGTCCCCGCAGTGCAGCCACCGTCTTTATAAGGAAAAACTCCTTCTCCCGGCTCATAAGCTCGGTGGGACAGGGGTAGCCCTCCTTAAACTCCTCCACCAGCGGCGCAATGTAATGGGCCCACCACGCACCATCCTCCACCGTGAGGAGCGAACCGGACGTGCGGGGGGGCCTTTCCTCGAGCGGCGGAGCGGGCAGAGGACCGGTCCCGCAGGCGGCGAGGGCGAGCCAAAGCATCATTGCCAGAATAAACGCGGTGATTTTCTTCATGAAAATCCTTCCTTTCTTCCGGGCACGCGGTCTGCAAACCGCGTTTCTTTCCCCCATGAAACCATGGGGCCTATTGGAACTCCTTATATTATATAACGTAGAAATAAGGCGTTTTGTGACATGCTTTTCATAAAATCAGAGAAATAGACAAAAGTCAAACCATATTATTTACATTTTCTCCAACGGTCAGGCAGGAACCGCGTCAAAGCCTCCCACCGCCGCTTCAGAATTCCCCTTTCTCCGACGCTTGACACGCCCTCCTCCCCGGGTGAAAAAAGGAACCGATAAGCCCGCCCCTTTTAAGGAAAGGGAAGGTATCGGTTTCTTTACGCTCGTTTCATGCACTGACGGCCCAGTAACAACCCTCCGGATAGATCGTCCCGTCGTGGTCTACCCGGCGGACGAACAAACGCCGGGCGGTCATCTCCCCGCCGGAGTGAAGGGAGCCATGCACCAAAGCGTTCCTCAGCGTTCGGGGCACCGCCCAATGAAAAGGAGCGTCCGGTTCCCCTCTTTGGGCGTGGGAGATGGTTTCGCGGCTCCTTTTTTCCGGGGACCGGGCAAAAAAAGCCCGCAGCCCGCCGGTAAGACAGCGAGCCGCGGGACAAAGTGCTCCCGGGCGGGTCGTATTTTATTTCTTCTTTTCCTTTTCGTGCAGCATTCTGCCGTTTTTCCGCTGTTTATCCCGCGTGCCGTAAATCTCCCGCAGATGGTAGGAGAGGGTGTGCACCGACCGGAAGGGCGAGAAGAAATGGTATTTGAGCGCCCGCTGCTGGTGGACGTTACGGATATGCTGCTTGATGCTTTCGTACTTGACGACAACCTCGTTTTCATCGGCAAACTTCTTGAGCCGTGCCGTCAGCTGCACCGAATGGGCCACGTCGATCAAAAAGACGCCGAAGAACATCCCGATGACAAAGGAAAACGCCAGATTCTGCGAAAGCCATCGCAGGGCGTTCAGAATATAGGGATGAACGAGGAAATAATAAGCCGCGCCAAGGGCGCCCCACGCCAGAGAAAAAATGGGACAAATGATGCCCTGGATATTCCCCCAGAGCCCCGAATAGTCCCACAAACGGATCTTAAGCACCTTGAGGCAGAGAAGTCCGGCAATGTATTCAATGAGTGTCATGCAGAAAGTCATCGCCGCGATGACCGCAACCTTGTTCCAGAAGGGGTTCGAGATCAGATTCCGTTCCCCCAGCACGGAAAGAAGAAACAGGATGCAAAGTCCAAAGCCATAAAGCGGAACATAAGGCCCGGTGCAGAAGCCGGGGTTGATCCACTTCTGGTGGGGTTTTTTGAGGTTTCGGTACAGAAGCTCCAGCACCCAACCGAAAACAGAGCCGATAAAGAACAGGTAGGCAAGTGTCAGAAAAATACCCAAAGTCCCATCTCCTTGTGTCAGATAGATTTATCGTACCATATTAAGCTCCAAAAGTTTATATACGATCTGGAAGAAATGTATAAAAAATCTGTTAATTCGTCACCGGTAAAAATCCGCCGATATGGCCGGCGCCATACAAAAATCCAACGGTTTCTTTTGCGGCGGGAAAGTTGGCGGGTATGATTTTTCACATTTCGTCAGAGCTTTTTGACGACCCGGGCGGGGTTCCCCACCGCGAGACAATCGTCCGGAAGATCTTGGGTCACCACGCTCCCCGCACCGACCACCACGTTATTGCCGATGGTAACGCCGGGCAGTACTACGCAGTTGCCGCCGAGCCAGACATCGTTTCCGATCCGGACCGGCTTGGGGAACTGCAGCCCCGTGCGCCGCGCCTCCCGATCGAGGGGGTGATTGAGGGAGTAGATGCAGGTCTGGGGTCCGAACATACAGTTGTCCCCGATCTCCACGGAACCGCTGTCCAGAATAACACAGTCAAAATTCGCAAGGAAATTCTTTCCTATTTTGATGCGGTAGCCGTAGTCGCAGTGAAAAGGGGGCTTGATCTGCACGTTTTCCCCGCAGGCTCCCAAGAGCTCCCGCAGGAGTGTCTCGCGCTCCTGCGCATCCTCCCCCGAAGCATTGTACCGCTCCGCCAGCACACGGGCGCGGCTCTTGTCCCCCATAAGCTCCGGGTCCCCGCCCAAATAGGGCAGCCCCGCGAGCATCTTTTCCTTTTCAGTCATGGTCCCTCTCCCTTTTTGGTGTTTCGTTTTTCCTTCTTCTTTAGTATCCCCGCGGGGAAGGAGAATGTCAACCCTCGAACGCTCGATTGAGTTTTCCCCGCAAAGAAGAGCGTCTTGTCATCCCCCGCCGAAACCGGAAAAGATACCGGCTCCCAAACGGCTCGGTTTCCCCGGCGGTAACTCCCTTCACCGTCGTCAGCTCCTCCTCATACGGGAGTGCCTTCTCGTCTGCGGGGGCAGAGCCGGCGTCAAAAAACGCCCCCGCCGGTTTGGGCGGGGGATCGTTCCTATAGCACAACTGTCAAATGGCCGCGCACTTCTTTTTAAGCCAGCCTCTTTCCTCTTCACTGAGCAGGGGACCGACCTTCCCAAGGACGTCGGCATGGTAGCCATTGAGCCATTCCTTTTCCTCCCGGGTCAGCTCCTCGACCAGCACCGGGGTAAGGTCGATGGGAACATACATGAGCGGCTCAAAGCGGAGGAATCTGCCGTATTCGCTCTCCCCCGCCTCCACACAGACCAACTCGTTCTCAATGCGAACGCCGAGGCTGCCCTCGGTGTAGATGCCGGGCTCGTCGGTAATGATCATGCCGGGAACAAACTCCACGGCGTTATGGGGTCTCAGGCTGTGCGGGCCTTCATGGACGGCGCCCACATGGCCCACGCCGTGGCCGGTGCCGCAGCGGTAGTCCAGCTGATGCCGCCACATGGCCTGACGGGCGATCATGTCCAGCTCACCGCCGGTCGCGCCCTCCTTCCAAACCGCCATCGCGATATCGATATGGCAGCGCAGAACGCGGGTGTAGCCGAGTTTCTCCTCCTCGGTGAGGGGACCCACCGCAAAGGTGCGGGTGACATCGGTGGTGCCATCATAGTAGGTCGCACCGCTGTCCACCAGCAGAAAGCCGTGACGCTCGATCTCGGCGTCCGCGCCCACCTTGGGGGCATAGTGCATCATAGCAGCGTTGGGGCCCCAGGCCGCGATGGTACCGAAGCTCTCGGTGATAAAGCGGGAATCGCTGCCGCGGTATTTGTGCAGGATGGTATCGATATCGGTCTCACGGAGCGTCTCCCCGGCGGCAAGGCGCTCCTCCATCTCCTTCTGGAAGCGCACCATGTGGGCGGCGTCCCGGAGGTGTGCCGCGCGGGTACAGGCAAGCTCGGTCTCGTTCTTCACCGCCTTGAGGAGCACGATGGGGTCGGAGTCCTCCACTACGGAATAGGCCTTATTTCCACGCAGGGCAAGGTCGAGGGCGGCGTTAAGGCTCCTGGGGTCGATAAGTACGGTCTCCTCTTTTTTATTTTCAGCGAGGAAGGCCGGCATCCCGTCATAGGGTGCGATGGTCACCCCCGCCTCGGCAAGTTCTTTCTTCGCCTCGGGAGCCAGACGGTCCTCCGCCATAAAGAGGACGGCGTCCTCCTCATTCACATAGCAGAAGGCGAGGGCATAGGGGGTATCCTCCACATCGGCGGCCCGAAGATTGAGAAGCCACGCCACGCTGTCAAGGGTGGTGACGATTTCCGCCGTGCAGCCCTGCTCCCGGAGCTTCTCCCGGAGGATGGCGAGCTTTTCCGCAGGGGTCTTGCCGGCATATTCACGGGAGAGGAGCCACGCGGGGGTGGTGGGAAGGGCGGGGCGGTCCTCCGTCCACGCCTTGTCCACCAGAGGCAGGCTCACAAAGCGCGCGCCCGCCTTCCGGCAGACCTCGGAAAGCTCTCTCGCCTGCTTGAGGGGCATGGTCTCAGCCGCATAGCCCAGCACCGCGCCCTTCGGGAGGTGCTCCCCGAGCCATTCCTCCACGGTGGGGACCCCCTTGACTCCCATGTGCATGGAGGCAATGCCGCTGCCCTTGAGCGCCGCGTCCGCCGCCCCGAAGAAGCGTCCGTCCACCCAGAGAGCGGCCTCCTCCGCGGTCACAATAAGGTTCGCGTTCTCGCAGGAGAAGCCGGAAAAATACTCCCACGCGGTGTAGTGCAGGGGAGCGTATTCACTGGAGTGGGGGTCGCTGCTGGGCATGATGAAGGCATGGCAGCCCGCCTCGGCCATCGCGCCGCGGAGCTCTGCCAGCCTTTCTTTTACATTCTTCATCGTTCTATATCCTTTCGTCTCGGCGCCGGGGCGCCGTTCATTTACCGTTTTTCCGGGGGATAGAGCTATTATACTACATTTTGAAAAAAGGGAAAGCCGTGTTTTACGGGGGACGGCCCAAGCCGTCTTATAAAAGCTCCACCGCGCGCTGTTCGATCGCTGCGTCGCTTTCCTCCCCGACCGAATGAGGCTCCAACGTCTCATAGACCGCCTCGTAGCGAAGACCGAACTCCCTCAGGCTCCTTGCGTTAAAGTGCAGGAAGTCCGGGTTCGAGGTGAGTCCTCCCGCCGCTGCAAGGCCGATATTGGGGCCGGAGTCCGCCACCCGCCGCAGAGCTTCATTGATGCGCGGGTAGTTGCGGTACCAGAGATCGGTCGGGTGCTGCGCAAGGTAATCCCCCAGAGCGCCCATCACGATGGGAAGCCGAGGCTCCCCGAGGTCTTTTCGCAGCGCCGTGAACATGGCACGAAGCTGTGCCTCATAATGGGGCCAGAGTGTCTCCTCGCAGTCCGATTCTCCCTGATGCCAGAGGACACCGCAGAGCCGGGAGGTCCGCATGGCAAGCCGCGCCTGCAGCACGGCGTGGTCATAAAGAAGGCCGCCCGGCGCCCACTGCCGGATGGTGGTGCCGCCGTCCGCCGCGGGAATGAGGCCGACGTCGGCGCCGTGAAGCTCATGGTATCGGAGGGCAAAGCTCTCCGCGAGGTTGACCCCGGAAAACGGTCGGTCGGGGTTAACCGGAGCCGCCATGCCGCGCCAGCGCCCGTTGCGAAGCTGCCAGAGGTGGGACGACTCGATGGGCTCGACCTCATGGGGAAAGCCGCGCCCCGCCATATTGGATTGACCGATCAGTAAAAAGGAATGGATCATGTTAGGCCCTACTTTCTGCAGCATTTGATAGCAGCGCTTCTGTTACGGCTTCTATTATAGCACGGAGCAGCCAAAAGAAAAAGCCACGGAAAAAGGGAACTCCCCCGCACCGAACGGGGTGCAGGGGAGCTTTTTATTCCGCACTTCTTATATCAAAAGAAGCAGAGGGGTTTATTTTTTGCGGGAAGCCGCCGCCATGCCGATAACGGAGACGGCCGCGAGAACCACTGCCGCCGCCACAAAGCTATGGTCGCCGGTCTCGGGGTTCTGGGTAAGGCCCGTGCCGGTGCCCTCCACGGTGAAGGAAACGGAGCCTTCGCCATCCGGGAAGACGAGGGTGAGGGTGTACCAGCCCTCCGCGAGGGTGCGGAGGTAGTTCGCCTTGAGGGTGACGGTGCCGTCCTTGGCAACGATGTAGTTCCCCTTGGCGAGGGTGTTATAGTCCACACGGACCTCGGAAAGCTTCTCGGTGGTGCCCGCGGTAAAGGCAAGGCCCTTATCGCCGGGCTTCCAGGTGGAGGAGCCGACCGGGTTCACGCTGTAATAGTAGCCGCTCCAGCTGCCGCCGGAGGAAGAACCGCCGCCGGAGGAGGGAACTTTATAATCTTTACCCGCTGCTACAGTGTTCCCATTAACCTTAACGGTACCGGTGTTGCCTGCCGCGTTGGCAACGGTGACGCCTGTAGGAACGTTGGTAAGAGTAACGCTGCCCTTGGTGATGGTAACATCCTTCTTATCAGTTACGGCCTGCTGGATAGCATCCTGACCTACTGCAAAGCCGTTTGCATTGTCCTTGCCGACACCGGCTACCGCGGTGTTTTCAGTCACAAATTTACTGGGGTCGCTGGTAAACGTACCGCCGGAGATGGTGCAATCGCCCTCATTGTACCCTTTAGCAGTTTTAATATCCTCAAAACTTCCGGATTGAATATCCAGCTTACCGCCGGACAGCTCAACCGGACCGGATATGGTAGAGTTTTCAACGGTAACCACAGGCGGCGCATAACTGCTAAATTTGCAGCTGTCGAAAGCTTTTCCGTTCTTAGCAGTTGTAATGGTGCTGTTCTTCACCGAAACGTTACCACAGTTGTTGCTCAGCGTATAAGAAGAATCGCGTTCCATTGTATCGCCAGCCAGTATCATGTTGTCCAGCGTCAAATTACAATAATTCTGGATGATCATAGCGATTCCAGGATCACCTGCTTTAATAGTTCCGTTTTTCATGGTAACGGTACTATTTTTAAGCAACTGGAAGCACTGGCTTTTGGTTCCGGAAGAACCAGCTAAATCTTGGGTTACCGTATAGGTTTTGCCATTGAAATCCAATGTAAAGTTCTTCCCGGATGGAACAATTATACCGCTGCCATTAGCCACATCATTCAGCAGTGTAATGGTATCGCCGTTCTGTGCCGCCTCCACCGCATCCTTCAGCGTCGCATACCCCGTTTCACCGATCTTGCAGACGTCGGTTTCCGCCGGTGCCTTAGTCTCAAGCACCGGTGCAGACTCGGTTGTTGTTTCCTCCTCTGCCAGCGCCGTTACCGGCAGCATGGAGACAGCGAGGATTGCCGCCAGCAAAGCCGCCAGCCATTTTCTCGTTCTCATCGTAAAATAACCTCCTTATTATTTTCACCCAAAAGAAGGGGGCTCTCTCATTCTTCCTCTGGGCGTACATCCTTCGCCTCCGAGGATTATCCTCCGAGGTTACAACTCTATAATGCCACTGTTTTCAATATATCGCAAGAACTTTTTGGACATCTCAGCCAATTTTTCTTTTGCTATCCGGGCTTTTATATCCCCGGAAGCCAAACCGCCAAACCATCGGCGATTTTGCGCTCTCCGACAGGCTGTTGGAGATCACTCCCTGAGGTAACAGCGCCACATCAAAAAGCTGATAGCCGTTCCGCCCAAGATGTTGCCGATCGTGACAGGGAGCAAATTGCCAAGGAAAAAATGGGACCAGGACAGCGCCGAAAGATTAAGCCCCGCGTCAATCGCTGCCGCGGCGTAAGACGGGTTTTGCATGGCAAAAAGCCCCGCCGGGATATAGTACATATTCGCTACGCAGTGCTCAAAGCCGCAAAGCACAAAATAGCACACCGGCAAAAAGGGCGCCAGAATCTTTCCGGCGGCGTCCTTCGCATAAAGGGCCATCAGCACGCCGAGGCACACGAGGAAATTGCAGAAGAAGCCGGAAACTACGGCCCCGGCAAAGGTCAATGAGCATTTGTTCGCCGCGACACTCATCGTATACGCCGCCAGCTGGCCATCCGAATAGTTCATCTGGCCAAAGAACGCGCAGAGCGCCGCAACGGTCACGGAACCGGCCATGTTCGCAAAATAAACGATGCCCCAGTTACGCAGGACCTTGGCCGGACTGCACCGATAATCCAAAGCGGAAATAACCATCAAACAATTTCCGGTAAACAGCTCGCCGCCCATGGCGATCACCATGGCCAGACCAAAGGGGAACAGCAGACCGCAAACAGTTCGCCCCAGCCACGGCTGGGTAATTCCATATACGGCCGTATTGGTGGCGGCAGAGCCGATGGCAATGAGAACGCCCGCCAAGATCCCTAAATAAATCAGCTTTGGGACCGGGTAGCTTCCTTTTCGGGCGCCTAACTCTGCGTATACTTCTGTGATTTCAGTGGGGGTGCGACTGGTGGACATGGATTGATCTCCCTTCTGTTTGCAATGCGTCAATGGGTCTGTGCCTTGATCGTATCTCGCCGGGCGGGTCCGGTGCTCTTGCGGAGCCTTGCCGGGCCCCCGCTTTTTGAACCGCTGAGTCACAGCCGTTTCCTATAATATCACATATCAAAGAAAAAATAAACCAGTTTCTTTGGGGAAAAGTCACAACCTCTTCTCCCTTCCCCAAGGGCAGCCGCCGTGCCATATATAATAAGTTAAGAAGAATAGGAGCCGGCGAAGCTGAATAACGGATGGGGCACGGGGGCGTGCGGCGTGTTTTCTTCCTGTATTTCCTCCCGCCGAGACAAAAAAGCAGGTGAACATCCAATGGATACCCACCTGCTTTACTGTTCTTTCTGTCACTTCTTTTTCCTAAGTTTCCAAGGCTTCGCTGCTGTCCGCGTTACCGCCATGCCAATGGCAGAAGCCGCCTCTGGCGTAAGCGGTTGGTATTTGCGCAGCGTGAAACTGCTTCGTTTCCTTGACCGTCCGAACCGGCCATGCTACTCTAAAGGTAAGAATTCCCATTGCAAAGCAGCTGCGTACTGCACCGGTGAACGTATTCATCAATACGTCCAATAAAATGGAAAGGAAATGAAACTATGTGGCAAATTATTTCAAATGTCTCTTCCATCGTCACCTGTCTCCTGTTCGTGCTTTATATTGTCGGGCATATTTGGAAAGTCATTGTAACGAAAGACACCAGATACGAAAAATTCAAGATATTGCCGTTCGATACGGGCTTTGATGCGGATGATAATGACAATTCTATTATCATTGATGAGGCGGGAGAGCTATTTTCCCTCTCTTCTTCCTATGGCATTCGGAACATTAAACTTTATAAAGTGGAATACATGTTTAACGATAACGGCACGACCACTCTTGTTTCCAAAGAGCTGAAACACACTTGCAAGGGCATAAATATTAGCGATACCCTTTATATTAAATGTGAGTTAGGAGAAATCATTCCAACAACACAAATAGAAATTGAAAGGATGGACTATACCAGGGTAACATTTGAATTATACACAAGTGGAAAAAACGGAAATATCCTTGTTGAGAATTATAAATTCAAAATGACGCTAAAATGCTTTATTTACTATTTAAGCGTTTAGGATCCCTTAGATAAACAACCCGGAAGCCCCTGATTTGCAAGGGTTTCCGGGTTTTCCGTTTTATTCAAATTCGGCAAAACGGAATTAAATATAGTCCATTTGAGGGGCTAAAGTCCCTCAAAACCCCGTTTTTCCATGTGTTTTCCCCATGCTCCTTTATGTCTCAAGTGGATGTTGTATCGGTTTGGTATCATTTCAGTACTGGTCAGAAGCTTTTCCTGAAAAATCTTACAGTTTACTATTCCACCCTGAATAATGATATCTGTCCCTGACATCCCAGACACAGTGGCTTTGGGGTTGTATTTTATTGTGCGACCTTGCAGGGAAAGTGCGATCGTCCCTTGAGGACAGGATCATTATACTATGTTCGAGACATAATTTAAAGTGTGCAAATTCTATTTTTTCAGAATTTGCACACTTGCTTTTTTAAATTTTGTTTTCTCAAATCACGAAGGAAAACATCATACTTACGATTGTATTAGACGATTGCGAGTTTTATCCTGCAGCAGCTTCATGTTTTGTTAGCCTTCTCCAAGTTTTTCATCTAAAGAATTAGTATTCGGCTTCAATTCAAGGTCGTTCGCATGCTGCATTTCTCAGAAAGGCTATCGGAGGTAAAACCTCGATTTTTCCTGACTTCATTGATACGTTTTCCCAACCCTTTGTTTTCCATAATTCATACCTGCCTATATGCTGTTAGTCATCATTGTGTTCACTATTAGCTTATATTATGATTGATGTTTGGTGCAGATTCTGATAGACATACAATATGTAAGCTAATAGTTTACTTGAGAATTATTGTACAAAAGCAAACAGCATTAAATAGAGCGAATTGAGCCATGAAATCAAAAGATTTTATGCTCAAAGGAGGGCGTTTATACGAATAGAAAAACTTGCTGTGTGACAGGGCATCGGGATATATCAAAAGCGCAGATCGACCGTGTTGAGCATGAACTGCGGCTTCAGGTGCAAGCAACGATCAACGATGGCTATACCCGTTTCATTTCCGGCTTTGCTGAGGGGGCTGATCTCATCTTTGCTTCCGTTGTTGCAGAAGCAAAAAAGCAGTATGAATTCACAAAAAAATTCGTGAACAAAAATTAATAAAACATTTTCATTGGTAAGTGTTTTATGGTATTATAAAATATAAAATTATGTCTATGAGGGGTGCCACTATAAACAGAGTTTTTGGACAGCCACCAACTGTCCTCAGAAATGAAAAAGTAATTTTTTCTGAAGAAGCAACTACATCTGCAAGCAGATGTGGCTCCTCGCTTGCGGCCTTTTCATGCCCTGCGTCAGTTTGTCCTTGTGGCAGTGCGGCGCAGGGCATTTTTTGTATCTGAAAGGAGTTAAAGATGATGAGTTTGAAATATACCTGCCCCAGCTGCGGCACTCCTTTAGGCTATGATGGATTGTGCTGGAAATGCAAGTGTGAGCAGGAACGGAAGGCGGCACTTGCCTGGACGCCGGAACAAATTGCTGAGAAACAGAGAAATCTGATTCAGAACATCCAGCGGCTGGCCGATATGGAAGACCCGGAACTCACCGACTTCTGGCAGCTGCTCGGCTACCGGGACGCCATCACCCCGAAGATTCAGCGGGCGGCACTGGCCGCTGAGGTGTTCTGGCCCTGTGAGATCTATTATCACGCTCCCGCCGATGTGCGGAACGGTCTGATTCATGCGCTGTTGTCCACGGAGGATTCCGGGGAAGCTTCCAACCTGATGTCTTGCCTTGCCATCCAAGGGGATGACAAGGCCATGGAGACGCTGCTGGAGCTGGAGCGAAATCCCCGGCCCTGGCGCAAGAGGCTCTATGTGGACCCATCCATCTACGCCCAGTGTGGAGGCTGGACCTTTGACAAGGAGGGCCGCCGGACGCAGCTCAATTTCGATACCTGTTACCCTATGGTCAAGGAAGCGACCAGCGAAGCGTCGCCCGTCCGCATCGGGCGGGCACGAGAGAATACTTGCCCCCACTGCGGCGGGCGGATGGTGGATATGCTGGTGCTGGATGGCCGGGATGAGCGGCTGAAGTTTCTGGGGCTGGATGGTATCCTGACTGCCACTTGCTGCCCCAACTGCGTAGGGTTTCTGGAGGGCCCTGCCTTCAACCGCTTTACTCTGGACGGCGGTGTGGAGGTGTTCCCATCCAAGACTTTTGACGGGTCGGAGAAGATGGACTGTTATATTCGACCGGAGGACTATGAAGCACTTAACGGAAATGCCTTTGTGCTGGGTGAAGAACCCGTCCCTCTGTTTTACGGTGCAGCCAGCGAGGATGTGAACACCATCGGCGGCTTTGCCAACTGGGTGCAGGACTGGGAATATACTGCTTGCCTCCACTGCGGCAAGACTATGAAGTATCTGGCGCAGATCCAGTGGGACACCGTGCTGGACGGTACAGAAGGCACATTGTACATTGAATTCTGCCCGGACTGTCACATCGTATCCATGCAGCACCAGCAGACCTGAGCGAATCCCTGTTTTACATAAGGAGGCATCCAGTATGTGCGAGCACTGCCGAGACATTCAAACATGGAGAAAATTTGACGCCCCAAAAGACTATCTGGCTTGTATTGCTTACATTCAGCAGTTGGTGGTGAAGGGTGAATTTGAACTGCTGGAAGAGGAATCCACCTGTGCGCTGGAGAAGGTAAAGACAGCGGATGGCTGGGCGGACGAGATCATGGCTCACATGATACGGTGCAAGCACTGTGGGCAGATCTTCACCTGTGTGGTCAACACCTGGCGGGGCAGCGGTCAATTCAAAAAGGGCAAGGGATGAATGGAAGGAGGAAACCGAAATGGACAGTGAAAAGATTATGGTTATGGTGCAGGAGCACTGGTACTATGTCGCGGCGCTTGTGGGCGTGGTGATTTTAGTTGGCGCCATCCGCAACTGGAACTGGCTCTGCGACCCCACCGGAACACGGGATGCCTACCGTCACGGCAGAGGATATCGGCGGGGGGGTTCTTCCTGTTGGGGATTGGGCTGATAGTGACCAGCATCATGACTTGGGTATTGTAGAGGAGGTTGCGCCGATGTTTGAAGAATTCTATGAGATGTACGA
>JAHHSN010000022.1 GCA_020025195.1 Angelakisella sp.
AGCACCCCTGACAGGTGGTTACGTGTAAATCAGTTCGGCATTGCCGGACTAAAAGTATTTCGTGTTTCCTCATCTGGCTTAACTAAAGGGGTACGCTCCTCTTTTTGTTTCCTGAGAGGCAGGTGCGGGGTTATTCAAATTCCAGCCGTCCCAGAGCGATGCATTCGCCGCTCTGGCGGTCAAAGAGCATGATGCTGTCGCTTTCCATATCCAGACGGATCTTGGAACCGATCTTAAAGAGGGTGTTCCCGAAGACTACGCTGGTGAGGAGGAAATCCCCGATGCGGATCTTGACGGTGGATTCCATGCCGGTGGGCATGGCACCGTAAATCTCGCCCTCCAGCGCGCCGTTTTCGGTAATCCCGAGGAATTCAGGGCGGATGCCGAGCACCAGATCCTCATTGGTGAGGACGGGGTCCTCCTGCAGGGAGTAGTCATCCTCCACCACACACGGGATGTGATAGCGGAACGCCTCGTCCTTATTGCCCTTTTCGATGTAGGATTTGGCCGCCGCTTTTTCGGCATGGAGCCTTGCGGTCTCCTCCCGGCGGGCGTCCCGGTCCTTAAACCACTGTTCGAGGTCGAGGGGCTCCCGGGGACAAAAGACCGCCTTGTGCTCTCCCAGCAGGCGGAGCGCGACGTGGTCCCCTTCCGCCTTCCCCACGGCCTCCACAAAGTTGATGGAGGGATTGCCGACAAAGTCCGCGACAAACAGGTTGTTGGGATGGGTATAGACGGTGAGCGGCGCGTCATACTGCTGCAGGACGCCGTTATTGATGAGGCAGATGCGGGTGGCGAGGGTCATGGCCTCCATCTGGTCGTGGGTGACATAGACGAAGGTGGAGCCGGTCTCCACATGGAGCCGCTGCAGCTCATAGCGCATCTCCAGACGGAGCTTCGCGTCAAGGTTGGAAAGCGGCTCATCCATAAATAGGACAGAGGGCTCCGGCGCAAGGGTGCGCGCAATGGCTACACGCTGCTGCTGGCCGCCGGAAAGCTCGGCGGGGTAACGCTCCATGAACATCCCGATCTTGACAATGCGGGAGACCCGGCGCACCGAGAGGTCAACCTCCTCCTTGGTGAGCTTGCGGACCTCCTTTACCACTGCGCCGTTTTCGGTCACCTCATAGTTTTCGTTGAGGTGCTGCGCCGTCACGGCGTCCCGGGCGGTTTTGCGGAGGGCTTCGCACTCGGCGGTAAAGTCCTTTTCGTTTTCGGGGTGGTAGCCCAGCAGCTTTTTGGCGGTGTAGCCGGAGATGGTGTAGGCGTCCACCAGCTTGATGACTGCCTTCTTTTCATCCAGCCGGCCCTTCTTGTCAAGGCACTCCTGCAGGATTTCCCTTACGTCCTCGGGACGGGAGAGGATCTCGGCAAGGCGGGCCGCGTTCTTCGCCTCAAAGTTCACCTTCGGCAGCGACTCCTTGATGTTGGAAAGGCCGAAGGAGATGTTCTCATAGACCGTCATATTGGGCCAGAGGGCGTAGTTCTGGAACAGGAAGCCGACCTTGCGCTTGTTGGGGGGGATGTTGATGCCGAGCGCCGAATCAAAGACCACCTGATCCCCGATGGTGATGCGGCCGCTGGTGGGGGTCTCCAGTCCCGCGATCATACGCAGGGTGGTGGTTTTTCCGCAGCCGGAGGGGCCCAGCAGGGTGACAAAGGCGTTATCCTCTATCACCATGCTGAGGTCATCGACGGCGTAAAATTTATTCCAGCGCTTGGTGATGTGTTCCAGTGTGATTTTTGGCATGATTTAACCTCCTATTCCCTTATCCAGGCTGGCGCCGGTCACCTTGTTCACCAGAGTATTAAAGACAAGAAGGGTGATGATCAGGATGAGGTTGATGCCGCTGGAGAAGGCGTAAAGACCCATTTCATCAAAGTAGTCGAGTATGGTGGAAAGGATGCGCCCCTGATTACAGAGCAGCATAAAGAGCGAAAGCTCTCTGAGGCAGGTCATAAAGGGGAGCATAAAGCCGCTGATGATGGAGGACTTCTGGATGGGAATGATGATCTTGGTCATCCGCTTCCACCACGGAATGTTCTGGATGAGGGCGGCTTCCTCGATTTCCCCGGAAAGCTGAAGCATGGAGTTGAGGGCGCTTCGGCTGGCAAAGGGGATATATTTTACCGTACCGGCGATGATGAGCAGGGCGTAGGTATCAAACAGGTTGAAGTATTCATTGGAAAAGAGGACGAAGAAGGCGGCGCCCACCGCGATGGAGGGCATCAGATAGGGCAGGAACGCGACGCTGTTCACATAGTTGGCCCATTTGCTTCTCCGCTGCTTGGCGACGGCATAACCGATCATGGTGCCGATGGAGCCCGCGATGAGGGCGCAGCAGACCGAGACCAGCATGGTGCCGCCGAAGGCCTTCCAGATCATGGGGTTATGCAGGATGCCCTGCTGCCCGTAAAGACCGTTCTCCACCACGCTGCTGTCCGTCGTCCACCATTTGGTGGTGAGGTTGCTGGGGTCCCCCGTATAGAGGAAGGAGTAGTCGCCGGGGTTCGGCAGGAAGGTTTCAAAGGCAAAGGAAATGATGGGGAAGATACTGGTGAAGAAGGTGAGGATCACCAGAATGAGGGCGATGATATATTTGCCCGTCCGCCCCAGATTGATCTTGGAGATCTGACCGGATTTGCCGGTGACGGTGGTGTAGCTCTTGCGGCTCTGCAGGGAGAGCTGGTTGAGCAGCATGATCGCCACGCCGAAAAGCATCATGATGATGGCAAGGATACTCGCCTCTCCGGTGTACTTGGAGTTCATGGAGACGTACTTGGTGGAGAGGGTGGTTAGTCCCAGATAATGCGGGACGGGGTAGGAGCCCATCGCGCTGCCGAACACCAGAAGAATGGTGGAAAGGATGGCGGGCTTCACCATGGGCAGGGTGATGCGGAACATCGTTTTCCACTTGGGGGTGTCAAGGATGGTGGCGGCTTCCTCAAGGTTTGCGTCCATATTCCGGAAAATGCCGCCGATGAGGATATAGGCGAAGGGCGCGTAGTGCAGCCCCAGAACCGCGAGGCTGGGGAACAGCCCCTTACACCACCAGAGCGGCATATTGATGCCGAAAAGGGAAGCCAGCAGCCCGTTGGAGGTGCCGGTCACGGCATTGGAATAAAAGAGGTTCTGCCAGACGATGGCGAGCGTCCACTGGGGCATGATGTAGGGGAAAATGAAGATGGAGCTTAAGTATTTCCGCCACGCCAGATTGGTGCGCGTCACCAAAAAGGCGACCATGCCGCCAAAGAGAATGGCGACAAGGCAGGTTCCCACCGCAAGCAGCACGGTATTGAGGAGCGGCGTCCAGAGGTTTTTACCAGCGAGCTTGCTGGTAAAAAGATCTACATAGTTGACCAGCGTATAGCCGGAGGTCTGTCCCGTCAGATGGGCGTCGATGGTGCCGGCGTGGATCTTGACGGTATCCTGCACGATGGCGATGATGGGCGCCACGGTGGTGACGGTGAGCACGACGCCCAGAAGCAGCAGGATGACGTTATGGGGCTTGGAAAAAAAGGTTTTGACCTGATTGCGCCGCACCGCCCTCTGATTGGCGCGGATGGCGGCAGTGGGTTGGTTCATAATATTCTCCTCTCCCTCAAAAGGTAGTGGCGGGAGTGCCGGGATAAAAAGGGCGCCCCCGGAACCTTTTTCCTGGAAAGCGGTCCAAGGGGCGCCTTTTGGGTTTACAGATCAGACGGCAGCAGATGCCGCTCCCGCGCCGAATGTTTTTTCACTTATTCCGCGCTGTACTTGGTCAGCATCTCGATCCAGCTGCCGACGGTGAAGGCGACAGAGGAGCAGTATTCGGGATCCTCAAGAACCAGCTGGCCGTCGGTGGTCCACCAGTCATAGCCGCGGTCGTTCTTGGCGGGGAAGGTATCCACACCGTCCACATAGCCGCCCTTGGCGTGGTTGTACTGCGCCTCGGTATCCGCCGCAACGACGGGGTTGGAGGAGTAGCCGCCCATGTCCTTGCCCCAGGGGGAGAAGCCCTCCGCGGTGCAGGTCATGTAGGAGATGAAGGCACAGGCGGTCCAGGGCAGGGGGCTGTTGTCGGTAACAAAGAGATAATGGCAGTAGCCGTAGCCGCCGATGCCCTTATAGCCGTCCTCATAGGCTGCAACCTTGATATTATTGACGGAGACGGAATCGGATTCCTCAACGGAGCGCAGCTTGGAATAAACGAGCAGACCAAACTGATCCTTGGCGGACTTATCAACGAGAGTCTTGCAGATGGGGCCGTCATCGGTCTGGGCGTTGTAGCTCTCGACCCACAGCTTGATCCAGGCAAGGCCGTACTTGCCGTTCTCACCGAGACCGAGGTCGGCAGCCTCAGCGGCCATCTCTTCGATCACGGGGGTGAAGTAAGCCTGCTCCTCGGCAGGGAGAGCGTCATAGGCTTCCTTGAGCCAGGTGGCATACTGATCGCTGGTCAGCATATAGAGGAAGTTCTTGCCGACGATCTCGGAGTCGATATCCATGTAAAGACCGTGCTCGCCTTCGGCGACGAAGTCCCAGCAGTTGTCATAGGATTTCTCGCCGACGCTGTTATACATAAAGACCTTATTGAGGGTCTGCAGGGGCAGGAAGCCGGTGCAATCCTCGAGGGTGAGGCCGTTCGCCTCGACCCACTCCTTGGGGAAGAAGGAATCCAGAATGCCGGTCTTTGCCATCTTGCTTTCGATCTGGTTGCCGTCCTGAATGAGGGTCATGGCGAAGGTGCCGACGGGCTTCAGGGAGTCAGCGGTCAGCTGATCGAAGATCTTGTTGTTCTTGGGCTGCTGCCAATCGAACTCCAGCGTATAGGAGGGGTCGATGGACTGCAGATACGCGATGAACTCCGGCAGAGCTTTTTTGCCGCGGCTGGAGTTGCCGACGCCGAAGAATTTCTTGCCGTTCGATTCCTCGATGGCCTTCTTCGCGAGTTCTTCCATGGTCATGCCCTGAGCCTCGGCGATGATCTTCTGAACATCGGAAAGCTCCTCCGTGGGAGCGGGCTCCCCGCCGCAGGCGACGAGCGCGAGCGCCATGCAAAGCGCCATCAGGATTGCCAGTAGACGTTTCATAGAAAAGTTCCTCCTTTTATTATTTGCACAAAATTTTTCCGTTTCGTGCAATATTTCTATCAATTTTATTCTAAATCCCCCGGCACTAAAAGGAAAGGGGACAAAACTGTTCTTTTTGTGGCAGTTCTGCACTGGGACGGAAAAAGTAGTCAAAAAGAGGGGACTTATGCTATAATATAGAGGAAAAAGGAATCGGTTTGTAGAGCCTTGCCAGAAAGAAGCCGAAAGAGGGAGGCTTTTGTTATGAAGAAATGCCTAATCATCGGGCTTACGCTCTTGCTGATTTTTCCTGCGGGCTGCCGTGCCCCGGAGGAAAGTCCCGCCGCGCGCTTTTGTCCCCCGGAGGAGCAGCGCCTCGTCGTCTACACCTCCCACAAGGAGGAGGTCTGGCACCCCATCATCCGGGAGTTCGAGGAGCGCACCGGCATCTGGGTGGAGGTGGTGGAGGGCGGCAGCAGCGAGCTTCTGGAGCGCCTTTCCTCGGAGCAGGAGGCGCCGGTGGCTGACGTCATGTTCGGCGGCGGAGTGGAGGGCTTTGTCTCCTATGCGGACTGCTTCAGCCCCTATACCACCGGAGAGACGGAGCGGCTTCTTCCCCGCTTCCGTGAGCCGCAGGGCCTCTGGACGCCCTTCTCTTCCCTGCCGGTGGTGCTGGTCTACCACACCCGGCTGGTCTCTCCCCGCTGGGTCACCTCCTGGCGGGATATCCTCTCCCCCATGGTGCGCGGACGGGTCGCCATTGCCGACCCCGCGGTGTCCGGTTCCTCCCTCACCGGCCTTATGACCCTCATCCACGCGATGGAGCAGGAACGCTCGCCGGAAGAAACGCTTCTCGCCCTTGCCAATAATCTGGACGGCAAGCAGCTGGAAAGCTCCGGAGAGGTGCTTTCCGCCGTGGCGGACGGCTCCTTCTGGGTGGGTGTCACGCTGGAGGAGGCTGCCCTCAAGCGCATTGCCGCGGGGGACCCCCTTGCGGTGGTCTATCCCAAGGACGGCACCAGCGCCGTGCCGGACGGCACCGCCCTCATCAAGGGGGCGCCCCATGCCGAAAACGCCCGGAGGTTCATTGATTTTACCGTGAGCCGGGAGGTGCAGGAGCTGCTCACCGAGACGAGCTTCCGACGTTCGGTCCGGACGGACGTACCCCCCGCCGAGGGACTCCCGGCCATGAGCGACATCCCGCTCCTCGATTATGACATCGATTGGGCGGCGGAGCACCGGGACGGCGTCCTCATGACATGGGCGTTCTATCAGGGAGGGGAGGAAACGCCGTGAAAAAGCTGAAAATTTCCTCCTTCCGGGAGCGGCTGTTTCTTTCCTTCCTTGTCATTTCTCTGGTGCCGATGCTGCTCTGCTCGGCGCTCCTCCTGCACATCTTCAAGGTGCGCACCGAGCAGAACGCCGAGGAAAAGGCGGCGGGACATCTCGACGTGGTCTGCCGGTCCGCTGACGCCCTTTCGGAGGGCTTCCTGCGGGCGGCTTCCCAAATGAAGGAAAGCCCGGTCATCCGGGAGGTGCTTTCCGGGCGTCCCCCGGAAACGAAAACGATGGTATACAGTATACTGTATGAGGCGACGGAGGGCGTCAGAAGCTATGCCCGCTTCGATCTTTATGATAAAGAGGGACGGTGGCTCTGCTCCACCGTTGGTCCCCCCGCCGCACGGGAGCTTCCCACCGATTGGGGCATCCTCCACAAGGCGGGAGAGGGCGGCGGCGCCCTTGTTTACGCGGCGGGCGGCAAAACGCCGCTCTATCAGGGGGCGGCGCTCCTCCGGGACAGCGAGGGAAGGCCGGCGGGCTATTTCCTCATCACCATGGACGGGCAGGATTTCCGCACCTTCTTTGAAGGGAAATACGGCGTCCGCAATGAACTTCTCATCCTGAACCGCTACTGGCACCCGGTCTATGCCTCCCAGCCGGCCCTAACGGGGGAAACGGCGGAGCTTCTGCGTCAGCGGCTCCTCATGGGGGAAGCCCCGGAGGAGGCGGAGCAGGACTTCTATACGCAGGTGGAATTCCATGAACCCACGGGGCTTTATTTTGCGCTCAGAAGGCCGCTGGCGCTCACCCAGTCCATCCGGGAGGTGCTGCACACCGTGAGCCTTTCCAGCGCCATTATCTGCGTGGGGATCTCGGTGATCCTCAGCCACCGCTTCAGCCATCAGCTGTTCCTTCCCATCGAGCGGATGCAGAAGGCGATCGGAGAGGTGGAGCAGGACAATCTGGAGGTGCGGCTCCCGCCGGGCGAAAACGACGAGCTGGGGCAGCTCACCCGCCGCTTTAACGGCATGGTGGAGGCTCTTCGCCGCAACCGGGAGGAGCTCATCCGGAACCAGAAGGAGCTTAATGAGGCGCAGATCCGGATGCTTCAGGCGCAGCTTAACCCCCACTTCCTCTGCAATACTCTTGACACCATGAAGTGGATCAGCAAGATCAACCGGGTCCCGCAGGTGGCGCTCCTGTCCACCAACCTTGCCGACCTTCTGCGCATTGCCATCTCCCCGGAGGAGTTTGTGACCCTCCGGCGGGAGGCGGAGCTTCTGGAGCGCTATATCGAGATCCAGCGCATCCGGCTTTCCGGCGCCCTCACCTTTCAGATGGAGATTCCCCTTCTGCTGGAGGACTGCCTTGTGCCCAAGATGATGCTTCAGCCACTGGTGGAAAACGCCATCCTGCACGGACTTCCCGGCATGGAAAACGGCACGGTGTCGGTGGAGGCTGCGGAGGATGCGGGGCGTCTTCGGGTCACCGTCACCGATAACGGCAGGGGCTTCCCCCAGGAGATGGCGGGGACGGCGTTTCTCGATGGCAGCAGTCAGGAAAAGGACCGTGGGCATCTGGGACTTTATAATGTCAATACCATTCTGAAAAAGCATTACGGAAGGGACTTCGGTCTGTATCTAGATAACCGGGCGGACGGGCAGGGCGCCGTGGTCACGGCGGTACTGCCGCTCACCAGAGAGGAGACAGCGGAATGTTAAAGGTCTTAGTGGTAGAAGACGAGGAAATGATCCGAAAGGGCATCGTGCTTGCGGTGGATTGGGCGGCGCTTGGCTGTGTGGTGGTCGGAGAAGCCGCGAACGGCGAGGAGGGGCTTGCCGCGGTGGAGCGCCTCTCCCCCTCCCTTATCATCACCGACCTCAAAATGCCCAAAATGGACGGTCTGGAGATGCTCCGCCGTCTCAGGGAAGCGGGCAACGAGTCCTATGTTATCATCCTCACCGCCTATGACAGCTTCACCTACGCCCAGAGCGCCCTCCGTCTGGGGGCGGTGGACTTCCTCCTCAAGCCCTTCCATGACGGCGAGCTGGAGCAGGCGGTCACGGCGCTCCGGAAGCGTCTGGAGGCGAGGGACGAAAGCGGCGAGGGGCTTCAGCCGCTCCTCCCGGGACTCAAAAAGGGCAGCAAGAGCAAATATGTTCTGGAGGCGATGGACTACATCGGGCGGCACTATAACGACCCCGCCATCAGCGTGGGTTCCATCGCGGAGTCGCTCGGCATCAGCGAAAGCCATTTGAGCCATCTTTTCCGCCGGGAGACCGACTACACCATCCTCAATTATCTTACCCGGTGCCGCATCCACAGGGCGATGGAGCTGCTCCGGGACTGCCGATGCAAGGTCTATCAGGTGGCGCAGGAGGTGGGCTACCGGGACATCACCTATTTTTCCGCGACCTTCAAGAAGCTGACGGGTCTCAGCCCCTCGGAGTATCAGGAGCTTTCTTAAAAAAAGAAAAGCCCCCCGCGCGGGGGGCAGAGCGGAGCGAGGGGGCGCGTGCGCCAAGGGTCAAACTCCGCGCGCCGCACAGGGTCGGTTTCCGCCTGGGCAGAGGCGCGCGATAATCGGGAGGCCTTGTAAGGGAATCGCCGCGCAGAAACCGGCTTTCCCTCCACCACAAAATCCTGCGGCGCCTTTCCGAGGGGGAGGATGGAGATTCGCGAGCCGCGGACTAAAAACAGGCCACCGGCCTGTTCGAATCCAATTACAATACAAAAAAGCACCCAACTGGGTGCTTTTTGTGGTGGAGGAGGATGGATTCGAACCATCGAAGTCAGTGACAACAGATTTACAGTCTGCCCCCTTTGGCCACTCGGGAACTCCTCCATATGAAGTTTTTGCTCGGTGTGGAGCTGGTGGACGGATTCGAACCCCCGACCTGCTGATTACAAATCAGCTGCTCTACCGGCTGAGCTACACCAGCGAATCCGTTGCAACGTTCCTAGAATACCATAGGATTCGCGAAATGTCAAGAGGATTTACAAAAGAAAGAGACGAAAAAAGCGGCAGCGCGATCCCCCTCAAAAAAGAACCGCCCGCCGCTCGGGGAGAATCATTCTGCGGAATGCTCCTCCAGATACTTGACCAGTTCACCGACAGTGCGGATCCCCTCGACGTCTTCGTCCGGGATCTCCATGTCGAACTCGTCCTCCAGCGTCATGACAAGGTCAACAACGTCCAGAGAATCAGCACCCAGATCGTCCAAAATATCGGTCTCCTCGGTGATAGAATCGCGGTCAGCGTCCAGCTGTGCAGCCAGCAGGTCAACCAGTTTTTCCAGAATCATGAATATAACCTCCTAATATGTGACAAACCCTCCGCGGGAGAGAGATTTTCGATAACGACTATATGATAGCTTGTTTTGGCGGGGTTGGCAAGAGCTTTTTGCAAGAAGTCTCTACAAATTTACGGAAAAAAGCGGGGCGTTTTCGGTCATGTTCCTAAAATTTGACGCAAATCGCCCAAACCTCCCTTTTTTCGTTTCCCAAGAACTTTTTCGGGAAGCGATTGCGCCGACCTCCGGGCGCTGTTATAATAATACTGAATAAGCCCCAATTTATCCGCGGGAGAGGAGTCGTGTTATGACCATCAAAGAGATCAAAGAGCTTCTGGACGCCAAGTTCCTTTCCGGAGAGGAGGAATCCCCCAGAGCTTATGAGTACGCCTTCAGCAGTGATATGATGAGCGATGCGCTGGCCTATGGACGGGAGAATTCTCTCCTCATCACCGGGCTCCTCAATCAGCAGGCGATCCGCACCGCCGAGATGCTGGATATGCATGCGGTGGTTTTTGTGCGAGGAAAAATGCCGAGTGAGGATATTCTCCGGCTGGCGGAGGAAAAGGGCATCGCGGTGCTCAGCACCCCCCACGGGCTCTTTACAACCAGCGGTCTCCTCTACCGTGAGGGACTGCGCGGAGGGGTGTGACCATGCAGATCACCTACCATTATATTGTGCCGGGGGATGACTTTGTGCACGCGGGGGAGGCCTCCGGCCACCTCAAGGGTGTCTTAAAGCAGCTCGGCTTCCCCTCCGATGTGGTGCGCCGCACCACCATCGCCATGTATGAGGGAGAGATCAACATGGTCATTCACGCCTGCGGCGGGGAGATTGACGTCGGCATTGATGATACCGGCGTGGAGATGGTGCTCCGGGACCAAGGCCCCGGCATCCCGGATGTGGAGCGCGCCATGCAGGACGGCTGGTCCACGGCGACCAGCGCGGTGCGGGAGATGGGCTTCGGCGCCGGCATGGGGCTTCCCAATATGAAAAAATATACCGACCAGATGGAGATCGAAAGCACCCCCGGAGTCGGTACGACCGTTTCCATGAGAGTCAATCTTTCCTAAAGTGCCAGGAAGAAAAGAGGAATACCATGGGAGACCAAAAGACCTATTTTCACTCGGTAAAGCTTAATAAGGAGCTTTGCCACGGGTGCATCAACTGCGTCAAGCGCTGTCCCACCGAGGCGATCCGTGTGCGGGACGGCCGTGCGCACATCCTCAAGGAGCGCTGCATCGACTGCGGCGAGTGCATCCGCGTTTGCCCCCATCACGCCAAAACAGCCGTCTCGGACAGCCTTTCCGACCTCGACGGCTTCCGTTATAAAATCGCTCTGCCCGCTCCCGTGATGTACGCCCAGTTCATCCATCTGGACTGTCTGGAGCGGGTGGTCAAGGGACTTCTGGATATCGGCTTCGACGAGGTGTTCGAGGTCGGCGCGGCGGCTGAGCTTGTCTCGCAGTCCACCAAGAAGCTGATGGAGAGCCACTCCATTCCCCTGCCCGTCATCTCCTCGGCGTGCCCGGCGGTCATCCGCCTCATTCAGGTGCGCTATCCGGATCTCATCGGGCACATCCTGCCGCTTCTGCCCCCGGTGGATCTCGCGGCGGCGCTGGCCCGCAAGGCGGCGGTGGAAAAGACCGGACTGAAGCCGGAGGAGATCGGCATTGCCTTCCTTTCCCCCTGCCCCGCCAAGGTTACCGCGGCCAAAAGCCCTCTCGGCGCCGAAAAGAGCAACGTGGACGCCGTCATCGCCATTTCCCGCATCTATCCCGCCCTTGTGCAGGATATCAAAAATCTCTCCCCCGAGGAGTTTGAAGGGCTTTCCCATGTGGGGGCAAGCGGCATCTTCTGGGCCACCTCCAGCGGCGAATCCATGGCGGCGGAGCTTCGGCGCTACCTTGCCGCGGACGGCGTGGAAAACATCATCAAGATCCTTGATGCGGTGGAGGACGAAAAGTTCACCCGCCTCGATTTCATCGAGCTTTCCGCCTGCCCCGGCGGCTGCGTGGGCGGCGTTATGAATGTCGAAAATCCCTATGCCGCGGCGGCGCGCATCAAGCGCCTGGCGCGGGAGCTTCCCCGGGTGAAGAACCAGTGGCCGACCCCCGAGCTCCTGCCGGAGGAGGCCTGCTTTTCCAAGCCCATCGAGCCGCTTGACGTGCTGGCGCTCTCCGATAATCCCGCCGAATCGCTCAAAATGTTCTCCCGGATGCAGGAGATCGAGCAAAAGCTGCCGGGTCTGGACTGCGGCTCCTGCGGCGCCCCGACCTGTCATGCCCTTGCAGAGGACATCGTCCGGGGTTATTCCGATGAGGACGCGTGCATCCATGTCCTCAAGGAAAAGCTGGAGGACATCGTCCGGTCGCTCTCTCACTTTATCAAACAGGAAAAGGAAAAGAACAAGGAGGAAACGAAACAGTGACTGTAAAAGAAATGGCCGCCGCGGCGGGACTCAGCCTTCTCGCGGGGACGGGAGACCGCCCGGTGGACGGCGGGGTCTATACCTGCGATCTGCTCAGCATGGTGATGGGACGGGCCCCCGCGGGGAGCGCGTGGGTCACCGTCATGTGCAACCAGAACTCCATCGTCACGGCGATGATGGCGGATGTGGCGTGTGTGGTTTTCGCGGAAGGGGTCACCCCCGACGAGGCGATGCTGGAGCGCGCCCGGCTGGAGAATATCCCCGTGCTGACAAGCGGGGAGGCGGTCTTTCCCACCGCGCGGCTTCTGGATAAGCTTCTGGCCCGTCCGCTCACCTGAATTTCCCCAAAAGGAGATGGCGCTTTGGGGTCCTATTATTATGACCTGCATCTGCATACCTGCCTTTCCCCCTGCGCGGATGAGGAGATGACGCCGCCCAGCGTGGCGGGCTTTGCCGCGCTTGCCGGCCTTCAGATCATAGCCGTCTGCGACCACAACACGGCGGGCAACGCCCGGGCGGTCATGGAGGCGGCCGCGGTGCTGGCCCCGGAGCTTCTGGTCATTCCCGGCATGGAGATTACCTGCCGGGAGGAGGCGCACATCCTCTGCTTCTTCCCCGACATCGGGTCGGCGGAGGCGGCCTCGGAGGAGGTTTACCGCCGGCTGCCCCCCATCCGCAACCGCGAGGAGATCTACGGCGCTCAGCTTAAAATGGACGCAGAGGAGCGCATCCTGAAGCGGGAGGAGCGGCTTCTCATCACCGCGGCGGATCTTTCGGTGGATGAGCTGCCCGCCTTTGCCGCGCGGTACGGCGGCTTTGCGGTTCCCGCCCACATCGACCGGGAGAGCGAAAGCGTTCTTGCCGTCCTCGGCACGGTGCCGGAGGGCTTCCCTACGGTGGAGGTGGCGGACCCGGAGTGCTTTTTTGCCCGCCCGGAGAACGAGGGCTTTCCGGAGCGGTATCATATCATCACCGGGAGCGACGCGCACCGCCTCGCCGGTATCCCCGACCGGCGGTACAGCCTTTCCCTCCCGGAAAAGAGCTTTTCCGCCCTGAAGGCCGCCCTTACAAAACCGAAAACATAACTCCCTCACCCGAAACGTGTTCGGCTGGGGGAGTTTTTTAGTCTATGGCGACTCGTTCCGGGCGTAAAAAAAGAACACCTCCAATGTGTGGAAGGTGTTCTTTTGGGAAAGCTAAAAAACTTTAAGCCTCGGCCTGAGCGGCAGCGCCGATGAAACGGGCGGGGTTGATGCGTACGCCGGGGCCCATGGTGGTCGCAACCACGCAGGAACGGACATACTGACCCTTTGCCGCAGCGGGCTTCGCCTTGACAATGGCATCCATCAGGGTGTCGAAGTTCTGCTGGAGCTTCTCAGCGCCGAAGGAAACCTTGCCGATGGGGCAGTGGATGATGTTGGTCTTATCGAGACGATACTCGATCTTACCGGCCTTCGCCTCCTCAACTGCCTTGGCAGCATCGGGGGTAACGGTACCGGCTTTGGGGTTGGGCATGAGACCGCGCGGACCGAGGATCTTACCGAGACGGCCGACGATACCCATCATGTCGGGAGTGGCGACAACAACGTCGAAGTCCATCCAGTTTTCCTTCTGGATCTTCTCCATCATGTCCTCAGCGCCGACATAGTCCGCACCGGCCGCCTTGGCAGCCTCGGCCTTGTCTCCGCGGGCAAAGACCAGAACGCGAACCTTCTTACCGGTTCCGTTGGGGAGAACGACCGCGCCGCGGACCTGCTGGTCGGCATGACGGGAGTCAACGCCCAGACGGACGTGGATCTCAACGGTCTCATCAAATTTCGCCTTGCCGGTCTTGGCGCAGATGTCCAGCGCCTCGGCAGGCTCGTACAGCTTATTGCTATCTACAAGCTTGCTGCTGTCGGTATATTTCTTACCATGCTTCATTACTTAATTTCCTCCTATTATGTGGTATAGCGGATTGTTTTCCTCCCACTGGCGAGAAATCAGTCCTTGACTTCTACGCCCATGCTGCGGCAGGTGCCGGCTACCATGCTGATAGCGGTCTCGATGTTGGCAGCATTGAGGTCGGGCATCTTGGTCTCAGCAATCTTCTGAAGCTGCTCACGGGTGATGGTGCCGACCTTGGTCTTGTTCGGAACGCCGGAACCGGATTCCAGGTTGATCGCTTTCTTGATCAGGACAGCCGCGGGGGGAGTCTTGGTAATAAAGCTGAACGTGCGGTCCGCGTAGACGGTGATCACAACAGGGATAATGAGACCCGCGTCATTCTTGGTACGCTCATTGAATTCCTTGGTGAAAGCCATGATGTTTACGCCGTGCTGACCCAGTGCGGGGCCAACAGGGGGTGCCGGGGTTGCCTTACCGGCGGGGATCTGCAGCTTGATATAGCCAACTACTTTTTGAGCCATGTTTCTGCACCTCCAAATATGTGGTAATTCTTGCGGAAGCCGTCCTCAAAGTCCGGGACAGTTCCTCCCACAGGCGTTCTCCCGGCTCTTTTTGGGAGGAGCGCCTATTCGTCCCTTGTGCGGGACCTATGGTTTTTCAGGATGATTTGCTTTTATTATTCAATGGGGCGGACTTCTTCCAGGCCCAGCTCGACGGAAACGTCCTTGCCCATCATGGAGACGGTGACGGACGCGGTCTTGCGGTCCTTATCGATGGCGTCCACGACGCCGGTGAAGCCCTCCAGATAGCCGCCGGTGACCTCAACGCTGTCGCCCACGGCAAAGTGGATCTCGATCTCCTTCTTTTCCACGCCAAACCGCTCGATTTCCGCCTCGGTGAGGGGGACCGGCTTGCTGCCAGGGCCCACAAAGCCCGTGACGCCGCGGATGTTGCGGACAATATACCAGCTTACGTCGGTGATAATCATCTTCACGAAAACGTAGCTCGGAAAAAGCTTCTGCTCTTTTTCCTTTTCTTCATTGTCCTTGATCTCGATCACCGTTTCGGTCGGAACCTGAACGTCGGTGATCAGGTGATGCAGCTGACGGTTCTCCACCGCGTTGACGATGCTGTCCGCCACCTTGTTCTCATACCCGGAATAGGTATGGACAACATACCACTTGGCTTCCTCTGCCACTTTCATTCCTCCCGTTCCAAAACGTTACTTAAAAATTTCGTATCCTTCGTCAAAATTATACTTTCAGGAGCAGCTTGATGATGAAGGAAAAGAGAGCATCCAGACCGCTGATAACAAGCGCGGAAAGGATACACACGACCAGCACGATCAGGGTGTTGTTCCAGACCTGCTTCTTGGTCGGCCATACGACCTTCTTCATTTCGCCTTTCATGTCCTTAAAGGAACGGCGAATACGGGCGAAGAAGCCGAGCTTTTTGGTTTCAGCCATGTCGGTTTCCTCCCTTACTTGGTTTCTTTATGAACAGTGTGCTTGCGGCAGAAGCGGCAGTACTTGTTCATTTCCAGTCTGTCCGGATCGTTTTTCTTGTTTTTGTTGGTAACATAGTTACGCTGCTTGCACTCGGTGCAAGCGAGGGTGATCTTGACTCTCATTAAATCGGCACCTCCTATTAAACTTCGGAATACTTTTGCCTCCCTCTTTGTGGCGAGAAGCAGCACCTTTTTTCCGTGTGGAAAAAGCACCGGCCGGACAGCCGAAAAAACACGCACAAAAAAAAGACCCTTCTCCGAGAGGTAATAATATCATACCATACCGATCGGGCGGGAGTCAAGCCATTTGCCGCGAAAAATGAGCAAAAAAGCGGGCGGGAAAGGCGCTTTTCGGCTTTTTCGGCGCGGGAGGCGGCGCAAAAGGAAAAAAGCTCCTGCATAGCGGGGCGGTTTTCGTCAACAATAGGAGCGAAGCCAGCTTCGGCAGAAAGGAGAATTAGGATGGTCCTTGATAAAATTGCGCTTTCCCTTGTCATCATCGGCGCCCTCAACTGGGGCGGGGTGGGCCTGTTCCGCTTTGATACCGTGGCTTGGATCTGCGGTGGTTCCGGAACCCTCATCGCCCGCATTATCTATACCCTGGTGGCGCTGGCGGGTATCTGGTGCCTGTCCCTCCTCTTTCGGGAGGAAGCGCCCGAGGGCAGTCACCATTCCCTCCCCTAAGGTTTGGGCAAAAGAAAAAAGCTCCGCCGACCCTGAAAAGTCGGCGGGGCTTTTGCTTTTTTTAAGGGGATCAGTTCTCGTTCTTTACGAAGGCGGCGGTATCCCGCGCGATCATCAGTTCCTCGTTGGTGGGGATGACCCAGACGTCAACCTTGGAATCGGGGGTGGAGATGCGGATCTCCTCGCCGCGGACGCTGTTTGCCGCTTCATCCAGGGTGATGCCGAGGAAGGAGAGGTTTTCTACCACATGACGGCGCAGGTCGATGGCGTTCTCTCCGATGCCGCCGGTAAAGACAATGGTATCGAGACCGCCGAGGGCTGCCATATAGCTGCCGCAGAACTTGGTGATCTGGTATTCCAGCATATCCACGGCAAGCTGGGCGCGCTCGTTGCCCTTCTCTGCCGCCGCGGAGACCTCACGGAAGTCGCTGGAGACGCCGGAAACGCCCAGAAGGCCGGACTCGGAATTGAGGACGCGGTTGATCTCCGCCGGGGAGAGATTGTCTACCTCCATCAGGTAGGTGACGAGGGAGGCGTCGATGGTGCCGCAGCGGGTACCCATGAGGAGACCGTCGAGGGGAGAGAAGCCCATCGAGGTGTCGATGACGCGGCCGTCACGGATGGCGGTGATGGAGCTGCCGTTGCCGAGGTGGCAGGTGATGAGACGCTGGGGCATCTTGCCGCGGAGGCTCGCCGCACGGTCGGTCACATAGCGGTGGCTGGTGCCGTGGAAGCCGAAGCGGCGGATATTGTGCTCCTCATAGAAGCGATAGGGCACCGCGAAGGCGCGGGCCTTTTTGGGCATGGTGGTGTGGAAGGCGGTATCAAAGACCGCAACCATGGGAAGCGCCTCGCCGAAAAGGTCGCGGCAGGCGCGGATGGTGGTGGCCTGAGGGGGATTGTGCAGGGGGCTGAGGGGTGCCGCCTCCAGAATGGTGTCGATCACCGAGTCGTCGATGAGGACGCTCTTGGCAAGGCGGATGCCGCCGTGGGTGACACGGTGGCCGATGGCGGCAATTTCCGAGAGGGAGCCGATGACATGGCCCTCGCCCTCCACGATCTCATGCAGTACCGCCTGGAAGGCCTCGGCATGGGTGGGGAAGTCCCGCTCCAGCGTGACGTTATATCCCTCGTGGTTTTTGTAGCTGATGCGGCCGTCAATCCCGATCCGCTCGCAGTTTCCTTTGCAGAGAACGGATTCGTCCCGCATATCAAGAAGCTGGTACTTGAGGGAGGAGCTGCCGGCGTTGATAACTAAAATTTTCATGTTGTTTCTCCTTTTGTGACTCGGGGGATTCACCCGTTGACATCATATATTCCATATAATATTATATGGATATCGACTTTGTCAACAGATAGACAATAAATTAGGGAAATTTTCGGTAAATCTCCCTCTTTTTGGGGTGAAACCACAAAAAAGAGCGGGAAAACGGGGGCGAAATCGTGAAATGTTTTGGAGTCATCGCGGAGTGGAACCCGCTTCACCGGGGGCATCTGCTCCTGCCGGAGGCGGCGCGCGCTGCGGGCGCCAGCCATCTGGTCGGCGTGATGAGCGGCAATTTTACCGAGCGGGGGGAGCCGGCGCTCTGCCCGTGGAGGTACCGGGTCCGGGCGGCGCTTCAGTCCGGCTTTGACCTTGTTTTGCAGCTTCCCCTCCCCTATGCCGCGGCCACGGCGGAACGCTTCGCTTCCGGCGGTGTCCGGATGCTGACGGCGCTGGGGGTGGTGGATACGGTGCTCTTCGGCTCCGAGGCGGGCGAGACCGCCCCCCTTTGGGAGCTGGCCGACCTCCTCGATTCCCCGGCGCTTTCCGAGGGGCTGCGGGCGGGCCTTTCTGCGGGACTGCCCTTCCCCATGGCGCGGGAGCGGGCAGCGGCGGCGCTTCTGGGGGAGGAGCGGGCGGCCCTCCTGAGAGAACCGAACAACATTCTTGCCATCGAGTATCTTGCCGCCATCCGCCGGCAGAAAAGCCCTCTGGAGGCGATGACCCTCCGGCGGGCAGGCGCGGGGCATGACAGCCGCCGGGAGGACGACTACCCTTCCGCGAGTCTCCTCCGGGAGAAAATTCGGGCGGGAGAGTGGACCCCGCCGGGACTGGCCCCCGCCATGGCGGAGGAGCTTCTGAAAGCAAAGGCCGCGGGAGAGCTCTTTGACCCCCGGCTCTGGGAGCGCCCCCTCCTCATGAAGCTTCGTTCCATGAGCGAGGAGGACTTTGCCGCCCTGCCCGACCTTTCCGAGGGACTGGAGCACCGCCTTTACCGGGAGAGCCGGCGGGCGGGGAGCCTCGGGGAGCTTCTCTCTGCGCTCAAAACGAAGCGCTACTCCCACGCGCGCCTCAGGCGGCTCCTGCTTTCGGCGGCGCTTTCGGTGCCGCGGGAGCTTGCCGAGACGCCGATCCCCTATCTGCGGGTGCTGGGCTTTAGCGACCGGGGCGAGGAGATCCTCCGGGCAGCCAAGGGGCGCGCGGCCCTTCCGCTCTCCCCCTCTCTCGCGGTGCTGGCGCGGGGCTCGGAGACGGCGGAACGCTTTGCTCGTCTGGAGGAGCGGGCGACGGATCTCTACTACATCGGGACGGAACACCCCGCTCCCTGCGGGGAGGAATTTACCGTTCCGGTCATCCGGGTTTAGGCCTGTTCACAAAAAATTTTCTTTTTTCACTGCAACAAAACCGTAAAATCCGGTCACTTGTTAGAAGGCTCCCGGGAGGAGAGATTTCTCTTTTGCAAAGAAATCTTGAATTTCTGTGGGGCATGGGATAAAATGGGGAGAGTTTGGAAATCCTAACGGATAGAGATCAATTCCCCGGATATTCCATAAGACGGGCGGCACGCTCCTTGCAGAGAGCCGCCGTCCCCAAAATAATCTCAATCGAAAAGGAGAAAAAACAATGAAAAAGTTTTTAGCTGTAATGCTGGCCGCCGTCATGGCGCTTGCGCTCGTTGCCTGCGGCAACAAGAACCCCGGTGAGGAAAATGACAAGCCCGGCGACAACCCCGGCGATAAGCCCAATGAGAATGTTGTTTCTTACGAGTCCGGCGTAGAGGTGCTGGAGAAGATCTACGGTGCTCTGGGCGAGGACATGAAGTTCCCCGTGGCGGGCGGCGATGAAGCCAACTCCAACATGGAGGGTCCCGGCAAGTTCGACGTCACCCTCACCGAGCAGATGGACAACGTTCTCGGCCTTCCCGCTGCCATGGCGGAAAAGGTGGATGATGCCGCTTCCATGCTGCACATGATGAACGCCAACACCTTCACCTGCGCGGCGTATCACCTGAAGGATGAGGCTGACCTCACCGCCTTCACCGACGCCGTCAAGGAGAACATCCAGGCTCGTCAGTGGATCTGCGGCATGCCTGACACCCTCCTCGTCATCAACGCGGGCGGCGGCTATGTTGTCACCGTGTTCGGCGCGGATGATCTGGTACAGGCGGTCAAGACCGCTGCACTCGAAGTCCTCACCGGCTCCGAGGTTCTGGCAGAGGAGCCGATCAGCGATAAAGCCTGATCCCCTGTCTTACCGCGAAGAAAAAAGATAACAGAGTGCGGCGTGGGGCCAAATGAGTCTCACGCCGCTCTTTCTATAAGAGGTGGAAGGAATGATTTTCTCCAGCATCCCGTTTTTGTATTATTATCTGCCCATTGTACTGGCGCTTTACTTTTTGGCCCCCAAAAAGTGGAAGAACGCGGTACTTCTTTTGGTGAGCCTGTTTTTCTATGCATGGGGCGAGCCCAAATACGTCATCCTCATGGTCTTTTCCATTGCGGCGGCGTATGGCTTTGGCCTTCTGGTGGAAAAATACCGTGAAAAGCGGGCGGGCAAGGTTTTCCTCGGCCTTTCGGTCGCGGTGAGCCTTTCCTTCCTCCTCTATTTTAAGTATGCCGATTTCTTCATCGCGAACTTTAACGCGGTGACCGGGCTTTCCGTGCCGCTGCTTAAAATCGCGCTCCCCATCGGCATCAGCTTCTATACCTTTCAGATCATCAGCTATACCGTGGACGTCTACCGGGGCGATGCGGCACAGCGGAACATCATCAGCCTCGCGGCCTATGTCGCCATGTTCCCGCAGCTCATTGCCGGCCCTATTGTCCGCTATTCGGACGTCAATAAGGAGCTGAACGAGCGGACACATTCCTTTTCCCTCGCGGCGGAGGGCGCGCGGCGCTTTGTGCTCGGCCTTGCCAAGAAGATCCTTATCGCCAACCAGCTGGGCGAGCTGGTCGCGGTGTTTCGCGCCTCGGGAGAAAAGTCGGTGCTGTTCTACTGGGTGTACGCCGTGGCGTTTTCGCTCCATGTCTATTTTGACTTCTCCGGCTACTCGGATATGGCGATCGGTCTCGGCAAGATCTTCGGCTTCCACTTCCCGGAAAACTTTAACTACCCTTTCATTTCCGCCAGCGTGACGGAATTCTGGCGCCGGTGGCATATGTCGCTCGGCAGCTGGTTCCGGGACTATGTCTACATTCCCCTCGGCGGCAACCGGGTGGGACGCTTTCGTCAGCTCTTTAATATCCTTGTGGTGTGGATGCTGACCGGCTTCTGGCACGGGGCGGCATGGAACTTTATCATCTGGGGACTCTTTTTCGCGGTGCTGCTCGTCATCGAAAAGCTCTGGCTGCTCGGCCCTCTCAAGAAGTCCCGCGTCCTTTCCCGGGTCTATCTCCTCTTTTTTGTCCTCATCAGCTTTGTCATCTTTAACGCCCCCACGCTCGCCGCGGCGGCGCAGGATATCGGCGGGCTCTTTGGAGCGGGCGGGATTCCGCTCACCTCTCCGGAGACCCTCTACAATCTCCGCTCCTTCGGGGCGGTGCTCCTCATGGCGGCTGTCGGCGCTACCCCGCTCCTCAGGAATCTCGTGGGGAAGCTGAGAGCCCGGCCGGCGGGAGAAAAATTCCTCAATCTGGCGGAGCCTGTCCTGCTCACGGCGCTCCTCCTTGTTATGACCGCTTATCTGGTGGACGGCTCCTTTAATCCGTTCCTCTATTTCCGTTTCTAAGGAGGGAAGAAGATGAAAACCGAACTCAAAAACAAAGTGGTTACCGTCCTCATGGCGGTGCTTGTCGGCGCGGGCTTTCTGCTCTGCCTGTTCTTTCCCAAGGAAACCTACTCCGAGAGCGAACGGCGCAAGCTCGCCCCCCTGCCGGAGCTCTCGGCCTCGGCGGTCTTTTCCGGGCGCTACACCCGGGACTTTGAGGCCTACACCCTCGACGCCTTCCCCTTCCGGGATGCCTTCCGCCGGGTGAAGGCGCTCACCGCCGCCAACCTGTTCCTCCGGCAGGACAACAACGGCATCTACCTCGCGGACGGCTTCCTTTCCGCCGTGCAGTACCCCATGAAGGAAGCCTCCCTTGACCGTGCCGTTTCCCGCTTCCGCTATTTCGCCGAGACCTATCTCGATGATTCCAACACCATCTATTTCTCGGTCATTCCGGATAAAAACTGCTTCCTTGCGGCAGAGAGCGGGCACCTTTCGATGGATTACCCCCTCTTTGAGGAGCGGATGCGGGAGAAGATGGATTTTGCCGTCTATATCCCCATCAGCGACCTTCTGGAGCGGGACGACTTCTACTTTACCGATACCCACTGGAGGCAGGAGCGCATCACCGACGTTGCCGAGCGGCTGGCCGCCGGGATGGGCACGGTCCTTTCCGGAAGCTACACCGAAAAGACGCTGGACAAGGCTTTTTACGGTGTGTACCACGGGCAGTCGGCGCTTCCCCTCCCCCCGGAGGAGATCCACTATCTCACCAGTGAGATTCTGGAGGGCTGCACCGTCTGGGACTATCAGAACAACCGCGAGATTCCGGTCTATGATATGGAGCGCGGCCACGGGCGGGACCCCTATGAGCTGTTCCTCGGCGGCCCCCTCTCCCTCCTGAAGGTGGAAAACCCCGCCGGTCCCGCGGGAAAGCGGCTTCTCCTGTTCCGGGATTCCTTTGGTTCCAGCATTGCCCCGCTTCTGGTGAGTGGTTACTCCGAGATCATTCTGGCGGATATCCGGTATATCCAGCCGGACATCCTCGGCAAGATGCTGGAGACGGAGGGTGCGGACGTGCTGTTCCTTTACAGCACCATGGTGCTCAATAACAGCGAGACCATAAAATGAGGAAAGGGCAAGGCCCCGATCCGTTTCATTCCACATTCCCGGCGTAAGCTGTGGAAAAAAGGCAGGCAGACGGCCTGCCTTTTCTTTTAGGGCGGCCTGCCGCGCCCGGGGCGCCGCACCATCCGAAAACCCGCTTGGTTCCGGGCTTTTTCCGCTATGTTAAAAAGCGTTGCTTGCCGTGGGAGGACCCCGGCACTATAATGGGGGCATACCAGAAAGGAGATTTTCCGTATGCTTGGAGAAAACATCAGAAACAAAAGAAAAGCCATGGGCCTCAGCCAGGAGGAGCTGGCCCTTAAATTAAATGTGGTGCGGCAGACCGTTTCCAAATGGGAGCAGGGCATCTCGGTGCCGGACAGCGAGCTGCTCATCGAGCTTTCCCACGCGCTGGATACCCCCGTCAATGAGCTGCTCGGCGAAACGGCGGAGCCGGCCGAGGCCGATACCGTTCAGGCACTTTCGGAGAAGCTGGAGCTGGTGAATCTCCAGCTGGCCCGCAAAACCGAACGCTCCCGCCGCTTCTGGCGCGCCTTTTCCATCGGGCTGGGAATCGCCGCCATCCTGCTCCTTACCGCGACGCTCGTGCTTTACTTCACCCTCTTTCATTC
>JAHHSN010000023.1 GCA_020025195.1 Angelakisella sp.
GGGGGCGGGAGGGGATTTTTTCTGTAAATTGTGCCTCCCCGGATGCAGAGTGTGCCATGCCGCTTGAAACGTGCCGGTTTTTCCCCTATCATGAAGACATCGAACAAAAAAGGAGGGAGCCTGCATGAAGGTTAAGCTGATTGCGAGCGAGGAGCACTATGACGCGCTGGCGCGGGAGCTTCTGGCGCTCGGGATCGAACTCGATGACGAAGCGAGGCTCATTTTGCAGGAGGCGGACGCCTTTCTTGACCGCCTGACCTGCCGCAGGGAGAACGAGCATTTTCTGGTCCGTACCGAGGAGATCCTCTATATCGAAAGTCTGGCGCATGATATTCTGGTGCATACGGCAGAGGCAGTCTATAAGACCGGAGAACGCCTCTGGCAGCTGGATCGTCGGCTCGACCCGCAAAAATTCCTGCGGATCAGTCATTCGGTCATTGTGGCAAAGGACGCGATCCAGAGCATCCGCCCCGCCCTCTCGCAGAAATTTCTGCTCACCCTGTCAGACGGCAGCCATGTGGATGTCACCCGGACCTATTATCTTGCGTTCCGGGAAGCCATGGGAATTTGAGGAGGTGCTTTTTGTATGTTTAATGTGGTTTTGCTGACGACCGCCCTGATCCTCGCCGTGCTGACGGCTCTGGTTACGGTGGGGTATCTCCTGTTTTATCGTTCCCGGGTTAATCGCCGCCTCAAAGAACCGGGGGAAAATAAGCCCTCCCGCCTCTGGTCTCCCCAGCGGGCTGCCCTGACCGCAGTCATTGCCGCGCTGACGGTGTTCGCGGTGATTGCGTTTCTTTCGGCGTCCCACCGCCCCGCCGCCCGCCCTGATCCCTCTCCGGCCGCCTATTCCGCCGCCATCTTCCCGGAGGAGGAGCGGCAGGCAGGGGTCTTCAGCGGGGTTTCCCCGGAGGAAAACGCCGGTTACCGTCGGGAGGAGGTTGTCCTCGGTACCGTGCGCTACACCTATTTTATCAGCGCGGAAGGAACCGATACCCTGCACCCCGCGTTCTTCCTATTTGCGGAGTACCTCGGGCAGGGAAAGCCCTCTTACTATGACGCAATCGTGACATTTTCCAGTCCGCAGGGAGAGGAGATGGCATCCACCATGGTGAGTGCCGGAGAGCCGGAAAAACCCGTGGTTTTCATAGCGGGCAACGCCTTTGCCGACTGTGAGATCTCCTGCGTGGTGGAGTTTTATGAGACCCCGAAGGAGGAATATAACCCCCAGGTCCTGCAGGAGGAGAACACGCCCCTTCGCTTTTTTCTGCCGCTTTTGTAATACAGCGCCAAAACCCCGGCAGAAGCTTTGTGCCGCATGGGCTGGGGTGTGAGCCGTACGGATTTTCCCTTTCCCCATAAAAAAGCGCCGTCCTTTGGGGACGCTGTCTGCAAAACAGCAGCAGAAAACGCCTTGGACACCGGAGCGTCCAGGGCGTTTTTTTAAGGCAGATCATCTCCCGCGGGGGAGGATAGAAGGGCGCCCCTGATACAGGATTTCCCGCTGGGAAAATCCGAAGAGGCGCAGCACTTGTTACTGCATAAACACAATGATTATTCTCGAAATAGGAAACAGCCAAAGGAACAGGTCATCCATCATATAGCTAAAAAACCGCCTGTCTTCCCCTTGCCTTCTGCGGCGCATGGCCTCATCGATGAAAACAAAGCTGATCTGAAAGAGGTATAAGACCAGCGCCCAAACCCGTTTTTCCTCCAGAACAAACCCAACCACAGCCAGGATCGTCCACAAAATCACGAACAGCACTCTCCTGTGTTTGGGGGTGAGCTTCCATTTGCCCATAGGAATTAGCTTTTTCATACGGTAAAACCCCGGTCCTTTCCATCCGAAATCGAACTCATTTTGATTTTATCTATCAATATTCTCGTGATCCATCCGGAAATTCGGATTCGTTTAACGGCTGAGTTCAGTTTATCAGCTTTTTTCTGCCAAAACAAGGACGCCCCAATTACAATCTCATCTGTTAAGAGAATTCTCGTTTAGGCAATATTTTTTATGATCCTGTCACAGTGAAAGATATGCTCCTATTGAAAACCCCGGGCTCAAGAGCAATCGGCTCTGATCCCGGGGTTCTTTCTGTGATAGAAGCACTGTTTTACCGCCCATTGGGGACGGCGCTTTTTAGTTCACTTACTGGCCGTTATGGAAGGAATAGTTGGGGGATTCCTTCGTAATATTGATGTCATGGGGATGGCTCTCAATGAGACCCGCGCCGGTGATACGGACAAACTGCGCCTTCTCGTGAAGCTCCGGAATGGTGGCACAGCCGGTGTAGCCCATGCCGGCCTTCACGCCGCCCATCAGCTGGTAGAGGTTGTCCGAGACGAGACCCCGGTAGGGAACGCGCCCCTCCACGCCCTCAGGAACCAGCTTCTTGTTGCCTTCCTGGAAGTAGCGGTCGCGGCTGCCGTTCTGCATGGCGGCAATGCTGCCCATGCCGCGGTAGCTCTTGAACTGACGGCCCTGATAGATCTCGCTCTCACCGGGAGCCTCCTCACAGCCCGCGAGGAGGGAGCCGAGCATAACGGTGCTGGCGCCCGCGGCAAGTGCCTTTACCACATCGCCGGAATACTTGATTCCGCCGTCCGCGATGACGGGGACGTCATACTTGGAAGCAAGGCAGGCTGCCTCATAGACTGCGCTGACCTGCGGCACGCCGACGCCGGCGACCACACGGGTGGTGCAGATGGAGCCGGGGCCGATGCCGACCTTGACGCAGTCAGCGCCCGCCTTGATGAGCGCTTCCGCACCCGCCGCCGTGGCAACGTTGCCGCCGATGAGGGGAATGTTGGGGTAGCAGCTCTTGATGTGGGAGACCGCGTTCAGGATGTTCTGGCTGTGGCCGTGGGCGGAATCCAGCACCAGCACGTCCGCCTGCGCCTTGACGAGCGCCTCTGCCCGCTCTGCGAGGTCGTGGCTGACGCCGAGGGCGCCCGCAACGAGGAGACGGTTCTGGCTGTCACGCGCGGCGTTGGGGTACTGTTTCGCCTTTTCAATATCCTTGATGGTGACGAGACCTTTGAGCTTGAAGTTCTTGTCCACGATGGGGAGCTTTTCCACCTTGCTGCGCATGAGGATGCCCTTGGCTTCCTCCAGCGTGGTGCCCTCCGGCGCGGTGATGAGGCTTTCATGGGTCATGACCTCGCCGATCTTGACGTCGTAGTTGGTCATGAACTTGAGGTCACGGTTGGTGATGATGCCGACAAGGGTGCCGTTTTCATCACAGATGGGCACGCCGGAGATGCGGAACTTGCCCATCAGCTGGTCGGCGTCCCGGACGAGGTGCTCGGGAGAGAGGAAGAACGGGTTGGAAATAACGCCGTTTTCACTTCTCTTGACGCGGTCGATCTCATCCGCCTGACGCTCAATGGTCATATTTTTATGGATGACGCCGATGCCGCCCTCACGGGCCATAGCGATGGCCATACGGCTTTCCGTTACGGTATCCATAGCGGCGCTGATGAGCGGCAGGTTAAGATAAATATTCCCGGCAAGGCGGGTACGGACGTTGATTTCTGCAGGCAGAACCTCGGAATACGCAGGTACCATCAAAATATCATCGAAGGTCAGCGCTTCCGGCAGAAATTTGCTGTTATGATCGGTATTCAGCATTTATAACCATCCCCTGTTCCAAACGTATTTTTAACTATGTTAATCCATTGCCGCGAGGTTGTCAAGGATTCCCCGCCCCAGAAAGGGGCGGCATTGGGCAAATTCTTTTCCCGAAAGCGGAAAAATGGGAACCCGATGTTCCTTTTCTTAAATTATTTTAGAAGAAAACGACTTTTTATGTTGACAAGCTCTGTTTCCTTTAGTATAATAATCAAGCGTGATGCGAAAAAATATGGCGGTATAGCTCAGTTGGCCAGAGCATTCGGTTCATACCCGAAGTGTCGGCGGTTCAAATCCACCTACCGCTACCAATTTAGGCCCGGTGGTCAAGTGGTCAAGACACGGCCCTTTCACGGCTGTAACACGGGTTCAACTCCCGTCCGGGTCACCAACGGCACGTTTCCCGACGACGGGAAGCGTGTCTTTTCTTTTGTCCCCGCAAAGCGCAGGCTCCCTTCTTAAATAAGGGGGCTTATTTTTTTGTCTGAACAAAATTTTAGAGTGTGGGCAACCCCTTTTCCGGTTCCCTGCCTGGGGCCGGCAGAGAGAAAATGCAGGGGTCTGGAAGCGCTCCCACCCTTGCAAAGATGAAACAGGTGCGGTGCGCGGGTCTCAAAATTTTAGTCTCGCATCCCCGCCGGCGAAGCCGCTTGCCGCGTTCGGGATCCAAAATGCCCCCATGGATTTCCATGGGGGCATTTTATAAGCAGTTATTTCTTCGGATTTTCCGGATTCTCCCCGGTGGAATAGAGCTTGCCGCTCAGATCCTGCCACTGCAGGAGACGCTCATAGCGGCCTGCCGCTTCGTCCGCTGCCTTGTCAAAGAGGACGTCGGCACGATCCGGATAGGTGCGGGTGAGGGAGCTGTAACGAACCTCATTCTTCAGGAACGCCTTGTAGTCGCCGGTCGGCGCCTTGCTGTCCATGACGAAGGGGTTCTTGCCCTCGTCCCGATGACGGGGATCGTAGCGGAACAGATGCCAGTAGCCCGCCTCCACCGCGCGCTTCATCTCCAGATCCGCGTTCACCATGCCGCCCTTGATGCCGTGGTTGATGCAAGGGGCATAGGCGATGACGAGGGAGGGACCGGGATAGCTTTCCGCCTCCTTGAGGGCGCGGAGGGTCTGATTAAAGTCCGCGCCGAGGGCGATCTGCGCCACATAGACGCTGCCGTAGGTCATCATCATATAGGCGAGGTCCTTCTTGGTGCCGCTCTTGCCGCTTACGGCAAACTGGGCGACCGCGCCGGTGGGGGTGGACTTGGAAGCCTGCCCGCCGGTGTTGGAGTAGACTTCGGTATCAAAGACGAGGATGTTGACATCCGCGCCGGTGGCGCAGACATGGTCCAGACCGCCGAAGCCGATATCATACGCCCAGCCGTCTCCGCCGAAGATCCAGATGGACTTCTTGCTGAGGAACTGCTTGTGGTGCAGCAGCTGCTGCGCGCGGGGATCAAGGCTCTTGCCCAGTACCTCGATGAGCTCATCGGTGGCGCGGAGGTTGGCAGCGCCGTCATCGCGCGTCGCAAGATAGTTTTCCAGAACCTCCCGCTCACGGGGGGTCTCGGCGGTGGGAGCCAGCTCCTCTGCCTGATGCAACAGACGCTCACGCATGGTGTTCTGGGCGAGATACATCCCGTAGCCGTACTCGGCGTTGTCCTCAAAGAGGGAGTTGGCCCAAGCGGGGCCCTGCCCCTTCTCGTTGGTGGTATAGGGCACGGCGGGCGCGGAGCCGCCCCAGATGGAGGAGCAGCCGGTGGCGTTCGCGATATACATACGGGGGCCAAAGAGCTGGGTGACGAGCTTCGCATAGGGAGTCTCGCCGCAGCCGGCGCAGGCACCGGAGAATTCGAGGAGCGGCTGACGAAGCTGGCTGCCCTTGACGGTGTAGGGGCCGAACTTCTCCATGACTTCATCCTTGGGGGTCAGCTCTCTTGCGTAGTCAAAGTAGGCCTGACGCTGTTTTTCTTCCTCCAGCGGCTTCATGGTGAGCGCCTTCTCCCCGCGCATACCGGGGCAGATGCCGACGCAGAGGCCGCAGCCGGTGCAGTCCATGGTGGAAACGGTCATGCCGAACTTGAGGCTGGGGAGACCGGTCATGGGGATGGCCTCCATGCCATCGGGCGCGCCGCGGAGCTCCTCCTCATTCATCACAACGGGACGGATGACGGCGTGGGGGCAGACGAGGGAGCAGAAGTTGCACTGGATGCACTTGGTGGGATCCCAGTGCGGGACTTCACGGGCGATGCCGCGCTTTTCATAGGAGGCGGAGCCGACCGGGAGATGACCGTCTTCGCGGCCGAGGAAGACCGAAACGGGCAGGTCGTCGCCCTTCTGCAGGCTGGTGGGGATCTGGATGCGGTTGACATACTCCACAAGCTCGGGGTCCTTGCCGGTGGCGTAGTACTGGACAAAGTCGCCGCGGAGGCGTCCCCAGCCCTCGGGGATGGGAAGCTCCTTGATATCCCGGAAGCCCCGGTCGATGGCGGCGTGGTTCATGGCGACGATGTCATCGCCCTTGGCGCCGTAGGCCTTGGTGGCGGCTTCCTTCATGAGGCGGATGGCCTCCTCCTCCGGGATGATGCCGGTGAGACGGAAGAACGCCGCCTGCAGGATGGTATTGACACGGCCGCCGAGCCCCAGCTCCTTGCCGATGGCGTCGGCGTCGATGGTGTAGAGGTGGATGTGGTTATTGGCGAGATACGCCTTGCCGTTGCCGGTGAGACGCCGCTCCAGCTCCGGGAGATCCCAGGAGCAGTTCAGCAGGAAGATGCCGCCGGGCTTCACGTCCCGCAGCATATCATACCGCCCGATATAGGCGGGGTTGTGGCAGGCCACAAAGTCCGCCTTGGTGACAAGGTAGGTGGACTTGATCTTCTCCTTGCCGAAGCGCAGGTGGGAGACGGTCAGGCCGCCCGACTTCTTGGAGTCATAGCTGAAATAGCCCTGCGCGTACATATCGGTGTGGTCGCCAATGATCTTGATGGAGTTTTTGTTGGCGCCCACGGTGCCGTCCGCGCCGAGCCCCCAGAACTTGCAGCAGACGGTGCTTTCCGGGGTGGTATCGGTAAATTCGGTCTCCAGAAGGGAGAGATAGGTGACGTCATCGGTGATGCCGACGGTGAAGCGGGGCTTTTCGCCGCTTCTCGCGTTGCGGTAGACCGCGAAGATCTGGCTGGGGGTGACGTCCTTGCTGCCGAGACCGTAGCGTCCGCTGTAAACGGGGCACTGCTCAAATTCGGAGCCGCGGAGCGCTGCCACAACGTCAAGGTAGAGGGGCTCACCGATGGAGCCGGGCTCCTTGGTGCGGTCCAGCACGGTGATGGTGCGGGTGGAGGCGGGCAGCGCGCGGAGCAGATGCTCGCGGGAGAAGGGACGGTAAAGTCTCACCTTGATGAGACCCGCCTTCTGGCCGTGGGCACGCTTATAGTCGATGACCTCCTCGATGGTATCGCAGACCGAGCCCATCGCGACGATGACATCCTCGGCGTCGGGGTCGCCGTAATAGTCGAACAGATGGTAGTGAGAACCGATCATGGCGTTGATCTTGTTCATGTAGTCCTCAACGACCAGCGGCAGGGTATCATAGAACTGGTTGGAGACCTCTCTCTCCTGGAAGAAGATGTCGGGGTTCTGGGCGGAGCCGCGCAGCACGGGGCGGTCGGGGGAAAGCCCGCGGTAGCGGAAGGCGTCCACCGCCTGCTGGTCCAGAAGCTGCAGGAGCTGGGCGTCATCCCAGACTTCAATCTTCTGGATCTCATGGCTGGTGCGGAAGCCGTCGAAGAAGTGCAGGAAGGGAACGCGCTTCTTGATGGCGGCGAGATGGGCGATGGGCGCGAGGTCCATGACCTCCTGTACATTGCCGGAGCACAGCATGGCAAAACCGGTCTGCCGGCAGGCATAGATGTCGCTGTGGTCGCCGAAAATGGAAAGCGCGTGGGTCGCCACCGCCCGGGCGGAGCAGTGGATGACGCAGGGCAAAAGCTCACCCGCCATTTTATACATATTCGGGATCATGAGCAGAAGCCCCTGAGAGGCGGTGAAGGTGGTGGTGAGAGCACCGGCAGCGAGAGAACCGTGGACCGCGCCGGCGACGCCGCCCTCCGACTGCAGTTCGACGATCTTGACGGGTTCGCCGAACAGGTTCTGGCGTCCCTTGGCCGACCAGACGTCGGTCAGCTCCGCCATAACCGAGGAGGGGGTGATAGGATAGATTGCCGCAACGTCGGTATAGGCGTATGCGACGTGGGCGGCAGCGGTGTTGCCGTCCATCGTTTTCTTTTGTCTTTTCATTTGTGAACACTCCCCAAACTTAATACTTTGCCAAACCCAAAAATCGTTATTTTGTTGACGATTAAAGGGTTTCCGAACTTCATTTGACCTAATTGTAGCATTTTCTTTTGTGTTTTGTAAACACACATTTTGTTCCAATGCGGTGGCATTATTCACAAAAATATACCTCCCTTTTATGAGTTATGCCATCCTGTACAGTTTCTCCGTTTGCAGGGCAAATTATAAATGACTTGGTCACAAAAAATTTGCATCCTCTGTTCTTGTGGATTGGGACGGAATAGTCTATAATAAGAAAGTATAAAATACCGCGCGAAAATATGGAGAGACGCACGGCAGCAGGAAAAGGAGAAATTAGGATATGGCAAAGGATATTGGGATCGACCTCGGAACGGCCAATACTCTGATTTATATGAAAGGAAAAGGGATCATCCTCCGCGAACCGAGCGTTGTGGCGGTGGATGTCCGCAACGATACCGTTAAATTTGTCGGACAGGAGGCGAAGGACGTCATCGGCAGAACGCCCGCCTCCATTGTCGCGGTGCGCCCCCTCAAGGACGGCGTCATCGCGGATTTTGATATTGCCGCCAGTATGCTTCAGCTTTTCATCCGACGGACGATCGGCAATGTGACCTTCCAGAAGCCCCGCATCATCATCTGCATCCCCTCGGGAGTGACTGCGGTGGAGCGCCGCGCGGTGCGTGAGGTCGCCTTCAAGGCGGGCGCGCGTCAGGTCGGCATCATTGAGGAGCCCATGGCGGCGGCCATCGGCGCCGGGCTTCCGGTGGAGTCGGCGTCCGGCTGCATGATCGTCGATATCGGCGGCGGTACGGCGGAGGTTGCGGTCATTTCAATGGGCAGCGTCATCGCGTCCCGTTCCATCCGCTCCGCAGGAGATGAGTTTGAAAAAGAGATTGTCGCTTATGTCAAGCGCAAATATAATGTTCTCATCGGTGACCGCACCGCCGAGGAGATCAAGGTCCGGATCGGCTCCGCGGCGCCCTATGAGAATGAGGAGCCCATGATGGTAAACGGCCGCAATCTGGTGGACGGCTTCCCCAAGGAGGTCATCCTCACCCCCGCGGAGATCCGCGAGGTCATGTCGGAGTCCATCGATCTGGTGCTGGACGCCATCCGCACCACGCTGGAGCGCACCCCGCCGGAGATCTCGGCCGACATCATCGAAAACGGCATCACGCTGGCGGGCGGCGGCGCCCTGCTGCACGGGCTGGATTCCCTCATCGCGCAGGAGACCGGCATGCCGGTCTTTATCGCGGAGGACCCGCTGGACTGTGTGGCGCGCGGCACCGGCATCATTCTGGAGGCGCAGGACCGCTATAAGCGCGCGGTCGCCTTTGACGCCCGGTCGGACTGACGCCTACTTCTAAGAGAGGAAAACCGGTATGAAGGAGTTTTTTCGCAGCAAAAGCTTTAAGGTCATCGTTGTCATAGCGGTGCTGCTGTTTGCTTTTTTTCTGCGCGGTCTCTATACCGGCGGCTTACTGCCGCTCCTTTCCGATCTCGGCGGGGCCATCGCAACGCCGGTAAACCGCTTCTTTTCCTCCATCGGAGACACGGTGGAGGACTGGTTCGAGCCGGTTTTTCACGGCAAACGCCTGCAGGAGGAGAACAAGGCGCTCCGGGAGGAGCTGGATCTCCTCACCGACCGGCAGGTGGACTATGACAAGCTGAAGAACGAAAACGAGCTGTACCGCGAGTTTCTGGAGATCGGAGACCATAACACAGAATATGATATTGAGCCGGCAACGGTGATTGCCCGCCCGGCGGACAGCAGCTACGGCTCCTTTGTGATCGACGTGGGTCACTACCACGGCGTCGAGGAGGGCATGCCGGTCATCACCGACCACGGCCTTGTAGGGATTGTCACGCAGGTGGCGCACTCTTACAGCAAGGTCTCCTCCCTGCTGGACCCCTCCGTCAAGGTGGGCGTCCTGGACAGCGCCTCCCGGGATACCGGCGTGCTGTCCGGCGAGAGTGACTTTGCCGCGGAGGGCCGGACGGCGGCCAAGTATGTGAGCCGCCAGAGCCTGATGCAGAAGGGGGACGTCATCATTACCTCCGGCTACGGCGGCATGATCCCCTCGGGACTCACCGTCGGCTACATCGAGGAGATCCTGCAGGACCCCTCGGGACTCACCCTGATGGCGAAGGTTCGCCCCAGTGCCGACCCCGGCGCGGCGCGGCGTGTCTTTGTCATCACCGATTACACCGAAAAAATGCCGGACGCCGGAAGTCTGACCGACCCCGACGCCGACCGTTAAGGAGGGACCCCTGTGCGCATCTATCGTTGGGTCATCCTAAAATATACCCTCTATGCCCTTTTGGCGGTGCTGCTCTTTCATCTGCAGTCCGCGCGGCTCCTGCCGGCCTTCTGGGGCATCCGTCCCCTGCCGGTCGCGGCGCTCTTTGTCGCGGTTTCCATGCAGGAGCGGGAGATCCCCGCGGGGCTGTTCGCCGTGCTCTGCGGCTACCTCACCGATCTCTTCAGCTACGAGACCATGGGCTATTATATGCTTTTTTTCTTTGTATGGAGCGTTGTCATCGGGCTGCTCTCCCGCACCTATCTGCATCCCTCCGCCCCCATGGCGGCGCTGCTCACCTGGGGAAGCCTCTTTTTCTGCCGCCTTCTGGTGCTGCTGTTCCGCATCGCCATCCCCGGCGGGTCGGGCTTCTGGCGGGAGCTGCTCCTTCGGGAGCTGCCCATGGCGGTCTATACGGCGGCGCTTGCCGTCCCCCTTTTTCTTCTGGTGCGTTTTATCGCGCAGAAAATGACCGAGCGGCAGAACGCCCGGCTCTGAATGCTGATTGAGACCCTGCCGTCTGACCGGACTCCCCCCTGCGGGCGAGCCTTTCGGACGGCGTTCATTTTTTGGGAGCCGGCAAGGTGTTTGCCCGGCGGAAAGGAAGGACCCTGTGAAACACGAAAAGCTGCGTTATATCGTGCTGGGCTCGGTGGTGGGGCTGATCTTCGCCTTCTACATCGGGACCATGCTCAAATATCAGCTGGTGCAGGGTGAAAAATTCGCCAAGGAGGCGGTTGGGCAGACCAGCATCACCCAGCTGGTCCCGGCGGCGCGCGGCGAGATCCTCGACTGTGAGGGCCGCCCCTTCACCGGCAACAAGACCGCGTTTCAGGTCACCATCGACAGCAACTATTTTGAACCCCGGCAGCTCAATCCCCTGATTCTCCGGGTGACGGAGCTTTTTACCGAATTTCACTGCGACTGGCTGGATGAGCTGCCCCTCACCCGGGAGGCGCCCTATCGCTTCACCGAGGACGAGACCGCCGTCCGGAAGCTCAAAAAAGAGCTGGGCGTCAGCGAAAACGCCCCGGTGGAGGACGTCCTCTACTGGCTGCGGGACCGCTATCAGCTGGAAAGCAGGAGCGATGCCGAGGTTATAGCGGAGCTTAAGGAGCGAAACGGTCTGGAGGGGATGAGCGCTTCCGCGGCGCTGGACTGGTACCGTACCGAGGAATCCCTCGAGGGTAAGAGCGACGCCGAGGTGATCGGCCGCCTCCGGGACCGCTATAATATGCACCAGTACACCGAGGAGGAGGTGCGGGTCCTTGCGGGGGTCCGCTACACCATGTCCCTTGCGGAGATGAGCGCCTCCACCCCCTATACCTTTGCCACCGACGTCTCCGAGGAGCTGGTGGCGTGCGTGGAGGAGCGCGGGCGGGATCTGCCCGGCGTCCTCACCTCGGTGGCGGCGGTGCGGGAATATGTCTCCGGCGACCTTGCGCCCCATGTGCTGGGCGTGACAGGCCCCCTCACCGCGGAGGAGTACGCCCGGAAGAAGGAGGAGGGAGCCATCTATTCCAGACGCAACCCCTCCGGCTACCGGATGTCGGACGAGGTGGGGGTCAGCGGCATTGAAAAGGCATTTGAGAAGGAGCTGCGCGGCCGGAACGGACAGCGCACCCTCACCATCGACCAGGACGGCGAGGTTGTTTCCGCGGATATGACCACCCCGGCCGTCCCCGGCAGCAAGGTGATGCTCACCATCAACCAAGATGTACAGGCGGCGGCTCAAAAGGCGCTGGAGGACCGCATTTCCATCCTCAATACCCGGGCCCCCGGCTATGGCAGAGAGGCCAACGCCGGCGCGGTGGTCGCCATCGACGTAAAGACCGGCGGCGTGATCGCCATGGTCTCCTACCCCGGCTATGACCTTTCTACCTACTACGACCAGTACAGCGAGCTGCTGAATATGCACCCCTCCCCGCTCCTCAACCGTGCGACGCAGGGGCTTTATACCGTCGGTTCCACCTATAAGCCCGCTGTGGCGGTGGCGGGACTGGACGCGGGGCTTATCACACCGGATTCCACCGTCAACTGCACCGGACGCTACACCTTTTACCATGACTATCAGCCCCGCTGTGAGGGCGTTCATAACCTCATCGACGTGAAACGATCGCTGCAGGTCTCCTGCAATATCTTCTATTATGACCTCGGGCGGCGCATGGGCATCGAGGCCATCAATGAGTACAGCAGCAAGCTGGGGCTCGGGCACCTGACCGGCATTGAGATCCCGGAAAGCGCGGGACAGCTTTCCTGCCCCGCCACCCGGGAGGCGATCGGGGAGGAGTGGTACCCCAGCTATGATATGCAGTCCGCCATCGGACAGCTGGATAACCAGTTCACCATCCTGCAGATGGCAAGCTACACCGCCACCCTCGCCAACCGCGGCGAGCGGCTGCAGGTGCATCTGGTGGATAAGATCTGGGACTATAATATGGAGAACGTCCTCTATGAGGCGAAGCCCACCGTGGTGGATACCATTCCCGCCGCGCCGGAGGTCTGGGACACCGTGCGGGAGGGCATGGTCCGAAGCAGCTACGCGGGCGGCACCTCCTGGGGCACCTGGGGGGAGACCCGCGGGCAGACCTGGCTCGGCAGCCACGGCGTCACGGTGGAGGTGGCCAGCAAGACCGGTTCCCCGCAGATGCCGGGCGGTCTTGTCAACTCGGCGTTCATCTGCTATGCCCCCGCCGACGACCCGCAGATCGCGGTCGCGGTGATGATCGAAAAGGGCTATGAGGGCGACCGAGCCGCGCCCATTGCAAGGGCGGTGCTGACCGAATACTTCTTCGGGGAGCACGGCACCCTGCGGGACCGCATGACGGTGTTCCCGCCGGTCCGGGACCCGCAGGAGAACCCCGCGGCCGCGCAGCAGGAGACTCCGCAGGAGACCCCGGCGGCGGATGGGCCGACCCCTTAAAATCGAAGACGGCGCCGAGCGGCAGGAGGCGAGAGACAGCCAGAGCTGCTCGGTGCTTTTGCGTCCGGGAAGCGCGCTTCGGTTCCCTCCCCAAAGAAAAGCGGCTTCCCCGCCAAGCCTTCCTTCCCGGTTCCTTTTCCGTCTTGACGATGCGGCCCCCCTTTCGTATGTGTAAATGTGCTAAAAAATCAGCAATCCATACCCGATAAGAACCGCTATTTTAGACGTTTCATACAAACCTTACCTCCGGAAATAGGTTTCCTTTGCAATTCCCTACAAATTGTGTTAAAATTGTTTATGAAAAAATGGGGAAAGAGGGGCTGCCGCCGTGAATACCATCGTCCTGACCTCCGGGAAAAGCGGAACCGGCGTAACTTCGGTGGCCGCTGCGCTTTCCGAGGCGCTCGCCGACCGGGGACGTCGTGTCCTCCTCATCGAAATGAGCGCCGGCCTCCGGGAGCTGCCCCGCCTTTTGGGACTTCCCCTGGAGCAGGTCTATGACGTCTCCGATGTGCTGGAGGGGCGCTGTTCCCTTCAGGACGCCGCAGAGGAGGTCCCCGGACGGGGGTTTTCCCTCCTGCAGGGGGCGGGCAGTCTGGAATGGCTGCCCCGCACCGACGCTCTCGCGGCGCTGCAGCAGGCGACCGACGACCGCTATGACGAGTTTGTGATCGACTGTCCGGCCGGAGTCGGCCCTTTGCAGAAAAGGCTCGCTCCCGCCGCCGATCTGATCCTCTTCCTCACCCCGGTGGAGGCCCTCTCGATAGAGGCTGCCGCCAAAGCCGCCGCGTGGTGGGAAACCGCGGGCGCTCCGCACCAGAAGGTGGTCTTTAACCGCCTCGGCAAAAGATTCCCGCCCGAGGCCGGCGTCCGGCATCTGGATGAAGCCCTCGACCGCATCGGCGCGTCTCTTTTGGGGATTATTCCCCCGGAGGAGGAGCTTTCCCGCTCGGCGGCAGTCTGCAATCTTGCGGCCCGGCTCACCGGAGAATATCGTCCCCTGCTTCCCATCTACCGTAAATAAACCAGCCATTCATTCACCTCAAGCCCTAAAAGGAGGATCATTAACATGAATATCGCGCTTATCACTCATGATTCCAAAAAAGAACTCATGGTGCAGTTCTGCATCGCCTATTGCGGCATCCTGAGCCGCCACTCCATCTGCGCCACCGGCACCACCGGCAAGCTGGTGCAGGAGGCGACCGGCCTGCCGATCACCTGCTTTATGGCGGGCAGTCAGGGCGGCGACCAGCAGATCGCGTCCCGCATCTCCTGCAACGAGATCGACCTGCTGCTCTATTTCCGTAATCCCATCGGGGCGCAGGCCAATGAGCCGGACGAAGCATCGCTGCTGCGTCTCTGCGACGTCTACAACATCCCCTATGCCACCAACATCGCTTCCGCCGAGGCGATGATCCACGCCCTCGAAAACGGCGATCTGGACTGGCGCGATATCGTCAACCCCAAGCACTGAGAGGAACGGCGTTGCCGGGCCTTTGCTGTCCATAAGACGCTAAAAATGCCGCAGCCAGCCTGCGGCTTCCCTTTTTAGAAAAGAAACTTAAATTTTCCCAATAAGGAGAAGAAACCATGGCTATCTTGACCAGCCGCCCCCGCGGCACCAATGATTTTTTGCCGGGAGAGACTGCCCGGTGGCAATACCTGGAGCGCACCCTCCTGCAGACGGCGGAGCTTTACGGCTTTAAGGAGATCCGCACCCCCACCTTTGAGCACACCGAGCTGTTTCAGCGCGGCGTCGGCGATACCACCGACGTGGTGAGCAAGGAGATGTACACCTTCCTCGATAAGGGCGACCGCAGCATCACCCTGCGCCCCGAGGGAACGGCGGGCCTTGCCCGTGCCGCCATTGAGAACGGTCTTCTGGGCGAGGCGCTTCCCCTCAAGCTCAGCTATGCCATCGACTGCTTCCGCTATGAAAAGAGCCAGAAGGGACGCTTCCGTCAGTTCCACCAGTTCGGCGTGGAGTGCTACGGCGCCGACCTCCCCGTCACCGACGCGGAGATCATCTCCCTCGCCTTCGACTGCCTCAAAACGCTGGGGCTTTCCGGCCTGACCCTCGCCATCAATTCCATCGGCTGTCCCACCTGCCGTGCGAATTATTATAAAGCCCTGAAGGACTGCTTTGAGAGCCGCCGCGGGGAACTCTGCGAGACCTGCCAGACCCGTCTCGACAAAAACCCCATGCGGATTCTGGACTGCAAGAGCCCGGTCTGCCAGAAGATCGCGGCGGAGGCGCCCCAGGTGACCGACTACCTCTGCCCGGACTGCCGCGCCCACTTTGAGGAGCTTCAGCGGCTCCTCACCTCGGCGGGCATCCCCTATACCATCGACCCCGGCATCGTGCGCGGCCTCGACTATTACACCCGCACCGTCTTTGAGATCTCGGTGCCGGACTTCCCCGCGCTCTGCGGCGGCGGCCGGTACGGCGGGCTGGTGAAGGAGCTGGGCGGCCCCGACGTGGAGGGCATCGGCTTCGCGATGGGTCTTGAGCGTCTCCTCATGGTGATGAAGGAGCAGAACTGCCCCGTTCCGGAGGAGCAGAGCTGTGACCTCTATATCGCGTCCATGGGCAAGGCGGCGTCGGAGCAGGCGTTTCGCATGGTGTCGGCGCTCCGCGCGGAGGGCTTCTCGGCGCAGTGCGACCTCGTCGGCAGAAGCGTCAAGGCGCAGATGAAATATGCCAACAAGCTGGGCGCTAAGTACAGCATGGTGCTGGGCGATAATGAGCTCAGCGAGGGCCGGGCGGCCCTCAAAGCGATGGCGACCGGTACCCAGCAGGAAATGACCATCGGGGAGGGCTTCGCGGAGGCCTTTTCCGACGTCATGATGAACGGCTATGTGCTGGCGGCGGCGGACGCGGCCGCGGAGTTCGGCAGCCAAAAATAAGGATCGTGAAGAAGAGCCTCACCCCCCAAAGGGTGGGGCTTTTTTGCTGTGCTCTCTGCCCCAAAAACCTGGATCAGGGCATGCCCCGCCGCCCCGCATAAAATGGGCGGAGCCGGTCCAAACTAGAAGGGAGAACCCACGGAAAGGAGGGGGCAGAATGGATCTCTCCCCCAAGGAATACCAAAGGATGGTGAAGGAGTGCAGTCCTCCCACCAAAACCTCCTCGACCCTCCCCGCCGCGTTTTTGGTGGGCGGGCTCATCTGCACGTTGGGACAGGCGCTGACCGACGCTTACCTCGGCATGGGACTTTCCCCTGAAGAGGCGAGCGCGTGGTGCTCGGTGTCGCTCATCTTTCTCTCGGTGCTGCTGACCGCGCTGGGACTTTACCAGAAGATCGCGAAGGTGGCCGGCGCCGGAACGCTCGTCCCCATCACCGGCTTTGCCAATGCCATGTCCTCCCCCGCCATTGAGTTTAAGAGCGAGGGCTTTGTGCTGGGCCTTGCCGCCAAGCTCTTTCAGATCGCGGGGCCGGTCATCGTCTATGGAACGACGGCGTCCATCCTGTATGGGCTGATTTTGGTGATCTTCGGTCTGGCGTGAGGGAGCCTTCTCCCCCGCCCTGCCGAAACGGCGGGACCTCCCGCAATAAGAAAACCCGATGGAGGGATGAAAAATGGCAAAACGACAGGGAAAAGATACGCTCCGGATGGAAAAAGACCCCGTGATCCTCACCTCGGCAGCGGTGGGCGGCGCGATGGAGGGCGACGGCCCTCTCGGGCGGGAGTTCGACCGCATTGAGCAGGATTGCTACTTTGGGGAAAAGACCTTCGAGAAGGCGGAGACCCGGATGCAGCTGACGGCGTTTGAGACCGCCCTTAAGAAGGCGGAGACCCCGTTGGAGCGGGTGGATCTCCTCCTCGGCGGGGACCTCCTCAATCAGTGCATCGCTTCCGGCTATGCCATGAGGGCTTTGGAACGCCCGTTTTTCGGGCTTTACGGAGCCTGCTCCACCATGGCGGAGGGGCTGGCGCTCGGCGCTCTCCTTTTGGAGGGCGGGGCGGCGGAACGGCTCGGGGTGGTGACCTCCAGCCACTTCTGCGCGGCGGAGCGGCAGTTCCGCTTTCCCCTTCCCTACGGCGGGGTGCGTGCGCCCTCCAGCCAGCACACCGCCACGGCGGCGGGCGCTGTTTTGATGGGCTGCGGCGGCTTCGGCGTGCGGGTGCGGGAGGTAACGGTGGGCCGGGTGATCGACCTCGGCGTTACCGACCTCAACAACATGGGGGCGGCCATGGCACCGGCGGCGTGGGACACCCTCAGCCGCTATTTTAAGGACACGGGAACCGGCCCCGAGGATTTTGACCTCATCGTGACGGGCGACCTCGCGCGGGTGGGCAGTGACCTTCTGGTGGGGCTTGCCGCGCGGGAGGGCTGTGATCTCCGTCCCCGCTACACCGACTGCGGGCTCATGCTTTATGACCGGGAGGCGCAGGGAGTCAAGGCGGGGGCCTCGGGCTGCGGCTGCTCCGCCTCGGTGATGTCGGCGCATTTTCTGCCGCGGCTCCTCTCCGGGGAACTGACGGAGATGCTGTTCCTCGCAACGGGGGCACTCATGTCCCCCACCTCCTCCGGGCAGGGCGAGAGCATTCCCGGCATCGCCCACCTGGTGCATCTTTCCTCCCCCGCGGAGGACTAAGAAAGGAGAAGACCCATGTTTGCTTCCAGTCTTCCTTATATCAAGGCGTTTCTGGTCGGCGGGGCGTTCTGCCTCATCGGTCAGCTGCTCATCGACTATACCACCCTTACCCCGGCCCGCATCCTGACGGGCTTTGTGACGGCGGGAGTGCTGCTCGGCGCCCTGGGGCTTTATGAGCCGCTCCTCGAATTCGCGGGGGCGGGGGCTTCGGTCCCCCTCACCGGCTTCGGCAACCTCCTTGCCAGAGGAGTAAAGAAAGCGGTTGCGGAGAAGGGACTCCTCGGCGTGCTCACCGGGGGGCTTTCCTCCTCGGCGGGCGGCATTGCGGCGGCGATATTCTTTTCGTTTCTGGCGGCGCTCGTTACCCGCCCGGGCGACCAGCGCTGACCGGCCTTCCCGCGGCTGGAAAACGACTCCGATTGACAAATTTCGTGAAGTTATATATAATCGGCATGACTTTGCATTGCTTCAAAAAAGGAGAATCCTATGAATAAAAAACCATTCGGCAGTCGGCTCCGAAGCCTTTTCCGGATGCTCCGAAGCCGAAAGTTTGCCGTCGCGCTTATGGCGACCGTGGTCGCCGGCGCGATTTTTACTGTGACCTACGCCTGCGAGATCCTCTATGTGGTGGATGGCAGCGATACCTCCGTCGCTCTGGTACGGCGGGGCGCCTCCGATGAGGAGGTGCTGGAGCAGCTGGGCATCACCCTGGGCCGCTTCGATACCATCGAGCGGGAGGCGGTCGGCAATCTTTACGGACAGCTTTCCGTGGTGAGGGGGCTTTCCGCCACTCTCATCGTGGACGGTGTTTCCAATACCTATTCCTTTAAGAATGGCACGGTGGGCGATCTTCTGGCGACCCAGAACGTTACCCTTTCGGCGGAGGACTACTGCTCCGCCGCGGAGAGCCGCATTCTCAGCGACGGCGACGTCATCACCGTGAATCACATCGAGCGCAGACAGGTCACGGAGACGGTGACCGTCCCCTATGAGACTGCCTATAAGAGCAGCAGCCTCATCCCCACCGGGCGGGAACGGGTGGTCACCGCCGGCGAAAACGGCACCGCGGTCAATACCTACGAGGAGCTTTGGAACGGCGGCGAGCGGGTCTCCCGCACCCTTATAAGCTCCCGGGAGACCAAGGCCCCGGTGGATCAGCTGATCCTCCGCGGGCAGGCGGGCGTGCCGGTTTCCCGCATCGACTGGAGTGAGGAATTCCCGCTGGATGAAAACGGCGTCCCCATAAACTACGCGGAGCATTATTCCAACCGTCTGGCAACCGGCTATTCCGCCGGCGAAAACGCCTACGGCGCGGGCGGCAGCTTCTGCTACAACGGCACAGTGGCGGTGCATACCAATATGTACCCCTACGGCACCAAGCTCTATATCCGCAGCACGGACGGGCGCTTTGTCTATGGCTACGCCCTCGCCAACGATACCGGCGGGCTCAAGATGCCGGACGGCAGGCTCATCGACTTTGACCTCTATTATGAGACCTTCCGGGAGAGCGCCCTCAACGGCCTCCGGACGGTGGAGGTCTATGTGCTGGAATGGGGTGACGGGCGGGTCTACCGCTGAGAGCCTTCCCAAAAGAAAAAGAAAGAAGCCCTCGGCCATTCGGTCGGGGGCTTTTTGCAGTATCCGGCCGCCCCCCAGGGGGAGAAGCGCTCCCGGGGAAGCGGCGTCCGCCGGTGCCCGCCCCAGGGGGCGGGCACCCCCGTCCGAACGCCCCGCGGGGCGTTCGGCCCGGCGGCGCGCTCTGCGCGCCGGGCGGACGCCGCCCCTTCCCCCACCGGACGGCATAAAAAAGGCGGGCGGAGTCTTTCGCTCCGCCCAGCCTTAGATACCGGGGTTTATGTTACGCGAGGTTCCGCCCTGCCTCAGTCCTCCACATCGAAGGCCTCGAGGCCCCGCTTCAGGATGAGCTTGCTGTCGCCGTGTCGGACAAAGCTCATGGTGAGAAACGCCAGCGCCACAAAGATGGTGGAATAGAGGAACAGCGCCTTGTAGCTCACGTGCTTGAGAATCCAGCCCGCCGCGATGGGGGTGATGGTCTGGGCGGCCATGCTGGCGGTGTAATAGTAGCCGGTGAACTTGCCGATATCGCTTCCGCGGCACATCTCCACCACCATGGGGAGGGAGTTGACGTTGATGGAAGCCCACGCGACACCCACCAGGAAAAAGAGCAGAAACAGGGCGGGGTGGAAGGTGCTCCGGGCGAGGGTGTAGAGATAGCCGGCTAAAAAGCACGCCGAAAGGAGCGAAACGCCGATGAGGATGGTCTTTTTGCGGCCGATGCGGGAGGCGACGGCGCCCACCGGGAGATAGGAGACGATGGCGCCTGCCGTGGCGATGGTGAGACAGAGGGCGGCGTCGCCCAGCGCCATGCCCCACATTTTGTCGGCAAAGGTGGTGAACCAGGTCTCAATGGCATTGTAGCCGATAAACCAGAGCGCGATGGAGGCGAGAAGGAAGCCGAGACTGCGGCGCACCTCGGGGGGAAGCTGTTCGTTGCCGCTTTCGTCTTTCACGGCGAGGTTGGCCTCCGGGTGGGCAGCCTCCCACTCCTGCATCTCGGCGGCGAGCTTCCGCTCCCGGGTGGTGGCAAAGAGGATGGCGACCGCGAGGAGCATGATGCCCGCCACGATGGCAAAGAGCAGGAGATAATTGACATGCTGGAGTCCCGCGACCCGCGCGGAGGAATAGAGCAGAGAGGTGATGAGGAGATAGAGAATGCCGCCCACGGCGCCCATCAGGTTGATGATGGCGTTGGCCTTACTGCGCAGGGGCTTCGGGGTGATGTCGGGCATCAGAGCGACAGCGGGCGAGCGGTAGACGCCCATCGCAATGAGGAGAAGCCCCAGCACCGCGATAAAGAGCACCAGCTTGACCGAGGAGGGGCTGGCGGCGTAGCTGTTGTCCAGAACGGGCAGGAGCATCATGAGGATGACGGCGCAGCCGGTTCCCACCAGAATAAAGGGCATCCGGCGCCCCAGCCGGGAGCGGCAGCGGTCGGAGACGGCGCCGAAGAAGGGCAGCAGGAACAGCGCGAGGACGTTATCGGCGGCCATGATGAGACCGGAATAGGTTTCGTCCAGATGAAAGGTGTAGGTGAGGATTTTGGGGATCACGCTGTTATACATCTGCCAGAACGAGCAGATGGAGAGAAACGCGAGCCCCACCAGTACGGTACGCTTGTAGTTCAGTTTCATGCCGGTCGCTCCTTTTTTATGGTGTTACCACTATTTTACCGTATGCGAGAAAGTTTTACAATTGGTTTTCCGAAGGGGCGTCCGCCTCCGGCCCCGCTTTTCGCAAATTCTCCCCTTGCAATTTGCCGGTTCTGTGTTATGCTACTAGGTATATAGAATGACTGACTCTGCAAAGAGCAGAAAACGGAGGAAACAGACCTTGGTACTAAAGTATATTCTGGTGGCGGTCGTCGCCTACCTGTTCGGCAGTATAAGCTCCGGCGTGCTGGTCTCCCGGTGCTTTTTCCATGAGGACGTCCGTTCCAAGGGGAGCGGCTCTTCCGGCACCACCAATATGCTCCGCAATTACTCCAAGGGTGCGGCGGCGCTTACCTTCCTCCTCGATTTCCTCAAGGCGGCGCTCCCCACCGGACTTGCTTTTCTGTGGCTCGGTCGTCCCGCGGCGGAAATCGCGGCGGCCGCGGCGCTTGTCGGGCACATCTTCCCCGTCTTTTTCGGCTTCCGGGGCGGCAAGGGCATGGTAACGGCGGGCGGCGGAATCCTGGTGCTCTATCCCAGCCTGCTCCCCTGTCTCATCCTGCCGTGGCTTACCATCTCGCTCCTCACCCGCATCGTCTCTGTCGGCTCCCTCATCACAGCGGTGCTCTATCCCATCGGGACAGCGGTCTGGTGCCACCTGCATGAGCTTCCCATGCTCCGCCCGGTGCTTTTTGCCACAGGTTCCGCCCTGCTCATCATCTGGGCGCACCGCGGCAATATCAAGAGGCTCCTGAACGGCACCGAAAACCGCTTCGGCAGCAAGAAGAAGGAGACGCCCCCCACCCCTTAAAAAAGAACAAAAAGAGCCCCCGGAGGCTCTTTTTTTATGCCCTGCCAACCGTCAGTTGAGAAAAACGCGGTGCCGGTTGGTTTACGGGGCGGGTTTTTCTGTGCTAGAATGGCGGAAGAAATGAGGTGCTTTTTATGACATTGGCAGAACGCATCGCGGCGTACCGCGTGAAAACAGGGCTTTCCCAGGCAAAGTTTGCCGAGGTGATGGAGGTCTCCCGGCAGTCGGTCAGCAAGTGGGAGACCGGCGCTTCGGTGCCGGAGCTGGAAAAGCTGGTGCAGATGACCGAGCTGTTCCACTGCACGCTGGATGAGCTGGTCCGCGGGGAAAGTGCCCCGCCGACACCCTCCTCCCCGGCTCCCTCCCCCGCGCCGGAGGCTTCCTCTCCCAAGGGGAACACGCAGCGCATCCTCGGTTTTGTCCTTTTGGCGGCGGGACTCATCGGGGTGGTGGTTGGCCTTGCCGTCCATCTCCTCGCGGCGGCGGTGGGGCTGTATCTCCTCCTGACGGGAGTCCTCTGCCTTGTGATCCGCCGTCATGCGGAAATTTGGATTCTGTGGATTAACCTCTTGCCTCTCCTCTTTCTTTCGCCGCGCCTTCCCGCTGTTCTGCGGTGGGAGGCGGCGGTGTGGATAAAATGGGGGCTCTGGCTCTTTGCCGCGGCGGCCGCCGTGTGGACGGTGCTCACCCTCCGCAAAGAGAGAAAAAACGGCTCCCCGGAACAGGAGCCGCAAGGATAAAATGAAAAGGGAGCGTATCCGAATGGCTACGCCTCATAAGGAAGTTTTTTGAAAAATACGGTACAGTCCCGTTTTG